>JAEULD010000243.1 GCA_016792765.1 Candidatus Odyssella sp.
CCCCCTTCGATCGCGCCGACATGGCCTTCGAGCGACGTGCCGGTGCCGAACGGGATCACCGGCACCTTGTGCTCGGCGCAGACCCGCACCGCTTCGGCCACGTCCTCGGTCGTCTCGGCGAAGACGACGGCGTCGGGCGGCAGCACCGGGAAATGGTCCTCGCCCTTGCCGTGCTGCTGGCGCACGGCCTCGGCGGTGGAGAGCCGCTCGCCGAACTTCTGCTTGAGGATCGCGATCGCGGTATCGATGCGCGATTCGGGCCGGCGCTTGGCGGCCAGCGATGCGGGAACGGCCATGGGGGATCCCTGGTGAATTCTCGTGGTTAACCTAGAGCGCGCGCCATCGGGCGACAAGCGGCGGGGACGCGGCTTCGCCCTCGCCGCGCTTGCGCGGATTGGCTAGAACGGAACGCGGGCCGAAGTCCAGAACCGGCCGCACCGAAACAGGGATGCCGACCATGAAGAGATTGCTCGCCGCCGCCGTTCTCGCGCTCGGGGCCGCCTTCTGCGGCGCGGCGCCGCCGGCCCTGGCCGACGGCTGCTACATCTGCACCTCGGGCAGCCCGTGCCAGCAGTGCCGCTACGGCGGCAGCGACACCCAGGCCGAACGCAAGAAGTGCCGCGACGCCGGCTGCAAGATCGGCGGCACCAAGTCGTGCTCCAGCGCCGCCAACATCAAGACCTGCCGCGCCGGCCTCGGCACGGGCGGCCCGAACTACGCCGCGTTCGAATTGCTGACCGACCCGGCGCGCTGACGCTCAGCGCCGCGCGCGCCGCGCCTCGAGCGCGAGCAGCGCCGCGCCGGCAGCGGCGCCGGCGAGGTTGAGCACGAGGCCGCCCGACAGCGCGACGCCGCCGAGCGCGAAGTCGAGCTTGGCGGCGTCGGGCAGCCGGTCCACCGGCAGGAACAGCAGCACGGACGCGGCGCCCGCCGCGGCGCGCCACGCCGGCCCGACCGGCCCTTTCGCGTGGCCGACGATGGCCGCGGTACCGAGCACGACCCCGAAGCACGCGGTCGCGATCTCCCACAGCCCCGTCCAGAGATTTCCGCGGAACAGCACGCTCGGCTGGAACACGAACACGAACGGCACGACATAGGCGATCCAGCCGATCTTCACGCCCTCCCAGCCGGTGCGCCAGAAATCGGCCCTGGCGATGCTGGCGGCGGCGAAGCTCGCGAGCGCCACGGGCGGCGTGATCATCGACAGCATGCCGAAATAGAGCAGGAACATGTGGGCGGCCATCGGATCGAGCCCGGCCTTCACCATCGCCGGAGCGATCAGCGCGGCGAGCAGCACGTAGACCGCGACCGTGGGCATCCCCATGCCGAGCACGACGCTGATGGCGGCGGTGACCAGCAACAGCACGACGACGTTCGACTCGGCGAGCTGGCCGAGATAGAGCGTGAGGCCGAAGGCGAGCCCGGTGAGGTTCAAGACCCCGATCACGAGGCCGGCGGCGGCGCAGATGACGACGACCTCGATCACCGCGCTGCCGGTGGAGGCGATCGTCCAGCCGATGTCGCGCAGTTTCATGCGCCGGCCGCGATAGCCGAATGCCGTGCACGTGACGTAGAGGATCGCGCAGCCGAACAGCGCGGCGAGCTGCGCCGACCAGTTCCACCAGAACAGCGCGACGAACAGCGCCACGAACGGCAGCGCGTAGTGCCAGCCCGATCGCAGCACGTCGCGCGCGCGGGGGATCCGCGCGGGATCGACGAGCTTCAGGCCGTCGCGGCCGGCCGCGAAGTCGCACCACACGTAGAGCGCCAGGTAGAACAGCAGCGACGGCGCCAGCGCGGCCAGCGCCACGTCGCGGTAGGGAACCCCCAGGAACTCGGCCATCAGGAACGCGGCGGCGCCCATGACCGGCGGGACGAGCTGCCCGCCGGTGGACGAGACCGCCTCGACCGCGGCGGCGCGGTCGGCCCGCATGCCGGACTTCATCATCAGCGGGATCGTGATGATGCCGCCCGAGACGACGTTGGCGACCGCGCTGCCGGAGACGAAGCCGAACAGCAGCGACGAGACGACGGCGATCTTGCCGCCGCCGCCGCGCGAGCGGCCGGCCGCGGCGAGCGCGATGTCGTTGAAGAAGTCCGCGCCGCCGCCGCGGTTCAGGATCTGGCCCATCAGGATGAACGGAATCACCACCTCGGCCGCCACCAGCAGCGAGGTGCCGATCAGCGCGTTCGTGTCCATCGCGAGATAGACCGCGAGCCGGTCCCATTGCACCGGCCGCGCCGCGAGCGTGCCGGGCAGGACATGCCCGAGCAGCGCGTAGGCGACGAAGGCGAGCAGGATCAGCAGCAGCGCCAGCCCGCAGCAGCGGCGCACGGCCTCGAGCACGAGCAGCACCAGCACGACGCCGATCGCCACGCCGTCCCACGGGCGGTAGACGAGCCGGCCCTGCAGATCGGGATACCGCACGGCGACGTAGCCGGCGGCGAGCGCGGCGACGAGCGCGAGCGCGACGTCCCACACGCCGGCGGCACCACGGCGCCGGCGCCGCGGCGCGGTGGCCAGGAACGCGAGCGGCAGGACGAGCGCCAATATTCCGGCCAGGAACTGCTCGGTGAACAGCGGCCAGTCGAGGCGCTGCGGCAGGCCGAGCGCCCAGGCGACGGCGACGAGCGCCAGCGCCGTGCCGAGCGCGGTTTCGATCCAGCGCTGCGCGGGCGCCAGGATCGGCGCGCCGCTGCCGGCCGCGTCGTTCACCGCCCCGTCCGCCCGGCGCGCGCTACTGCGGCGGCCACTGCCCGCGCTTCGTGTAGGCCTCGATCGCGCCGGGGTGGTATTCGACCGGCAGCCGCTTGGCCATGCCGGCGGGCTCGAAGCCCTGGAAGCCGCCGAAAGCCTCGCTCAGCGCGGCCTTGTTCGCGGCCAGCACGTCGACGACCTGCGCCACCGTCTCGTTCTTCACGTGCCTGCCGACGATGAGGACGTAGTCGTAGGCCATCGTCTTGGTGTCGCCGACGATGCCGGCCAGCGCGGCCGCGGGCTTCACCGTGATGATGTAGGCCTCGGGCAGCACTTTCTGCATGCGGGCCACGGCCTCGGGCGAATCGTCGAGCTGGAGGAAGCGCACGCCGCCCGAAATCGTGGCGTTGACCTCGGCCACTTTGCCGGCGCCGAGCGCGAAGATGCTCGCGTCTGCGCGGCCGGCGACGATCTCGTCGGCGCCGCGCAAAACGTTGGGTACGAGCACCGGCTTCGCGTCGGCGATCGTGAGGCCGCCATTCGCGAGATAGGCGTCGGTGACCGCCTTGAGCGTGAGCTGCGAGGTGTAGCCGTAGGAGACGCGCGCGCCTTTCAGGTCTTTCGTCGTCTTGAGCGGCGAATCGTTGCGCACGAACATGCCGTTGCGGAACGGATACAGCACCGCGGCCATGCGGATGTTCGCCTGCTTCTTGCCCTCGAACGCGCCGGTGCCGGTGAGCGCCTCTTTCGCCTCGATGATGTTGACGACGCCGAAATCGAGCTCGCCGCTGTCGACGAGGGGGACGAACTGGCTGGTGCCGCCGGCCGGCTGGACGCGGGCGGCGATCTTGGCCTTGTCGCTCAGCACTTTCGCGATCGCGGCCGACATCGAATAGCCGGCGGTGCCCTGCCCCATCGTGCCGATGCCGAGCTGCTGGGCGGAGGCGGGCGTGGCGGCGAGCGCCGCCGAAATCAGGGCGGCCGCAAGCGTTCGAAGCCAATGCATCGCCATTTCCTCCCCGCGCCTGGATCGCCGCCGGTTGCGTTGGAGCCGAGACTAAGGGGTGGCACCGGCGCGCACAATCCTCCGGCCACGCGATCGAACCGGCCGCCGCGCACGCGATCGCCGTCCGATGCCGGACACTGCCGAAGGCCGCCGCACCGGCGCGGCGTGCGACGCCCAACCGGCGCCGACGCACGCTGCGCGCGGGGATGCGCGGCGCCGGACGGCAGGCCCGTCAAGCCAGGAGCGCCGAAAGCCCGACGAAGCCGGATTGCGCCGGCGGTGCCTGCTTGAGAAGCGACTGGAGGAATTGGGCGACCGGCGCGGCGATGAACGGCGCCAGCAGGGCGAGCACCGCGACGACGCGATCCCATGTCCGATCGTCGAGGCCGCGCTCCGCCAACCACTTGTCGACCGACGTCGCCGGCGGCTCGCCCGCGCCTTGCGAAACGGCCGACGCGGCTTTGTCGCGCGCCGCCCGCTCCAGCATCTTGCTGGCGGGCAGGAATATCGCGAGCAGGACCGCCACGAACGTGATGCCGGCGAAGGTGACGTAACCGGTTGCGACGGCCTGATACTGAGCGCTTATCACCTCGATCTTGGCGATCAAAGGCTTGGCTGCCGCCTCGCCCAGCGCGACCGGCGCCTGCTTGATGTAGGACTCGAACATGCTCAATGGCAGACGAACCCATGTGCTCATCTGCACGACACCGAGCACCAACACCGTCGAGGCGAGGTACAGCAGCGTGTTGAAGCGCGTCCGCTGACGAGCAAGCAGGCGCTCGTCGAGAGTCGAATCCACGTTCGTCACCGTCAACGCGACCGAGAGGACGATGAACGTGGCGGCGAAGGTCACTGCCGCGTTGACCGCGTGGAAAGAGCCGTCCAGCAGCGGCAGGAACCGATTCTGGCGCAGGGACGCTACGAATTTCAGGTGTTCCAGCACGCCACTGGGGAAGAGCAAGTGGTAGTCAGGGGCGCCGGCGATCGCGAACGAAACGGCGCCGGCGAAGACAGCGGCCCCGCCGACGAACCAGTAATACGAGACGCCGAGACGAAACGGCGCGCCAGCCGCTTCCGCCGAGCGCACGTAGAAGAAGTTCGCGGCCGAATAGCCGACATAGATGACGATGACCGCGGAGAGGATCACCAAGACGACGGTCAGCGCCATCCAGATCTGCGCCTGCTCCCAGAACTGCCCCGGGATGCAGCCGAACATGAGGCACAGCGAATGGAGATATTGGTCGCCGACGTCCGGACCGCGCACGCCGGCGCGGCCGCGGAGGAAATCCGCGAGCCAAAGCGTCAGGCTCGGGAGACCGAGAAAGAGCAGGACTTGCGGCCAGCGCGCGCGAAGGATCGCGCGCACGTCGTCGCCGAGCAACGTCGAAAGCCGGTATTTCGCGACAAGATTCGTATTCGGCGGTTGCACGGATTCCCTCCCCCGGCGCAGCGTGCCCGGCCCCCGGGAAAACGCTAGCACCCGTGCCGGAACGCCTCAATCGACGAAGGCAGTTTCGTGTGAGACCGCTCACACAATTGGACGGCCTGACCGCACCGGGAAGGCGCCGGCTGCCCGGCGATGCCGGGACGCGCCGCGGTGCGGGCCCGTTCGCGCTTTCTCGCCGCGCCGCGCGCGTGCTAGCGTGCGGGGCAATCCACAACACCGCCGCACTCGGGGGAACGCCGCATGCCGAAGCCGCTCCATTCGCTCCTGCCCACCTCGCTCGTGGGCTCCTATCCGCAGCCGGACTGGCTCGTCGACCGCGACAACCTGCGCGGCCGCTTTCCGCCGCGCGTGCGCGCGAAGGAGCTGTGGCGCGTCGATCCGCGCTTCCTCGAGGAGGCGCAGGACGACGCGACGCTGATCGCGATCCGCGACCAGGAGCGCGCCGGCCTCGACATCGTCACCGACGGCGAGATGCGCCGCGAAAGCTATTCCAACCGCTTCGCCACCGCGCTCGAGGGCGTCGACATCGACAATCCGGGCACGGCGCTCGACCGCTCGGGCCATCCCAACCCGGTGCCGCGCATCGCCGGTAAGATCCGGCGCAAATACCCGGTGCAGGTGCGCGACACCGAGTTCCTGCGCCGCAACACGACGCGCATGATCAAGATGACGGTGCCCGGCCCGTTCACGATGAGCCAGCAGGCGCAGAACGATTTCTACCGCACGCCGGCCGAGGCGGCGATGGACTACGCCAAGGCGGTGAACGAGGAGATCAAGGACCTGTTCGCGGCCGGCGCCGACGTGGTGCAGATCGACGAGCCCTACATGCAGGCGCGCCCGCAGGCCGCGCGCGAGTTCGGCATCCGCGCGCTCCAGGCCGCGCTCGACGGCGTCAAGGGCACGACGGCGGTGCACATCTGCTTCGGCTACGCGGCGATCATCCACGCGCGGCCGGAGGGCTATTCGTTCCTGCCCGAGTTCCAGCAGTGCCGCGTGCACCAGATCTCGATCGAGACCGCGCAGTCGAACCTCGACACGGTGATCCTCGAGAAGCTGCCGGACAAGACGATCGTGCTCGGCGTCATCGACCTCGACAACATGGCGGTCGAGACGCCCGAGGTGGTGGCGGCGCGCATCACGCGCGCGTTTCCGCACTGCCCGCCCGAGCGCATCATCGTGGCACCCGATTGCGGCATGAAATACCTGCCGCGCGAGGTCGCCTACGGGAAGATGGTGTCGATGGTGAAGGGCACGGCGCTGGTGCGCGAGGCGCTCGAATCCGCGCGCGACGCCGTGGACCAGAGCAAGAAGCGCAAGGCCGCGATGCCGGAAATCCGCACGACGGCCAAGGCGAAGACGAAAGCGAAAACCAAGCCCAAGGCGAAGGCCAAGGCCAAGACGAAGAAGCGGGCCGGCAAGAAGCGCTGAGCCGGCCGGCCGCGGGCTTTTTTGACCTGGATCAAGGCCGGAGGCCGCGGCAGCCCGTTCACTGCGGGCAGCCGCGGATCCTCCCCATGCCTTATCGTACGAACGGCGACCTGCCGCCGCCGGTGCAGCACGTGCTGCCCGCGCACGCCCAGGACATCTACCGCCAGGCGTTCAACAACGCCTGGAAGCGTTTCGACGGAGCGGCGGGCGAGCGCGAATCGCGCTGCCACCGCATCGCGTGGGCCGCCGTGAAACGCTGGTACCGCAAGGACGGCGCCGTCTGGGTCGCGCACGGCGCGCGCCGCACGGCTCAGCCGCCGTAGAACACGTTGGGGCCGAGATCGCCCATCAGCAGGATCGCGTGGTCGGGCCGGCCCTCGATCGGCTTGGCGAGCGTGGCTTCGACCACTTCGCCGAGCACGACGTGGTGATCGCCCATGGTGACGATCTCGACCACCTTGCATTCGACGCTGGCCGCCGCGCTGAGCAGGATCGGCGCGCCGGTGGCGCCCTTGCGGTAGGCCTCGCCGCTGATCTTGTCGCCCTGCTTCTCGGCCGGCTTGAAGAACGCGAAGGCCGCGCCCTGCTGGCCCTTGCCGAGCATGTTGAGCGCGAACGCCTTGGTTTCCTTGACCAGCGCATAGGCGCCGGAATCCGCCTTGAGCGCGACGGCGACCAGCGGCGGGTTGAACGAGGTCTGCGTCACGAAATTCACGGTCGCGGCGGCCACGCGCCCGTCCGCCGCCTCGGCGGTGAGCACGTAGAGGCCGTAGGGAATCATGCGCAGCGTCGTCTTCTTCACGGTGGCGTCCATGCGTTTCTCCGTTCGATCGGTTGTCCGGCCCTTTCGTAGCGCAGCGGCGGCCGCGATGCGACCGCCTTGACCGCAGGGCCCGGATGCCGGCTCTGCGAAATCGGACATCGCCCGCGCGCGGCGTCGCGGTGGCGCGCGAAATCGCCTAGAAAGGCACGCACGACGCCCGCTGCGGCGCCGTCAGGGAGGAACCATGTCCGGAACGCCGGCCGCCGTGGAGATCGCCGACCGCGACATTCGCGCCTACGAGACGGACGGCGTCGTCTGTCTGCGCGGGCTGTTCGGCCGCGATTGGATCGACCGCATGTACGCGGCGACCGACCGCGTGATCGCGACGGGCAAGGGCCAGGTGCGCGAAGGCACCAAGCCCGGCGAGCCCGGCCGCTTCTATGCCAACATCTTCATGGCCACCTGGGACGCCGCGTTTCGCGAATTCGCGCTGCGCTCGCCCGCCGCCGAGATCGCCGCCCGCCTGCTGCGCCAGAAGCGCGTGAACTTCTTCTACGACCAGCTCTTCGTGAAGGAGCCGAACACGCAGGCGCCCACCTTCTGGCACCAGGACCTGCCCTACTGGCCGTTCCGCGGCGGCGACATCGTCTCGATCTGGGTGGCGCTCACCGACGTCTCGGTCGAGACCAGCGGGCTCGAATACGCCGCAGGCTCGCACCGCTGGGGCAAGTGGTATCGCGCGATCACGCCCGACCAGGATCCGGCGCGCATGGACATGAGCGCCCCGGTCTGCCCGGATTTCTCCGATCCGCGCAACCGCACCGGCGACGTGCGCATCCTCTCCTGGGACATGAAGGCCGGCGACTGCATCTGCCACCACCCGCTCACCGTCCACGGCTCGGGCGGCAACCGCTCGAAGACCCAGCGCCGCCTCGCGCTGTCGGTGCGCTACATGGGCGCCGACGCGATCTGGGACCCGCGCCCGCAGGCGGTGAAGCTACCGGGCAATCCGCAGTTCCCGGCCGGAAAGCGGCCGGAAGACGAGGCGATGTTCCCGACCGCGTGGACGGCGGCGTAGCCCGCGCCGCCCGCGCGCTCACTGCAACGTGAAGCATGGCCCGGGCCGCTCGCGTGTTGTCTTTCCACGCAAGAGGCGCCCGGGACACGGCGCGCCGCCGGGGAGGAAACCATGCGGATCAAACACAAGGCGTTCATTCTGGCGCTCGCATTGCCGCCCGCGCTCGCCGGCGCCGCACGCGCGCAAACCATCGACGATGTCGCCCGCGCAATGGGCGTCGCCAAGGCCGAGACGATCCACTATTCCGGCACGGGCACGTTCTGGGGCGTCGGCCAGAGCTTCCGGCCCGGCGAGGCTTGGCCGCGGTTCAACATGGTGCGCGCGACGCGCGCCTTCGACCTGAAGCGGCACGTCTTCGTCAGCGACTTCGTGCTGACGCAATTCGAAGTTCCGCCGCGCGGCGGCGCGCAGCAGCCGATCTTCGGCGAGCAGCGCCGCGCCAGCGGCATCGCCGGCGACAAGGCGTGGACCGTGGCCGGGGCCTTCACGATCGCCTCGCCGCGCCTCCAGCCGACGCTGCTGCACGATTACGGGACCTCGCCGCACGCGCTCGTCACCGCCGCGCTCGCCGACAAGGCGAAGCTCGCGCCGGCCGCGGACGGCTGGACGTTCGAGATCGCCCGCTCCGGCCGGTGGAGGGCGAGCGTGCTGGTCGGCAAGTCCCGCCTCGTCGAGCGCGTGGACTCATGGGTCGACAGCCCGGTGCTCGGCGACATGCACGTCGCCACCGCGTACGATCTCTACAAGGAGATCGACGGCGTGATGGTGCCGATGCGCCTGCGCCAATGGGCGGGCGGGCATCCGGTGCTCGATTTCGTCGCGGCCGAGGCGAAGGTGAACGCCGGCGGCATCGTCGTGCCGCCGTCGATCCGCGAGGCGCCGGAGATCGTCAAGGCGGAGAAGGCGGCCGAAGGCGTGTGGTTCCTGGCCGGCGGATCGCACCACAGCGCGGCCATCGAGATGCGCGACCACGTCATCCTGTTCGAATGCCCGCTCGGCGACGCGCGCACGCTGGCGGTGATCGCGGCGGTGAAGCAGGCGATCCCCGGCAAGCCGATCCGCTATGCGGTCAACACGCACCACCATTTCGACCATGCGGGCGGCCTGCGCGCCTGCGCGGCCGAGGGCGCCGCGATCGTCACCCATGCGATGAACAAGCCCTATTTCGAGGCGGCCTATGCCGCGCCGCGCACGCTTTCGCCCGATGCGCTTGCGCGCTCGGGCAAGGCGGCGTCGTTCGTCGCCATCGGGGACAAGCACGTGCTCACCGACGGCGAGCGCGTGCTCGAGCTGCATCGCGTCAAGGACAACTCGCACAACGACGCGCTGATCGTCGGCTACCTGCCCAAGGAGAAAATCCTGCTCGTCGCCGACGCGTTCAGCCCGCGCGAGCCGGTCACCGCTATTCCCGCGCAACTCAACCCGTTCACGACGAACCTGTGGGCCAATCTCCAACAGCTCAAGCTCGACGTGGATACGGTCATCCCGATCCACGGGCGCCTGGTGAAGGTGGAGGAACTGCGGCTCGCGGCCGGGGCCAGGTAGCGGCGCCGTTTCACTCGCGCGCGAAGGCGCGGAGCCCCGACCAGGTGCCGCGGAACGGCAGCGGCGCACGGATGTAGCTGACGTAGACGGCGCCGGCATCGAGGCCGAGGCCCCAGGAACCGTATCCGTCGCGCGCACGGCCGATGCTCGCGACGAGGCGCAGCCGGGCGGGATCGGCCACGTCGAGCACGGCCAGTTCCGTGTCGCCGGCCGAGACATAGAGCCGCTTGCGCGCCGGATCGGCGGCGAGATGGTTGGCGTGGCCGGCGCTGTTGAACCAGGTGTTCGCCGGCGTCTCGCAACGCCAGGGATTCCACCAGCCGAGCGGCCGCGGCTGCCGCGGATCGGCGATGTCGAGCGCTTCGACGCCGCAATAGTCGACGGCGACGTAGGCGATGCGCCCGTCGAGGGCCACCGCGTTGAAGGCCTGCGGCTTGGCGCCCAGGCGCGCATTGGCGTAGCGCCCGATCTCGGCAGGCCGCGCCGGCGACGCGACGTCGAGCACGCGGAGGCCGCCCGCATCGTAGGCGACGAACAGCAGGCGGCCCGCCAGGGCCAGTCCGCGCGCCGCCGGAACCTGCAGGCCGCCGGGATTGGCGCGCGGAAATCCGGGATCGGGCCGGAAGGCGGCCAGCGGCCGCAGCGCGCCGGGCGCCGCGAGATCGAACACGATCACGCCCTCGCGCATCGCGGCGAGGTAGGCGTGGCGCCCGTCGGACACGACGGCCGAGGCGCCGCGCCCTGCGGCCGGCGCGACCCAGAGCGCGCGCACGGCCGGCGCGCGCGGATCGGCGAGCGAGACGACGGCGAGGCCCGCGCGCGCGCCGCCGGCCGCGAAATGGTCGCCGAGCGCCACCAGCAGCGAGTCGCCGCTCTGCGCGAGGTGCATCGCGTCGAGGCCGCCCAGCGCCGCGCGCGGCACCGTGGCGACGGGGACGCCGCCGGCCCTGGCGAGCACGGCGACGCCGCCGGATTTCTGCGCGACGTAGAGATAGGGCCGGCCGCGCAAATCCGGCTGGACGGCGAGCGGCAACGCGCCCGGCATCGCCACTTGCCACAGCAGGCGCGGCGCGGTTTCGGCGAGCGCCGCCGGTGCGGCGGACAAGACGGCGGCGGCAAGGCCGGCGGCGCCGGCGATACGCGCGATCATGGGATACCCCCTCTCTGGCACCCCCCGAGAACGGTACGCGCGCAGCGCCGCCGCCGTGCCCGGCGGCCGGGAATTGGAGCCGCCCGCGCCGACCGCGGACCGCCGCCGCTCCGGGCCCGCGCGCCGCGGTCCGCGCCGCTACTCCGCCGCCCGCTTCATCTCCCCCGCGACGCCATAGCCGCCGCCGCCGGGCGTCTCCACCACGAACACGTCGCCGGCCTCGACCTCGCATTTGTCGGTGCCGGTCATCGGCACGAGCGTGCCATCCGTGCGCTCGACCCAGTTGCGGCCTTTGGCGCCGGGCTCGCCGCCTTCCATGCCGAACGGGGCGTAGGCGCGGCGCGAGGAAAGGATCGAGACCGTCATCGGCTCGAGGAAACGCAGGCGGCGGATGGCGCCGTCGCCGCCGCGCCACTTGCCCTTGCCGCCCGAGCCGCGGCGGATGCGGAAATCCTCGAGCAGCACCGGGAAGCGCCATTCGAGCACTTCGGGATCGGTGAGCCGCGAATTCGTCATGTGGATCTGCACGCAAGACGCGCCGTCGTAGCCCGGCCCCGCGCCGGCGCCGCCCGCCACCGTCTCGTAATACTGATACTGCGCGTTGCCGAAGGTGAGGTTGTTCATCGTGCTCTGCCCCGCCGCCTGGAGGCCGAGCGCGCCGTAGAGCGTCTCGGTGATGAGCTGCGAGGTCTCGACGTTGCCGGCCACGACCGCGGCGGGGTGGCGCGGGTTGAGCATCGAGCCCGGCGGGATCACGAGCTCGAGCGGCTTCAGCACGCCCTCGTTCATCGGGATCTCGTCGTCCACCAGCGTGCGGAAGACGTAGAGCACGGCCGCGCGGCACACCGCCGAGGGCGCGTTGAAGTTCGTCGGGAGCTGCGCGGCCGTGCCGGTGAAATCGAGCTTCGCCGCGCGGCGCGCGCGATCCACCGTGATCTTCACCTTGATGACGCCGCCATTGTCGAGCGGGTTCTCGAAGCTGCCGTCCTTGAGCGCGCCGAGCACGCGGCGCACCTGCTCTTCGGCGTTGTCCTGCACGTGCTTCATGTAGGCGTGGACGACGCCGAGGCCGAACTGGCCGACCATGCGGCGCAGCTCCTGCACGCCCTTCTCGCAGGCCGCGATCTGCGCCTTCAAATCGGCGACGTTCTGATACGGGTTGCGCGCCGGGTATTTGCCCGACGCCAGATGCGCGCGCAGGGCCTCCTCGCGGAACGTGCCGCGGTCGACGAGGAGGAAATTGTCGAACAGGACGCCCTCCTCCTCCACCGTCTTGGAATCGGGCGGCATCGAGCCGGGCGTGACGCCGCCGATGTCGGCGTGATGGCCGCGCGCGCCGACGTAGAAGAGTATCTTCTTCCCGGCATCGTCGAAGACGGGCGTGATGACGGTGACGTCGGGCAAATGCGTGCCGCCATTGTAGGGCGCGTTCAGCACGTAGACGTCGCCGGGGTTCATCGTGCCGCCGCGCTCGCGGATCACGACCTTCACGCTCTCGCTCATCGAGCCGAGATGCACCGGCATGTGGGGCGCGTTGGCGATGAGATCGCCCCGCTCGTCGAAGATCGCGCAGGAGAAATCGAGCCGCTCCTTCATGTTGACGGAATAGCTCGTGTTCTCGAGCACCGCGCCCATCTGCTCGGCGATGCTCATGAACAGGTTGTTGAACACTTCGAGCATCACCGGGTCGACCTGCGTCCCCACCGCCTTGCCGCGGTCGAGCGCCTCGACGCGCGTGAGCACCAGCGGACCGGCCGCCGTCATCGCGGCGCGCCAGCCGGGCTCGACGATCGTGGTCGCGTTGGCCTCGATGACGATCGCGGGGCCGTCGATCGCGTCGCCGGCGCGAAGCTTCGCGCGGTCGAACACCGGCGTCTCGCGCGCGGCGGCGCGGCCTTCCGAATCCTCGCAATACATCGAGACGCGCTCGAGTGCGGCCGGCGGCGGCAGGCCGGAAGCGGGCGCGAGCGCCGCCGCGTCGGCCGAGGCGTCCTGCGTGTGGCCGACCGCCTCGACCGACGCGGCCTCGACGATGCGCGCCTTGTCGGGCACGACGAAGCCGTAGCGCTGCCTGTGCGCGGAATCGAATCGTTCGGAAATCTCGGCCAGCGTGCCGAACTCGACGACGAGGGCCGTGTCGGTGCCCTCGATCTTCACGTGGACACGGCGGATGACCTCCGTGCACGCGGGATCGATGCCCTGGGCGAGCAATTCCTGGCGCGCCTCGGCGCCGAGCGCGTCGAGCGTCGCGGCGATGGCGGGCAGCGCCTCGGCGCCGAGCTTCGCCTCGACCGCCTTCTCGCGCAGCGCG
>JAEULD010000283.1 GCA_016792765.1 Candidatus Odyssella sp.
GCGCGCTGGGCCGGCGCGAGCGGCCTCCGCTACGCGGCCGAGATCTATCCGCTCGGCCTCCCCGTCCCGGCCGCGCCCGGCGTCTACCTGTTCGCCAAGCCGCGCGGCGCGCTCGCGCAGAACTGGATCGCCCTTTTCGTCGGCCACGCCGACGACGCGGCCCGCGCCGTGCGCGAGAGCCGACGCCACTCCTTTCTCTGGGATTTCGCCGTCGCGCAGGGAATGACGGCGATCCACCTCGTGATGTCCGAGGGAAGTGCAGCGCAGCGCCACGACATCGCCCGCGATCTCGTCCGTTCGTTGCTCCCCTCGTTGAACCGGGAGACCGCGGCGATGCAGCGACTGGGCGGTGTCGGCACCAACCTCGGCGTCACGACCTAGGGGGCGGATGCCCCCAACGAGCTCCGGCTCGTTGCTCCTCCCGAGCCCACCTGGGGCGCGATCCCGCAAGGACCGCGCCCCTTTCTTGTCATTCGCCGAATAGGCGCGGCTGGACGATCGATCGCAGGCTCTGGTAGCGTTCGCGCGTTCCGAGGGCGCCGCGGGGGAAGCATGGACGCCGTAGCCGCGAGCAAGGAGTTCGCGCTCGATCCGGTCGAGCGGCGGTACTGTCAGATTTGCCTGTTGCCCCTGCTGGCCCGCGACGCCAGGCGCATGTTTGCGCTGCTGGTCGCGATCTTCGCGCTGCCGTGGGTCGCAATCGTTGCCGTGACCGTGGTGGTGTCGGTGACGATACCTTCTGCCCGCTACACCGGCGTGATCTTCGGGCTGTATTTTGGGCTCGCCGTATTCTTCGTCGGTGGATTCTTCTGGACGAACTTTCTCGACCGCTTCACCAGCGGCCTGAGCGAAGGCGCCGGCGTGCTCTGGGTCGTGCTCGGCATCATCGGCGCGCTCGGCTTCGTCGTCGTCTCGGCGACCCAACTGGCGAGCCCCACCGTGATGGTACCGGGCATCGAGCGGGTCTCGCCCGCGGTCGCGGTGCCGGTGATCCTTTTCGCGGCGTATTTCTATGTGGTCATGCTGCGCGCCGCTTTCGGCGTCCTCTCTGCGAAGGACGAAGAGCGCCGCCTGATGCGCGAGACCATGCCCGCCGCCACCGGCCGGCGCCGCGCCCTCATCCGTGTCTGGGGCTTGCCGCCAAACTACGTCCACGCGCGCAGGAGCCGCTGGCAATACGCCGGCCTGGTGACTCTGGCGCTCGTGAACTCGGCGGCCTTCGGGCTTGCGACGATGATGATCCTGATCCTGGGTGGCGTGTATCCGTTCGGCCAGGTCGCGGTGCTGACAGTGGCGGCGCTCTTTTTCGTCTTCATCGCGCTCGGCGCGATCACGCGCCGCATCGTCGAGCGGAAAGCCAGCATCGCGCTCGTCGACCTCCAGAGCAACGACAAGCGAGCGCCGATCCTGTTCCTGCGCGCCTTCGTCGACGATCAGGTGCCGCTCGCGGCGCCGCGCACGCCGCTCTACATGAAGCTGATCCAGCTTGGCCAGATGCGCGCCAATCTGGACCGCGTTCTGCTCGACGAGGGCACGCCCTACGGTCCCGTCGTGGCGCTCGGCAAGCCCGGCGACACGTTTCCGCCCTACGGTGCCGCGCGCGGCTATTTCAGCCTCGAGCATTGGCAGGGCGCTGTCGCCGATCTCGCGCGCGAGGCCGCCGCGGTCGTCATCTGCGTCGACGACACCGAGGGCATCTGGTGGGAAATCGAGCACCTTGTCGCGAACCGCCATCTCGCGAAGACGCTCATTCTCCTCCATCCCAAGCGCACGGCGCAGCCCGAGAACGCGCCGCTGCTGGGCGAGCTCGGGCGGCGCCTCCATCTGCCGGCGCCGGCGCGCGAAAGCCTGACCGCCGCGGCGCCGACCAAGCGCCGCGCGCCGCGCGTGATCGGCTTCCATATCGACCAGCGCGGTACGGTGCAGATACTGCGCGCGTCACGCACGTCGTCCTTCGCCTATCTGCTGGCGCTGCGGCATTTCCTGCGCGACCGGTTCGGCCTCGAGCCGGTGCAGGAGCCGCCGCTCCGGGCCGCGGCCTGAGCGCGATGGCGCCGACGAACCCCCGATCGCGGGAGTACGCCCGATGAACCAAATATCGATCGCGCCGCCGGCCACGACGCCGCTACCCCATACGGACGGGCCGCAGACCTTCAACAACGATCTTCTCGTCAACGACGCGGACCAGGCCTGGGCGAAGCGGATCTATCCCGACCTCGCATCGTTCCTGGTCTTTCCCGCGCTGCACGCCGTCTTCCTGCCCTACGACCGCGACGCCAACGCCGCCAAGAAGAAGGGTTGGCGCTTCGGCTGCGTCGCGATCGTGCTGGGCTTGTTCGCGCTGCTCGCCGCGTCCGCCGCGCCGCTGCTGCACGGGAAGATTCCGGATTGGTTCGAGCACGCGCTCGCGGTCGGCGCGGCGATAGCGGGCATCCTCGGTGTTTTTCTGGCGTTCTTCGGCGGCCTTCACAGCGGCGCCAAGCGCGCCTGGCTCTTGAACCGCCTCATGACCGAGCGGCTGCGCCAGTTCCAGCTCCAGAGCCTCGCGTTGCACGCGGCCGACATCGCGCGCGCGATGGGCGATACCGATCGGATGCGTGGCCTGCTCGAGCGAAGGCTGCGCTGGTTCGAGGCCTTTCGCCAGCGCTACGAAGGGCACCTTCCCGCGCGACTGGCAGCCGTCCTCGGCGACGAGACGGGCGGAGAGATCTGGGCCCTCGACCGGCCATCGGCCGATGCGGCGCCGCTGGCGCCGGCCGAAGCCGCGAACCTCGAGCGCGTTTTCGACGCGTACCGGAGGCTGCGCTTCGAGCACCAGATCGGCTATTGCGACTACAAGCTCCGGCATACGGACGGCGTCACGGTCAAGGCACCGCGCAGCCTCGCCGCCGCCTTCGGCATCGCGGCGTTCGTCTGCATCGGCGGAACGCTGCTCGTTCACGTGGCCGTGGCCGGCGTCGTCGCCGCCGGAATCCTGAAGAACATCGAGCCGTTCCTGCACCTGGCCGCGGTCTGGCTGGCGCTCTTCGCGCTCGGCATCCGCGCCTTCGAGGAGGGCCTCCGGCCGCGCCACGAAGTCGAGCGCTACCTGCGCTATCGCGCCGACATGAAGAAGCTGCGCGATCGCTTCCTCGCCGCCCCCGACGTCGCCGGCAAACTGGCCGCGATGCACGAAGCCGAGGAAGTGTCGTATGAGGAAATGCGCGACTTCCTGCGCACCCACCAGGAGGCGCTTTTCGTACTATGATGCGCTTTCAGTGCGAGGGAGATCGGGGATGACGGGACGAATCGAGCAACGGCTCGGCGAGCGCGGCATCGTGCTGCCGCCGGCGATGCGCGCGATGGCGAACTACGTGCCCTACACGGTCACGGGCCGGCATGTGTGGGTGGCGGGCCAGGGCCCGTTCCTCGACGGCAAGCTGCACTACAACGGCCGGCTCGGCGAATCTCTCACGATCGACGACGGCCGCGCCTGCGCGCGCATCGTGGGCCTCAACGTGCTCGCGCAGGTGAAGGCC
>JAEULD010000302.1 GCA_016792765.1 Candidatus Odyssella sp.
GCTCGAAATAGTCCGACGCGTGGTAGAGGTGCCTGCCCCAGTCGAAGCCGAGCCAGCGCACGTCGGCCTCGATCGCGTCGATGAATTCCTGCTCTTCCTTGGTCGGGTTGGTGTCGTCGAAGCGCAGGTGGCAGCGGCCGCCGAATTCCTGCGCGACCCCGAAATTGAGGCAGATCGACTTGGCGTGGCCGATGTGCAGGTAGCCGTTCGGTTCGGGCGGAAAGCGGGTGACGACCTCCTTCACCCGACCGGCCGCGAGATCGGCCTCGACGATGTCGCGCACGAAGTCGCGCCCCGCCTCCCTGCCGGCCTCGGGGGCGGCAACATCGGCCGTATCGGTCTTCATCCTGTCCTCGGTTCCTGCGCCCGCCTTATCGCGAGGACGGCGGCGCCGCGTCTATGTGCCAAAACTGCACGTTTGCGCCAATAGGCTTGCAGCCGCCGGCGGACGCCCGTACGGACGGCGTGCACCGTGGAAATTATCGGCTAGTATCGCCGCGCAACGGGACAATAGCGATGCTCATTTTCCGCCAGCTCTTCGACCCTCAGTCCTCGACCTACACCTACCTGCTCGCCGACGGAAAGACGCGCGACGCGGTGCTGATCGACCCCGTCTTCGAGCAGGCGGCGCGCGACGCCGCGCTCGTGCGCGAGCTCGGCCTCACGCTGCGCTACACGATCGAGACGCACGTCCACGCCGATCACGTGACCGGCGGGGCGCTGCTGCGCCGGCGGCTCGGCAGCAAGATCGCGCTGGCCGCCACCGGCGGAGCCGAGGGCGCCGATCTCTACCTCAAGGATTGCGACCGCATCGTCTTCGGCCGCCGCTCGCTGGAGGCGCGCGCCACGCCCGGCCACACCAACGGCTGCATGACGTACGTGCTCGACGACGAGACGCGCGCCTTCACCGGCGACGCGCTGCTGATCCGGGGCTGCGGGCGCACCGATTTCCAGCAGGGCGACGCGCGCGCGCTCTATCGCTCGGTGCATGCGCGCATCTTCTCGCTGCCCGAGACCTGCCTGCTCTATCCGGGCCACGACTATCGCGGCCTGATGCAGACCAGCGTCGGCGAGGAGCGCGTGCACAATCCGCGCCTCGGCGGCCAGATCGCCGAGGACGATTTCGTCGGCTACATGCGGAATCTCGGCCTGCCGCATCCCAAGCAGATCGACGTGGCGGTGCCCGCCAATTTGAAATGCGGCGAGCCGCAGGGCCGCGCGGCCACCGACGAGGCGCCGGACTGGGCGCCGCTGACGCTCACCTTCGCCGGCATCTGGGAGATCGCGCCGCAATGGCTCGAAGAGCATGCGCGCGAGGTGCAGATCGCCGACGTGCGCGAGCCGCACGAGTTCGCCGGGCCGCTCGGGCACATTCCCGGCGCGGTTCTCGTGCCGCTCGGAACGCTCGCCGAGCGGGCCAAGGAGCTTTCGCCGGACAAGCCGGTGGTCACGGTGTGCCGCGCCGGCGGCCGCTCGGCCCAGGCGACGCTGATCCTCAAGAAGGCGGGCTTCACGCGCGTCGCCAACCTCGCCGGCGGCATGCTGCGCTGGCGCAGCCAGCAATTCGCCGTCGAGGGTGCCAGCGAATAGCGCGGTGGGCGCCCCGCGCCGCCGCTTTCGTTTGCGAAAAACCGCATATATAACGCGGCCGGAAAAGGGATCCGCCGCATGAGCAATTTCACGCCACTCTCCGCCCTCGCCGGCGGCGCGCTGATCGGGCTCGCCGCCGCCATCTACATCCTCGGCCTCGGACGCGTTGCCGGCGTCAGCGGCATTCTCGGCAGCCTGCTGCGCCCGCGCTCGGGCGACGCGCCGGCGCAGTTCGCCTTCGTGGCCGGGCTGATCGCGGCGCCGCTGCTGATGGGCGCCGCCGGCGCTCCGCTGCCGGCGATTTCGGTCGACGCTTCGCTGCCGGCGGTGATCGTGGGCGGCGTGCTGGTGGGCTACGGCACGCGGCTCGGCGGCGGCTGCACGAGCGGCCACGGCGTCTGCGGCATCGCCCGCTTCTCGACGCGCTCGCTGGCCGCGACGGCGCTGTTCATGGCCGCGGGCGCCGCGGTCGTGTTCGTCGCGCGCCATGTGATCGGAGGCTGATCCGATGCCGGTCGTCTTGGCGCTCGTCACCGGGCTCGTCTTCGGCGCGGGCCTCACCGTTTCGCAGATGGTCGACCCGGCGAAGGTTCTCGCCTTTCTCGACATCGCCGGCATCGCGCGCGGAACCTGGGACCCGAGCCTCGCCTTCGTCATGGGCGGCGCGCTCGCCGTCACCGCCCCCGCCTACTACGTCGCGCAGCGGCGCGGGCAGGCCGCGCTCGGCCCGCTGTTCATCCCGCCCCGCCGCCGGCTCGACAAGCGGCTGGCGGTGGGTGCGGTCATGTTCGGCATCGGCTGGGGCTTGGTGGGGTTCTGCCCCGGCCCGGCCGTCTCGGCGCTCGGCTTCGGCGCCACCAAGGCGATCGTGTTTTTCGCCGCGATGCTGGGCGGCATGGCCGTCTACGAAGCGATCGCCGCGCCGCGCGGCCCCGGGCTCACGGCCGCCGATATCTCCGCCTAGTCGCGCGCTCGTGATCCTGCCTGCGCTTGCGGGTCCACCCTCCAATGCTATGATTGTAAACAAAAATTAACCGTTCGGGGGACCTGGGCATTCGGGGCGCATGCGCATCGATCTGCAACTGCTGGGCCGGTTCGGGGCAACGGTAGAATCGAACCCGCCGCGCATCGTCCAGATGTCGGCCCCGCGGCGGCGGGCCCTCCTCGCCTATCTCGCGCTGCAGCCCGGGCACATGGAGACCCGCGAACGCCTCGCGGCGCTGCTGTGGGGCGACGCCTCCGACCATCAGGCCCGCCAGAGCCTGCGCCAGTGCCTGCTCGGCCTGCGCAAGGAGTTCCGGGCCGCCGGCCTCGACCCGCTGGTCATCGAGCGCGACGCGGTCGGGCTCGATCCCGCTCGCTTCGCCATCGATGCGCGGGAGTTCATGGCGCTGGCGGGCTCCGGCGCGGCCGGCGACCTCGAGCGCGCGCTCGATCTCTACAAGGGCGAGTTCCTCGACGGCTTCGATCTCGACGTGGAGCCGTTCAACGAGTGGCTGCGCGGGGAGCGCGCGCGCATCGCCGCCGCCGCGGCGGCCGCTCTCGAACGCGCCGCCGCCGCGCTCGACGCCGCCGGCAACGGCGACGGCGCGGTGCGCGCCGCCGAGCGGCTGGTGTCGCTCGACCCGCTGAACGAGGCCGCCCATCGCCTGCTGCTGCGGCTGCTCGCGCGGCACAAGCGGCGCGACGCGGCGCTCGCCCATGCCGAAAGCCTGGCCGCCCGCATCCGCGGCGAGCTCGGCAGCGCTCTCGAGCCCGAAACCGCCGCCCTGATCGCCGAGATCCGCGCCGCCGCGCCGCCGCCGGCGCCGCTCGCCGCGCGCATCGGCCCGCCGCTTCCGGCGACGCCGTCGATCGCGGTCCTCCCGTTCGTCAACCTCAGCGACGATCCCGCGCAGGCCTATTTCGCCGACGGCGTGACCGAGGACATCACCACCGCGCTCTCGCGGCTGCGCTGGCTGTTCGTGATCGCGCGCAACTCCGCCTACGTGTTCAAGGACCGCGCCGCCGACATGCGCACGATCGCGCGCGAGCTCGGCGTCCGCTACACGCTCGAAGGCAGCGTGCGCGCGGTGGGCCAGCGCATCCGCATCACCGCCCAGCTCATCGACGCCGAGAAAGGCACGCACATCTGGGCGCAGAAATACGACCGCGAGCTGCACGACATCTTCGCGGTGCAGGACGAGATCACCGAGCACATCGTGGCCGCGATCGAGCCCCACCTCTACGCCGAGGAGGGTTACCGCGCCGCCGGGCAGCCGCCCGAAAGCGTGGACGTGTGGGGCCTCGTCGTGCGCGCGATCGCGCTCATCAACAAGTTCGGGCGCAAGGAGAACGAGGAGGCCCAGCGCCTGCTCCGGCGCGCGATCGAGATCGACCCCGACTATGCGCGCGCGCACGCGATCCTGTCCTGGGCGATCTGGTGGGCCACGCTCTACTACTATTTCTCGGACCGCTACGAGGGCTACCGCCGGAGCGCCCGCCACGCCGAGCAGGCGTTGCGGCTGGATCAGAACGAGCCCTGGGCGCGCGTCGTGCTCGGCCTCAATCTCAGCACCGCCGGCCTGCACGAGCGTGCGCTTGCCGAGCACCAGGCCGCGCTCAGCCTCAATCCGAGCTTCGCGCTCGGCCGCATGACCTATGGCTGGGCGCTGCTGCGCGCCGGTCGCTTCGACGAGGCGATCGCGGAGACCGCGAAGGCGCTGCGCATGAGCCCGATGGACAGCTTCTTCGGCCTCTACACGCAGGCCCACGGGCTCGCGCTCCTGGCCGCAGGGCGGTTCGCCGAAGCCCTGCCGCATCTGCGCGAGTCGGTTTCGGCCGGCGCGGAATTCGCCGGCCACTACAACACGCTGATCAGCTGTTGCGGCCATCTCGGGCATCTCGACGAGGCCAAGGAATACATCGCGCGCCGCAACGGCATCGGCCCGCCGCTGCGCGTCAGCGTGCTGCGCAACAACCTGCGCGGCTTCGCGCATTGCGACGTGTTCGCCGAGGGCCTCGCCAAGGCCGGCGTTCCCGAATAGGCGCTCAGCCGCGGCGGACGGCCACCGCCTCGATCTCGACCAGGAGGTCGGGATGCACGAGGCCCTTGATCTCGACCAGGGTCGAACAGGGAAAATCGCCGGCGAAGAACGCGCGCCGCGCCTCCGAGATGGCGCCGCGCTGCGCGATGTCCGTCGTATACACCGTGAGCTTCACCACGTCGTCCATCGTGGCCCCGGCCGCTTCGAGCAGCGCCTGGATCTTGGCGAGCGTCGTGCGGGTCTGGCCGGCCATCGAGCGGTCGCCCGCGGGCGCGCCGCCCGCGCCGCCGGCGTGCTGGCCGGAGACGTAGATCGTGTCGCCGGCCACGAGACAGTTCGAGAACAGCCCCGGCGGCGGCTCCGGCACCGCGGCCGCGACGACGCGGCGGAATCGCGTGCCCATCCGCCGCCTATTTGACGAAGTCGTTCGTGTAGAGCTCGGCGACCGGAGTCGCTTTGCCGACGATGCCCTGCTTCACGTAGAAATCCTGCACCGTCTCGAGCCGCTTCGCGTCGATCATGCCGAGCTTCTCCTGCCCCTTGTAGGTGCGCTCGACGAAATTGCGCAGGATCGCGGCCATCAGCTTCTCCTTGCCGGCATGCGCCGGCACGGCCTTCACGTATTCCGCCGCCGCCTTGTCGGGATCGTCCATGATGAACTTCATGCCCTTGAGCGTCGCGCGGACGATGCCCGCGACCAGCTTCGGCTTGGTCTTGATCGTCTCGTCCGAGGCGAGGATCGCCTGGGCCATCGAGGGGAAGAAATCCTTCGACGGCATCGAGATCGTCTTCTTCTGCAGACCCTCGACGACCTGAACCTCCCAATCCGGCACGCAGGCGCAGGCGTCGGCCTTGCCCTCGATGACGAAGGCCGGCACGCCGACCGGGCCGACGGCCTGGATGTTGAGGTCCTTGGCGGCGAGGCCGACGGCCGCGAGGCTGCCGAGCAGCGAGAAGTAGGTCGTATCCTGGAACGCGAGCGTCGTTATCGTCTTGCCCTTGAGGTCTTCGAGCTTCGCGATGCCGCGGTCGGCGCGCGCGACGATGACCATCAGCGCGCCGCCGCCGAGCACGGCCACGGCTTTCACCGGCACGCCGGTGCCGCGCAGCAGGATCGGCGTGTCGCCGAGTCCGCCGCCAACGGTCGCATTGCCGACGCCGACCTGCTTGCCGACGTCGACGCCGCCCTTGCCGACGACGAACGAGACGTCGAAGCCCTCGGCCTTGTAGTAGCCGAGGTGCTGCGCGAGCATCCAGGGCGCGAAGGCCGGCAGGACCTGCGGCGCCGGCAGCATGTAGGTGACTTTTTCCTGCGCGGGCGCCGCGGCTGCGGCGAACGCGAGCGACGCCGCCAGGGCGCCGCGGACGAGCATGGTCTTCATCGTGGTCCTCCTCCTTCGTTGGCCGGACGCCGCCGGCCTAGGCTTCCGATTTCGCCAGCGGGTCGAGGCCGGCGGCGCGCAACGCCTTCAATTGCGCGCGCGCCTCGGCACGCAGGATGTTGCGCATGCGGACGACGCCGCCGTCGTGGCTGTAGAGATGTTCGGCGCGGTCGGCATCCGCGTCCATGCCCTCGGCGATCGCGCGATCCTGCTCGAGCACCGCGAAATGCCGCGCCTCGAGCCGGGTCTTGTAGAGGAACCGCCACGCGTCGCGCTGCCAGCCCGAAACCTTGCGGAAGCGCCAGAAGAAGCACGCCGAGCTGCCCTCGTCGATCGGGACCGCGTGGAACACGATGCCGAAATTGCCGCCCGGCCCGCCCGAGGCCGGATAGGGAATCTCGAGCCGGCAATAGATCGCGCCGGCGTCGCACCATTCGCTCCAGTCGAAGTTCACGTCCTTCTGCGTCGTCTTCGCGAAGACGAAACCCGTGTCCGTCGCGCGGATCGCGAACTCGGCCTTGCGTTCGCCGCGCGCCATCGAGTGCGACTGCGCGTGCAGGAACTGCCCGTGCATCGGGTCCATGTTGTTGTCGTAGAGGAAGCGCCAGGGCGTCTTCCATTCCTGATAGGAGAGGAACGCGTCGTAGGCCCCCTCCTGCAACTGCGGCGGCGGCGTGTAGGGCGCCGGGTCGGGGTGCAGCGCGTCTCCCATCCACAGGAAGATCGCGCCCTTCACCTCGCGCGCCGGGAACGTCTTGACCAGGCGCTTGCCTTCCAGGCTGCAGCCGGGCTCGCCGGGCACGCACAGCACGGTGCCGTCGGCGCCGATTTCGACCGCGTGATACCAGCACGCGATGCGGTCGTCGGCGACGCGGCCGAGCGAGAGCGGCGCGCCGCGGTGCGGGCAGCGGTCGGCCATCGCGCGGATCGCGCCGCCCGGGCCGCGCCACAGCACGATCCGCTCGCCCATGCGGCGGATGCCGATCGGCTTGTCGGCGACGAACCGCGACGGCAGCACCGGATGCCAGCGATTGCGCAGGCCGAGACGGAGATAGGCGTCGGTTTCCGCCGCCGTGGGGCCGGCGGCCGGCTCGGAGCGCGTCTGGGCCAGGTTGGCCATGATCACGCCCCCAGGCGGCGCAATTCGGCCGCGAAACTCTCCGCGGTCCAGGCGCCGCCGCCGGGCGGGGCGACTCCCGAGGCGTTCAGCGCGGCCACGACGGCGTCGAGCGCGTGATAACCGGCGCTGACCGCCGCTTCGAGGGCATCGGCGAGCTTTTTTTCGTATTCGCCGGGCGATGCGGTACCGACCTGCCAGCACTGGCGATAGAGCTCGGCCACGGCTCAGGCCTTTCCGCCCGCGCGTTTCGCCTGCCACTCGCGCTTGAGGCGCTCGCGCACCGGAACGAAGTCGTAGGTCGGATAGAATTCGGTCGCGAACACCCCCCACGCGCAGCGCTCGATCTCGACGTTGACGACGGCGAGCAATTTCGGCGGCAGCCGTAGCGTCACGATCTGGCCGATGCCCATCACCACGTTCCAGCCGACGATCTCCGCGCCGGCCGGCGGAAAGCGCTCCCACCATCCGGTTTTCGCCAGGTGATCCTGGATCTGCTCGAGGTTCTTCGACTGGTCGTGCTTCAGGAAAACCGTCAGCAGAATCGTCTCGCCATCCTGCGCCAAGGCGCACCCCCTCCCGAATCGCCGGACATTCTACGGGCGCG
>JAEULD010000356.1 GCA_016792765.1 Candidatus Odyssella sp.
ACACATCCACCTCTTCCACGAACTTCGCGCGTTCCTGGATGAATTCGAGGCGGAGTTCGGGCTTCCTCCCCATCAGCGCCTCGACGAGCTTCACCGTTTCCTTGTGCGATTCGGCCTCGTGGGGATCGACGTCGGACGGAATCACGACGCGCAGCAGGATGCGCTTCGCCGGGTCCATCGTCGTTTCCTTCAACTGCGCCGGCGGCATTTCGCCGAGGCCCTTGAAGCGGCTGATCTCGACCTTGCTCTTGCCCTTGAACGCGGTCTTCAACAGCTCGTCCTTGTGGGCGTCGTCGCGCGCGTAGAGCACCGTGCCGCCCTGCGCGAGCCGGTAGAGCGGCGGCATTGCGAGATAGAGGTGCTGTTCCCGGATGAGCCGCGGCATCTCGCGATAGAAGAAGGTGAGCAGCAAAGAAGCTATATGCGCGCCATCAACGTCGGCGTCGGTCATGATGATGACGCGGTCGTAGCGCAGCTTCTCGGGGTCGTAGGCGGCGCCGGTGCCGCAGCCGAGCGCCTGCACGAGATCGGCCAGCTCCTGGTTCTGGCGGAGCTTGTCGGCGGTGGCGCTGGCGACGTTCAGGATTTTCCCGCGCAGCGGCAGGATCGCCTGGATCTTGCGGTCGCGCGCGGACTTGGCCGAGCCGCCCGCCGAATCGCCCTCGACGAGGAAGATCTCGGTGCCGGAGGCGCGGCGCTCCGAGCAATCGGCGAGCTTGCCGGGCAGGCGCAGCTTCCGCGTCGCGGAGGCGCGCGCCATCTCCTTCTCGTCGCGGCGGCGCTGGCGCTCCTCGGCCTTCTCGATCGTGTGGTCGAGCAGCTTCTTGGCCGAGAGCGGGTCGCCGGTGAGCCAGTGATCGAAGTGATCCTTGAGCGCGCTTTCGACGACGCGCTGCGCCTCGGGCATGCCGAGGCGCTCTTTCGTCTGGCCCTGGAATTGCGGGTTGGGGATGAACAGCGACAGCATGATGCAGGCGCCGTCCATCAGGTCTTCGGCCGTCACCTGCCCGGCCTTCTTGTTGGCGACGAGATCGCCGTAGCCGCGCAGCGAGCGCGTGAGCGCGCCGCGGAATCCGGTCTCGTGGCTGCCGCCCTGCGGCGTCGGCACCGTGTTGACGTAGGAGTGGCAGAAGCCCTTCTCGTCGCCGGGCCAGGCCACGGCCCACTCGACGCGGCCCTCGCCTTCGAATTTGTGCGTGCCGGCGAACGGCTTCAGCGTGTAGGTCGGGCGGCCGCCGAGCGCCTCTTCGAGATACTGCTCGATGCCGCGCTCGAAATGGATCGTCTCGGTCTCGGGCACCGAGCCGTCGCCGGGCAGGAGCTTCGCCGCGCATTTCCAGCGCAGCTCGACGTCCTTGATCAGGTACGCCTTGGCGCGCACCATCTGATAGAGCGTCTTGGCCTTGAACGCCGCGCCCTTGCCGAAGATTTCGGGATCGGGGCTGAACGTCACCGTCGTGCCGCGCTGGCCGCGCTGCGCGGGCCCGATCTTCTTCAGCTTCGACGTTGCCTTGCCGCGGCTGTAGGTCTGGCGGAACACCTCGCCGTCGCGCGCCACCTCGACGATCAGTTCCTCGGCCAGCGCGTTGACGACCGAGGCGCCGACGCCGTGCAGGCCGCCCGAAGTGGTGTAGGCCTTGCCGCCGAATTTCCCGCCCGAATGCAGCGTCGTGAAGATCACTTCGAGCGCCGAGACGTTCTTGAACTTCGGATGCGGATCGACCGGGATGCCGCGGCCGTTGTCGTGCACCGAGAAATACCCGTCCTCGCGCAGCTCGATCTCGATGCGCGTCGCGTGGCCGGCGACCACCTCGTCCATCGCGTTGTCGAGGATCTCGGCGCCGAGGTGATGCAGCGCGCGCTCGTCGGTCCCGCCGATATACATGCCGGGACGCCGGCGCACCGGCTCGAGCCCCTCCAGCACCTCGATGTCGGCGGCGGTGTACTCGCCCTTCTTGCTGGGCTTGGGCGGCTCGGCGGCCTTGGCGGCGGGTTTCGGCACGGCGGGCCTGGCGGGCTGAGGCTTCGAATCGTTGGCGGGCGCGGGCGCGGCCTTGGCGGCGCCGAAAAGATCGGGCTGCTCGGTCGGCTTGGCCTTGGCGGCGGATTTGGCTTTCATAGCGGTCCGAATACGGTGTTCACACGGCAGTATAGCACAATATCTTGTTAGGCGGGGCCGGTTTTCTGGCCCGGGCGCCGCATGTAGCGCGACGCGGCCGCCAAGGCTAGGTTCGGCCCTTCCGCTTCTTCGCGAGTGCAGCAATGCCCGACCGCCCGACGCCCGAGGACGAGACATCGGCCGACACGCCGCACGGCGAGCTTTCGATCCGCACCGTGGCCATGCCGGCCGACGCGAATCCGGCCGGCGACATATTCGGCGGCTGGCTGCTCTCGCAGATGGACGTGGCCGGCGGCATCATCGCGCACCGCATCGCGCTCGGCCGCGCCGCGACGATCGCCGTCGACGCGATGAAGTTCCACCAGCCGGTCTTCGTGGGCGACATCCTCTGCTGCTATGCCGCCGTCGCGCGCATCGGGCGCACCTCGATCGCCGTGCGCGTCGAAGCCTGGGCCGAGCGCCGCAATTCCACCGTGCGCGTGAAGGTGACCGAAGGCACGTTCACCTACGTCGCCATCGACGAGCAGCGCCAGCCGCGGGCGCTGCCGGGGCGCGGTGGGTGAAGGCTGATCCAGCTTTCACGTTCGGCATGGCACGCACATCGCGCACGGATACCTACATCGGGGCAGGGCTCAGGCGTGCTAAGCTAGGCCTGCCCAACGGCGAAGTGAGCATGGACGCCAGGATGAGGCGACGCGAGTTCGTTTGGATCGCCGGCGGCGCGATCGCATTGCCCCTCGGGGCGTACGCGCAATCTCGACTGCCGGTCGTGGGGTTCCTGCGCACGACCCGGGAGCAGCCGTTCCGCCACCTCGTCGCCGCGTTCAAGGCGGGGCTGGGAGAGACCGGCTTCGTAGAAGGAACAAGCGTGGCGATCGAATATCGTTTCGCCGATCATCAGCTTCATCGCCTCCCGGGCTTGGCGGCAGAATTGATCCGGCGGCCGGTATCGGTCATCGTCGCGAATAGCCAAGCGGCAGAGGCCGCGAAATCCCTGACAAGCGTCATCCCGATCGTGTTTGTGACCGGAGACGACCCGATCAAGCGCGGCCTGATTGCGAACTTGGCGCGCCCAGCCGGCAACGTGACCGGCCTCTCCTTCTTCGGAGGTGGGGCGCTCGCCGCCAAGCGCATGGAGCTGCTGCACGAACTCGCACCGAAGGCGACGTCCGTTGCGGTGCTGCAAGACCCGAACTGGCCGGGGACGGCTGCCGAGATGCCGGATATAGAGGCGACGGCGCGGGCGCTCGGCAAGACGGTCGTCGTTGCCCGGGCCGCGAGCGCCAGCGAGTTCGAGGCGGCCTTTGCCACGATCGCCAAAGCCGATCCGGGCGCGTTAGTCGTGATCGGATCGCCGACGTTCACGGGCAACCGCGCGGCATTGGTCGCCCTGGTTGCGCGTCATCGCCTGCCGGCGATCTACGATCTCCGCGAAAACGCCGAAGCCGGCGGCCTCATCAGCTTTTCGGGCAGCATCGCGGACGCATACCGTCAGGCTGGAGTCTATGCTGGCCGAATTCTCAATGGCGCCAAACCGGCCGAGCTTCCGGTTCTGCTGCCATCCAAGTTCGAACTCGTGGTGAATCTCAGGACGGCGAAGGCGCTTGGAATCACCGTGCCGCAGTCCATCGTGATCCGTGCCGACGAGGTGATCGAATGACGCCGCGGAAACGCAAGTGAGCCGCGCGAGACGCGGCAGGGTCGGCGATGCCGTCAGACGCGCCCTTGCTGCCAGCGGGCGCGTGTGGTCGATCGACGTGCCGGCGGGCTGGGAGCACGAGGCGGAAGAGACGCTCGACACGTTCTTCGACCCGGACGGCGTCGGCGCTCTGCAGATCTCGTCGCTCACGAAAAGCGACGGCGACGTCACCGATGCCGAGCTTCTCGAGTCGATCGAGGACATGAAACTCGCCGACCAGCCGCGCGCGGCGACCACGCTCGGCCCGTTCGCCGGCTATGCACTCGAAAAAGTGCACGACGACGGCTTGGCCGGCCGCTACTGGTTCCTGCGCGCGGGGCCGCTGCTGCTGTTCGTCACTTATTTCTGCGAGAAGCAAGTCGCCGACACGGAAGCGCGCATCGTCGCAAAGGCGCTCGGATCGCTGCGCGTCCTGCCGGCGTCGAACGCGTAGGGGCGCGGCCGACACACCGCGACTGCGGAGCCCCGCTACTTCCTCACATAGGTGCCGAGCATGTAGCCATGCGCGCCGCAGAAGTGCTGCGCGAGCTCGAGGCAGTCCTTGGGGCTTTCGCGCATCACGGCGCGGTTGCCGGTGACGGCGATCTCGAGCGTGCAGCTCTTGCTGGCATCGGCGTCGGCATGGCGCAGCACGCCGTTGGCCGGCGTCAGGCGTTCCATGAACGAGCAGTTGTGCGGGCTGCGGTGGCCGACGTTCACGGTCTCGATCTGCACCAGAGTCTTGCCGTCGGGCAGCTCGGCGAGGAACATCTCGCCGCCCTCGCCTTTCTGGCGATACGCGTAGCGGCCCGAGACGAACGGCCCGCCGGCGCCGCGCGCGATGCGCGCGAGCGCCACGATGCGCTGCTTGTAGAGGGTCTCGATGCAGGCGGCGTCGGGCTTCGCGCGCCCGCAGCCCGTGTTGCGACGCGCGAGCCATTGGCGCTGCTGCGCCTCGATCTCGCCGCGCCGCGCGCCGGCCTTGGCGAGCGCCGCCTTGTAGAGCTCGTCGAGCGCGCGATCGAGCTCGGCGGCGTGCGGCGCGTCGCAGATCGCGCGCTCGACCGGCGTCGCGGCCTTCTTGCAGTCGAAGCTGGCCTTGGGCCCGTCCTGGGCGAGCGCGGGAGCGGCGGCGAGGCAAACGGCGGCGATCAGGGTGCGGATCATCATGGCGGCGCTGGGACTTGGCGGCGCGATTATTGCGGCGTCGCACCGTATTGTCACGCCGCGGCCCGCCCACCTATTTTCGGAGCGCATACGAAGGCCACCCGCTCCATGCTGCATCTCCGCTTCGAAACCTGGTCGGTCGCGTTCCCCGAGGATTGGGAGCACGACATCGAGGACGACATCCTCGCCATCGCGACGCCGGCGGGCGAAAGCGTGCTGCAGATCGGCTCGATGTCCAAGGA
>JAEULD010000008.1 GCA_016792765.1 Candidatus Odyssella sp.
GGTTCTTGCAAACTCACTTTCGACCCGCAGGAGCGGGGAGGTCCATCCCATCATGCTGAGCGCCCCTTGGCGCGAAGCATCTCTCGGCTACAGAGTCACGCCGCCACTGCTTTCGCGGGCCGCTCGGCGAACACGCGGCCGAACGTCTCGAACACCGGCCGCACTTCGGCGCCGGCGAGCGCGCCGTTTTCTACTAGTAGAGCGTGCGCGCGCTTCAGATTGTAGTGCGGGATCGCGGGATAGAGGTGGTGCTCGATGTGGTAGTTCACGCTGTGCGGGAACAGCATCCAGGCGAGCCAGGCCGGGCAGAGATTCGTGCGCGACGCCTCCTGCACCGTGCCGTAGCCGGCCGGCGCGCCGTGCTCGAGCACCGCGCGGACGCGCAGCAGCACCTGGAACAGCGTGACCAGCGGCGCGACCCACAGCACGAGATATTCGAGCCACCATCCGCTCGCGATTGCGGCAGCGAGCAGCGTGATCTGCACCGCAACCATGATCCAGCGATCGGTCAGTGCCTGGTTGCGCAGGCGCGGCGAGGTGTCGCCGAGCGGGCGGATCGCGGCGTTGGTCTCGGTGTTCACCGCCGGCGCGCCGAAGAAATAGGCGTAGTTCTTGTGCGCGGTGAGGCCGGCGAGATCGGTGAGCAGCTTCTTCGCGAGATACCGGCGCCCGCGCGGATAGCCGGCCATCAGCGGAATGTCGGGATCCTGCTTCGTGTAGAGATGATTGTGGTGCAGCCGATGCACGAGCCGGTAGGTGCACATGCTGACGCCGATCGGATAGCCGCAGAGCCGCCCGACCAGTTCGTTCGCCCAGCGCCGCGCGAACAGGCGGTAATGCGTGGCGTCGTGCGCGAGGATCGCGAGCGCGTGCTGGCGCGAGACGATGACGAGGATCGCCGGCGCGATCGCCCACGGCCACCACAGGATCGCGGCGGCCACCGCGGCGGCGATCGCGCCAACGGTGACGAGCACCGAGAAAGCGGCTTTCCCATCGTGCTGCCGGTTCAGCTCCTGCAGCAGCGCCGGCGGCAATCCCCCGCCGCGCTGGACGTGGAACTCCTCGCCGGCGGAGGCGCCGAGGGTGCCGCTCGGAATCGGTGCCGCAAGATTCATCTGCTCCCCCCTCGAGGGGGAGCTGTCACGCGCGCTCTTGCGCGCGTGACTGAGGGGGCGCGCTCGAACACGCCAGATGCGCATCGCACTTCGAGTCCTCGGCGGCGCCGTTCCCCCACCCGGAGCGGCCCGCGCGAAGGGCGCGGGCTTGGCTCCGACCGCCCCCTCAAGGGGGGCGGTGAAGACAGGAGCGAGGTGCTATCCACCTCTCGGTGCCTCACGCGTCGGCGCGGCCGACGATGGTGACGGAGCTGACGTTCTGCGAGGGATAGCCGCCGAGATTGTGCGTCATGCCGCGCACCGGGTTCTTGAGCTGGCGCGCGCCGGCGCGGCCCTGGAGCTGCAGATACATCTCGTAGAGCATGCGGATGCCCGAGGCGCCGATCGGGTGGCCGAAGCATTTCAGGCCGCCGTCGATCTGGCACGGCACCTTGCCTTCTGCGTCGTAGAAGCCGTCGAGCACGTCCTTGACCGCGCCGCCTTCGGCCGAGATTTGGAGGTCTTCCATCGTCACCAATTCGGTGATCGAGAAGCAGTCGTGCACCTCCATCATGCTGATCTCGTCGCGCGGCTTCGATATGCCGGCTTCGCGATAGGCGCGCTCGGCGGCCTTGCGAGTGGTGGCGAAATACGAGCCGTCCCACTGATTGTATTGCGCCTCGGTGCCGTTCGAGACGGCGAGCTGGATCGCCTTCACGGTGACGAGGTCTTTCTTGCCGAGACCTTTCGCGATCTCGGGCGTCGTCACGATCACGGCGGCCGCGCCGTCCGACACGCCGCAGCAGTCGAACAGGCCGAGCGGCTCGGCGATCATCGGCGCCTTCAGCACCTGCTCTTCGGTGATCTCCTTCTGGAGATGCGCCTTCGGGTTCTTGGCGCCGTTGGCGTGGCTCTTCACCGAGATGCGCGCCATCGCGCGCTTCAGCTCCGCCTTGTCCACCTTGTGCTTCGCGCGATAGGCCGAGGCGAGCTGCGCGAACGCGCCGGGCGCCGACTGGTTCGCCCACCACATGTTGTTGAACGGGCCGTTCAGGCTCTGCGGCAGGCCGCCATAGCCGGTGTCCTTGAGCTTCTCGACGCCCAATGCCAGGGCAAAGTCTGCAGCCCCGGAGGCCACCGCGTAGCACGCGCCGCGGAACGCCTCGGTGCCGGTGGCGCAGTAGTTCTCGACCCGCGTCACCGGGATGTAGGGCAGCCGGAGCGCGATCGAGAGCGGCAGCGCCGAGCGGCCGACATTGACCGATTCCAGCGCGGTGCCGAACCACGCGGCCTGGATCTGGTTGCGGTCGATGCCGGCGTCGGCGATCGCCTCGGAGAAGGCTTCGACCATGAG
>JAEULD010000113.1 GCA_016792765.1 Candidatus Odyssella sp.
ATCGCGTTCTTCGTGGCGTCTTCCCACGAGGTCTTGCTGGTGCCGACGATCTCCGTGATGCGGTAGACGCCTTCCTTGCTGGCCATCGAGCGCTCCTCCAAGCTGTGTTGGTGGCGCCTGCGGCCGCGACCTGCCGCGAACGCGGGCGTCACGCAGCCATCATAGGGGAAAGCCGCCGGGCGCGCGAATCGCCGCGCCCGCCGCCGCGCGGCCGGCTCACTCGGGCTTGATCATGCGGCCGAGCGGCTGGCCGCCGAACACGTGGATGTGGAGGTGCGGCACCTCCTGATGCGCGTTCGCGCCGTTGTTGGCGAGGATGCGGTAGCCGTGCTCGGTGACGCCGAGCAGCTTCGCGGTTTCGCCGATCGCGCGCACGAAACCCTCGATCTCGGCGGCCGAGGCCTTGGCCGCGAAATCGGTCATGTTCACGTAGGCGCCCTTCGGGATGACGAGCGCGTGCACCTTGGTCTGCGGGCGGATGTCGTGGAACGCCAGCGCATGCGCGTTCTCGAAGACCTTCTTGCACGGGATCTCGCCGCGCAGGATGCGGGCGAAGATGTTGCTCGGATCGTAGGCCATCGCGTTCCCCTCCCCGTCGATCGCATGCTCGTGGCGTACGAGACTTACCCTCTCATGTCGTCCCTGCGAAAGCGCGGACGACAGGTCGAATCAGGATTTCGGCCGCGCCGCCTTCTCCGCGTGCCCGGACGTTCCCTCGCGCCGCGCGAGCTCGGCCCAGACCTCGTTCGGCTCCACCCCCGCGGCGGCCCAGAGCACGAGCAGGTGATAGAGCAGGTCGGCGCTTTCGCGCACGAGTTCGGAGGGCGTACCGGCCATGGCGGCGATGACCGTTTCGGTCGCCTCCTCGCCCAGCTTCTTGGCGGCCCTGCCCTTGCCGTCGGCCAGCAGCTTCGCCGTGTAGGACGCGGCCGGATCGCCGCCTTTGCGGCTTTCGATCAGCCTAAACAGTCGTTCCAGAATTTCGGCACTTCGTACGGCATTTGTCATTGCGGACCCGCTCGTCTCGCATCTGCGAGATCGTCTTTGCTGCGCCTATGTTGCGCGGTAAGATCAGGAAATCACTGCATTCTTACCGGGATACCGGCCCTGGCCATATGCTGTTTGGCCTGGTGGATCGAGAAGGTGCCGAAGTGGAAGATCGAGGCCGCCAGCACCGCCGAGGCGTGACCCTCACGGACCCCCTCGGCCATGTGTTCCAGCGTTCCGACCCCGCCCGAGGCGATGACCGGGATCGGCACCGCGTCGGCGACCGCGCGCGTCAGCGCGAGATCGAAGCCGGCCTTGGTGCCGTCGCGGTCCATCGAGGTGAGCAGGATTTCGCCGGCGCCGTATTCGGCCATGCGCCTGGCCCAGCCGACGGCCTCGATGCCCGTGGGGTTGCGCCCGCCATGGGTGAACACTTCGAAGCGCCCCTCGCCCACGCGCTTTGCATCGACGGCGACGACGATGCACTGGCTGCCGAATTTCTCGGCCGCCTCTTTCACGAATTCCGGGCGCTTCACGGCCGCGGTGTTGATCGACACCTTGTCGGTGCCGGCCAGCAGAAGCTTGCGGATGTCGTCGATCGTGCGGACGCCGCCGCCGGTCGTCAGCGGCATGAAGCACTGATCGGCCGTGCGCGCGACCACGTCGAGGATCGTATCGCGATTCTCGTGGCTGGCGGTGATGTCGAGGAAGGTGAGCTCGTCGGCGCCTTCGCGGTCGTAGACCTTCGCCTGCTCGACCGGATCGCCGGCATCGACGAGATTGACGAAATTCACGCCCTTGACGACGCGGCCGTCCTTCACGTCGAGGCACGGGATGATGCGGACTTTGAGCGTCATGCCGCCACCTTCAGCGCTTTCGCCGCGTCGATCCGCCCGTCGTAGAGCGCGCGGCCGATGACGACGCCGGCGATGCGCCCGTCGGCCTTGAGCGCCTCGACGTCGGCGAGGCCGGCGACGCCGCCCGAAGCGATCACCGGGATCGCCGTGGCCCGCGCCAGCGCCGCCGTGGCCGCGACGTTGACGCCCATGAGCGCGCCGTCGCGGTCGATGTCGGTATAGATGATGGCGGCCACGCCCGCATCGGCGAACGCACGCGCCAGGTCTTCCGCCGTCGTCTCCGAAGTCTTCACCCAGCCTTCGGTCGCCACCCTGCCGCCGCGCGCGTCGATGCCCACCGCGATGCGGCCCGGAAAGCGCTTGCACGCCTCTTTGACCAGCGCCGGCTTGGTCAGTGCCACGGTGCCGAGGATCACGCGGCTGATGCCTTTCGCGAGCCAATCCTCGATCCGCGCCAGGTCGCGGATGCCGCCGCCCAACTGCGCGGGAACCTCGATCGCGCGCAGGATGCTTTCGACCGCGGCGCCGTTGACCGGCTTGCCCTCGATCGCGCCGTTGAGATCGACGAGATGGATCCAGGCGAAGCCTGCGCGCTCCCACTGCCGCGCCTGATCGGCGGGATCGGCGTTGAACACCGTGGCGGCACTCATCTCGCCGCGCAGCAGCCGCACGCACTGGCCGTCTTTGAGATCGATGGCGGGGTAGAGGATCATGGCCGCCATTGCAGGAAATTCCCGATCAGCGCGAGGCCGGTCGTCTGGCTCTTCTCGACGTGGAACTGCGTGCCGACCATGTTGTCGCGGCCGACGGTGGCGGCGAAGCGGCCGCCATAGTCGCACGATGCCAGCACGTGCCGCGGCTCGGCGCAGCGCATGATGTAGGAGTGCACGAAATAGGCGTGGCATCCGGCCGTGAGGCCGGCGAGCACCGGATGCGGCGCCAGATCGATCAGCTCGTTCCAGCCCATGTGCGGGATCTTGAGCGATTTGTCGGATGGCGTCATCGCGACGACATCGCCGGGGAGCCAGCCGAGCCCCTGATGCACGCCGTGCTCGAGCCCGCGCTCGGCCATGAGCTGCATGCCGACGCAGATGCCGAGGAACGGCCGGCCCTTGCGGACCACGCTTTCCTCGAGCGCCTCGATCATGCCGGGCACGGCGGCGAGGCCGCGCTTGCAGTCGCCGAAGGCACCCTGGCCGGGCAGCACGATGCGCTCGGCCGCGCGCACGTCTTCGGCGCGGCCGCTGATCTTGACGTCGAGCGCGAGGCCGCGGTCGCGCGCCGCCCGCTCGCACGCGCGGGCAGCGGAGCGCAGGTTTCCCGAGCCGTAATCGACGACTACGACCGACATGGCGCGCCTTTCATCGGACGATCAGCGCCAGGCCGGCTTGGCCATGGCCGGATGGTGATCGAAATAGCGGCGCTCGGCCGCGGCGGCGTTCTCGGCGGCGACGATCTCGGCCAGCGCGTAGCCGCGCAGCCGCAGGGTCCAGCGGCGCAGATCCTCGGCCGCGAAACCGACGATGACGTGCCAGCCGAGCGTGGCCCAGAGCTGGCTCAGGCCGTCGAGATCGACCAGCTCGAACAGCAGCGCGAGCCCGAGATCGCCCGCGAACAGGATCGCGGCGACGATCCAG
>JAEULD010000128.1 GCA_016792765.1 Candidatus Odyssella sp.
CGACGGCGTTCTGCCGCGAACGCCGGTGAGCGCGCAGCAGTTCAAGTGGTGGAAATACCCCATTGAGGAAACGTTCGCGCTGCCCTCCACCAAAGTCGGCCGGAAGTCGCGGCCAAACGAGATCGATCTGACCGCGACCGAAGAGCAATCGAAGGTCGATGACTACGGGCTCGAGGAGCCCATCCCGCAGTCGGATATCGACAACTCGCCGAAGGGCTACGACACGATCGACCACGGCGCGATGCAGCTGACGGAGTACATTCAGCTCGACCGCGAAAAGCGGACGGCGGACCTCGTGTTCAACGCGGCCAACTATCCCTCCGGCAACAAGGTCACGCTGTCCGGCAACGACCAGTGGAGCGCGGCGCACGCAGACTCCGATCCGATCGCGGACATCACCGCCGGGCTGGCAGCGGCCCTCATTCGGCCGAACGTCATGGTGATGGGCGAAGAGGTGTGGCTGAAGCTTCAGCAGCATCCGAAGATCGTGAAGGCGATCCACGGCAACGAGGGCGAGACCGGAATCGTCGCGCGCAAGCAGGTCGCAGCGCTGTTCGAGCTGGAAGAGGTGCTCGTTGGCCTCGCGCGGGTGAACACCGCGAAGAAGGGGCAGACGGCCACGATCGCCCGGGTGTGGGGCAAGCATTGCCTTCTCGCCCATCGCAACAAGCTGGCGAACACGCAGCGCGGAATCACGTTCGGGTTCACGGCGGAGTTCGGCACGCGCGTCGCCGGCAAGCGGCCCGATCCCGATATCGGGCTGCGGGGCGGCGTGCGCGTGCGCGTCGGCGAATCGGTGAAGGAGCTGATCGTCGCCGGCCAGGCCGCGTACTTCATCCAGGACGCCGTTGCGTGAGCGGCGCGCGGGGCCTCTCGGTCGCGATCGACGGGCGCGTGCACGATCTCGGGGACGCGCCCTCTGATCGGCCGCGCAACTCGGCGCGCGGCGACGCCTGTATTGCTCATTTCGATCGGCTGATGGTCGAGGCGGCGGACCTGCGCGCGCGCGGGCGACACGAAGAAGCTCGGAACGTGCTCGCCGGATGCAGAATGCTGCTGGATCAGGCGAAGGCCGACTATGGCCGTTAAGCCGGTCATCTTCGATCGCAATACACCGCCGGCCGATGCGGGCGATCGCGCCATTTGGGAAGCGAATCACGCGCTCGCCGACGAAGTGGAGACCCTTGTCGAAGAGTTCGGCTGGGGCGCTGTCGTGCAGGCGCTCTTGCTGCGATTCACACAGCAGATCGAAAGCGCCGATGAAGTTGCCACCGCAATCGAGATGCTCGAATTCATTCTCGACCGCTGGCGCGCCGGCGATCGGATGCACGTCCGCGAGCAGAAGGGCAACTGACGGCTGATTGGAAATTCGAGGGCGGCGCGCGCTGCGCCGCGCGGGTTCTCTCAACGAGAGGGTGACATGCAGCCTCAAGAGTCCGCGTGCCTCACGTCACCGGCCGCCCTGACGATCGGCGCCGGCCCGATCGTGCTGGACGCGATCGCGAATCCGTTCAGCAACGAGATCGTGACGGTGCGCGGCCCGGAAGGTTCGACGATCGCCGAGCTGCTGGAAGCGGCCGGGATCAAGTGGCGGCGATACCGCGGCGGCGTGTGTTGGATCGAAGACGATGCGCGCCGCGCAGAGCCCGTGGCGATTCCGCGCGCCGTGTGGCACCGCGTGCGGCCGAAGGCGGGGACGGTCACAACGGTGAAGCTGATGCCCGGCGGCGGCCAGGGCGGCGGGAAACAGATACTCCAAATCGTTCTGTCGATCGCCGTGATGGTGGCGGCGGTCGCGCTCGGCCAAGTCTACGCCCCCGCCCTTGGGGGCCTGCTCAATGTGAGCACCAGCACCGCCGCCGTGTTGATCACCACCGCCGTACCCATCGTCGGCAAGCTGATCCTTTCGGCAGTGACTCCGCCGCCGGCCGCGCTGCCGCAAATCGAAGCGAGGGCCTGAGCCGTGACCGTCACCAACATCACGATCGGCGCCGATCGCAGTTTCGCGATGGTCTCGGCCGAATCGTTCGTCGCACCGGCAACGGGCGCGATGCCCGACGCGCGCACGTCGGGAGATGTTGCAGTCGAAGCCGAGAAAATAGCGGCGGGCCGCGCGCGCGCCGGCCGCGCGCCCGATGTGCAGCCGCTGGCGTTCGCGACGAAGATATTCGCGTTGCCGCATCTTCACCTGGTCGCGATGGGCGCGGGCTTCGTCGCGCCAGTCTTCGCCTTCGCGGGCGCGCTCAGCGCGACGGCGCCGAACGTCGCCGATGCGCGCGGCGTCGCCCGCGACGCGCCGGCATTGCTGCGCTCGATTAAAGCGAGTTTCCCGACGATGCCGTTCATGGTCATGATCGTCGGCTGGATTCCATACGAGCGGCGCATCGCCGGATTCGCGTGGGCGAGCGGCGAAGATTTCGAGACGAAGGAGCTGGGGCCGGGGCACACGATGCAACCCGCACCCTATACGTCGCATCATGATTACGCGCGGCTCGCTGAAGCATGGGCGCCGGCAATCGAAGGGCAGGACACGGAGGGCTTCCACCGCCGGCTCTTCGCCAATCAGCTCGCCGCCTGCCGCGCTGGGAAATTCGGCGATGGCCTGGTTGTCGGCGGCAAGATGCAGCTTGCCCGGATCGTTTCGTGCGGGATTTCGATGAAGACGATTCGGGAGGATGAATTCTGATGACGGGCGCCATCGCGATCGCGCAGCTCGGCGCCGGCCGATTCGAAATGCCGGCCCGACCGTTCATTGGATTCGACGATGCGGACAAGCAGATTGTCGAGAACATCCTGGCTGATCGTCTCAAGGAAGCTCTCGAAAAGCTGTAGCGGTGGATCGATGAATCTCGAAACGTCCTATTGCAGCATTGGCGCGGTGTCGGGCGCGCCAGACTGGATTCACCTCCTACCGCTCGGCGAGATCAAGGCGGTGGACGGCCGCGCCTGGCGCAACATCGACCCGCAGGCCGTCGTGAATGCGACGCGCGCGATCGGCCGTGACCTGCCGATCGACTACGATCACGCCACCGACATCGGAAAAACGACGGGCGCACCGGCGCCAGCCGCCGGCTGGATTACGGCCGTTGAGGCCCGCGCGGATGGGATATGGGGCAAGGCCAGCTGGACCGAACGCGGGCGCGCGGCGCTAGCGGCGCGAGAGTGGCGCTTCATCTCGCCAGTTTTCCTGTTCGACAAGGCAACCGGCGTAATCCGCAGCATTCTGCGCGCGGCGCTCACGAACGATCCGGCGATCGCCGAGCTGACGGCGCTCGCGCACGCGATGCGCGCCGAGGCGCGGGCGCAACTGTCGCCTATGGATCTGGAGGTCTGCACGCGCATGGGTCTCGACGAAGCCGCCTATCTCCGCACCAAAGGCGGGCGTTAAGGCCGATTCGACAGGCGTTCAAACCCGTCCTAAAAATTTCTCTGCGTGAGCCGGGCGGGGCCGCACCCTTTACCGGCCCCCGCGACGCGGGCGGTGCGGCTCCCCGTAGTCTCGATGGCCGCCGGCAGGTGATGTCCCGCCATCCATGAATTAAATCCCACTATATGCCGCCATATCCCGCCGAATCCCGGCTCTTAATTTTGACCAGCTCCGGTTAATTCAGACAATACCAGTGAGCCAGCCTCAACGCGGCTTGAGAAAGCATGGGCTGCGCGCGTACCGGCTTCGCATTAGCGTGCCCGTACTGCGCCGAACACGGGAGCCGCCCATGGCCAAATACGCGATCGCGCTCGAAGCGCTGCTGCGCCGCTTCGGAACTTCCGCGATGCCGCCGCTGATCGACGTGCGCCGGCGCGAAACCTACGACAAGGCCGATACGGTGATTCCGACCGCGCAATGGCGCGACCACAAGCGCGCCGTCGATTGGGCGGCGGAGCTGCCGCGCGGGCGCGATGTCGTCGTGTATTGCGTGCACGGCCATCAGGTGAGCGAATCGGCGGCGGCGATGCTGCGCTCCGCGGGCGTTCCCGCGCACTACCTCGACGGCGGCATCGAAGGCTGGCGCGCGGCGGGGGCGCCGCTGGTCGCCAAGGCGGCGCTCGAGCGCTATCGGCCCGAGCCGGCGAGCCAGTGGGTGACGCGCGAATCGCCGCGCATCGACCGGCTCGCCTGCCCGTGGTTCGTGCGCCGCTTCGTCGATCCGGCGGCGCGCTTCCACTACGTCTCGCCGAAGCAGGTCGCGGCGATCGCGGCCGAGACCGGCGCCATCGCCTACGACATCTCCGAGGCGGGCATCGAGTTCACGCATGACGGCCCGCGCTGCAGCTTCGACGCGTTCGTGAAGATCTTCGGCGTCGTGGACCCCGCGCTGGACCGCGTCGCCGACATCGTGCGCGGCGCCGACACCTCGCGGCACGATCTGGCGCCGCAATGCGCGGGCCTGCTCGCGATCACGCTCGGCCTTGGCGCCATCGAGGGCGACGATCACGCGCTGCTCGAGCGCGCGATGCCGCTCTACGACGGACTCTACGGCTGGGCGCGCTTCGCCGCCGGCGAAAGCCACGGCTGGCCGCCCAAGCCGGGCGCCTGAGGCCGCCTCACGCGCCGCGCGCGACGAGGCTCTGCAGCCGTTTCAGGTCTGCGCGGAGCGCAAGCCGCGCCGCCGCGGCCGCGAGCGGGCGCAGAATCCCGAGCCCGCGCGGCAGCGGCCCCTCCGTGACGAGGCGCACCGCGGACCCTCCCGGCGCGGGATCGATCTCCCACCGCGATTCGCCGCGCAGCGGGCCGGACACGTGCCTGAACACCAGCCGGCGCGGCGGCTCGCACGCGGCGATCTCGCTTTCCCAGACCATGCGCTTGCCCATGAAGCGGCCGCTGCGCCGCATCCGCGCGCCCGCGCGATACCCCGGCTCGCCGAGAAACTCCGCGCGCTCCACGGCGCGCATCCACGCGCTTTCCCGCAGCGGATCCGTCATCACGCGCCAGACCGCCTCGGGCGGCGCGGCGATGCCGATTTCGGCTTTCACGCTGAGGATGGCCATTCGGTTGCCCCGCAATTGCGTCCGGGCGACTCGTCATCGGGATGTCTTCGCCCTAACCTAGACTCCGGACACGATCTTAATTAACGTGTTCGTCAAATAAAATCACGCAGCACCGTGGAGCGCACCATGCCCGACAACGCGGCTTTCTATTGGAACGAACTCATCACCGAGGAAGTGGACGAGGCGAAGAAGTTCTACGCGGCGGTGCTCGGCTGGACGATCGAGGAGATGAAGATGCCCTCGGGCGGCACCTACACGATCGCGAAGATGAACGGCAAGCCGGTCGGCGGCATCATGAACAGCGCCGACGTCGAAGACGGCGACGACATGCCGTCGCACTGGATGTCCTACATCCACGTCGCCGATGTCGATGCCGCGATCGCCAAGGTCGCGAAGGCCGGCGGCGAGGTGTTGAAGCCGTGCTTCGACGTGCCCGGTGTCGGCCGCATCGCGATCGTCGAGGACCCGACCGGTGCCGTCATCGGCATCATGACGGCCGCGCCCGGCCCTTGAGCGCGCGAACGTGATCCGGCGTGAGCCGATGCGAGTCGGCTCCGCGGCCGCCGCCGTGCTAGTCGAACGCGCACCCCGGTTGTCTGGATCCGGGGCCGGTGGAGTGCGCGGCCATGGGCAATCGCAGGTCTGAGTCGAGCCGGACATCCGCGCTGATGCGCGCGATCGTGGCGGCGCTGGCGCTGTCGGCCGCCGCCTGTGCGGGCGGCGATCCCGCGCGCGAGCGCCAGGCCGCGCCGGGCTACCAGCGTCTTCCGATCCGCTGAGCGTCATCGTGACCGCTTGATCGGCCACGCGCCCACACCCAGATTGCGCGGGCGAGCGGACATATCGAACGGGGACTCCGATGAACGTGACGAAGCTGGGCAGGCGCATCGCGCCGGCGTTGGCGCTGGCCGCGCTGACCTGCGGCCTCGCCGCCTGCAACGGCGGGCTCGAAAGCGAAGGCGAGCGCGTCAATCGCGGCGTCAAGGACGACGTGCGCGGGACGCGCGATTTCCTCCGCGATCGCGGCATCACCATCGACACGCGCATCCCGGACCGCTGATGCGCGCGGGCGCCCTTGCCTCGGCAATCCTCGCCCTGTCGATCGTGGCGGGCTGCGCCGCGCCGCAACAGCCGCCGTCGGCGCGCGAGACGGAACGGCCGCGCGACGCGCTGCCGGACGCCTACAAGCATCCGCCGAAGTGAGGCCGGCGCGCGCCTATCCCGCCCGCAGCTTGAACCGCTGGATCTTCCCGGTCGCCGTCTTCGGCAGCTCGCTCACGAAGTTGAACCAGCGCGGATATTTGTAGGGCGCCAGGCCCTTCTTGCAGTGCTCGCGGAATTCGGCCTCGAGCGCGGCGGCGTCGGCGCCCTTCGGCGCCGCCTTGTCCTTCAGCACGATCCACGCCTCCGGCTTGACGAGGCCGTCGGCGTCGGCGCGGCCGACGATCGCGGCTTCGAGCACGTTCGGATGCTCGATGAGGCGGCCCTCGATCTCGATCGGCGAGGTCCAGATGCCGCCGACCTTCAGCATGTCGTCGTTGCGGCCGGCATAGACGTAGTAGCCCTTCTCGTCCTGGTAATAGGTGTCGCCGGTGTTGAGCCAGCCGCCCTCGAGCATCGTCGCGGCGGTCCGCTCGGCCTGGTTCCAGTAGGCGCGCGCGGTGGAGGGGCCGCGCACGTGCAGCGCGCCGGTTTCGCCCGGCTTCGCGGGCTGTCCGTTTTCCGCGACGATGCGCGCCTCGTAGCCCGGCAACGGGCGGCCGCTCTTGCCGGGCTGCTGGTCTGTGAGCGTGTTCGAGATCGCGATGTGCAGCAGCTCGGTCGAGCCCCAGCCGTCGACGATGCCGAGGCCGGTTTTCGCCTTCCAGCGCCGGTGGATGTCCGCCGGCAGCGCCTCGCCGGCCGACATGCAGGCGCGCACGGACGAGAAATCGGGCTTGTTCTGGTCCATCGCCGCGAGCTGGGCGGCGTAGAGCGTGGGCACGCCGAAATACAGGCTCGGGCGGAATTTCCGGATCACGTCGAAGGTCAGCTCCGGCGTCGGCCGCGGCGCGAGCAGGATCGCGGTGCCGCCGACCCAGAGCGGGAAGGTCATCGCATTGCCGAGACCGTAGGCGAAGAACAGCTTCGCCGCCGAGAAGAAGACGTCGCTCTCGCGGCTCTCGAGGATCTCGACGCCGCAGCGCTGGCTCGTCGTTACCATGTCGCGCTGAAGATGAACGGCGCCCTTGGGACGGCCGGTCGAGCCGGAGGAGTAGAGCCAGAAGCAATCGGCCGTCGGCGTCGAGGGATGCGGCGCGAGCGCGGCCGGAGCGGCGGCGATCAGCCTGTCGAGCGTCCGCTCGCCGCCTTCGGTGCGGAGCGCGTGGCGCGGCTTCGTCGTCAGCGCCGCGACGGCGGGCTCCACCTCGCCGGCGAATTCCGGCGAATAGATCACGGCCGCGCAGCCGCTGTCGGCGATCATGAATTCGTAGTCCTTGGCGCGCAGCAGCGTATTGAGCGGGACCGGCACGATGCCGGCTTTGACCGCGCCCCAGAACGCATAGAAGAACGCCGGGCAATCCTTGACGATCAGCAGCACGCGGTCGCCGGGGCCGATGCCGAGGCCCTTCAGCGCGTTGCCGCAGCGGTTCACGCGCTCGGCGAGCTCTGCGTAGGTCACGGTCTCGCCGTCGGAGGTCTTGATGACGGGCTTCGCGCCGCGGCCCTCGGCGATATGCCGGTCGACGAACGGCACGGCGGCGTTGAAGCTCTCGGCGATGCGGATGTCGTAACCGCGGGCGGTCTTCTCGACCCGCACTTCGTTGGCCTGCATGGCGTCCTCCGGTCCGTCGCGGTTCTTGATTTTGCGCCAAGCATGCACAAGGGCGGGCGCATTTCCAGCGCGCTCGCATGCGCTGTGGCCTTTTGCCCTGCGCATGTCCCGCCCCTTGGCAAGCGCGCCGGGATCGCCGACTAATGCCGCCGCCATGACGGCCGGCACCGCCAGCACGATCGGAGCTCCGGCCGCCGCACTGCGCGGCGGGCGCGCGGATGCGCGCGCGGTCGGCTGGTGGCTCGTCGCGGTGGCGGCGATGGTGTTCGTCATGGTCGCGATCGGCGGCATGACGCGGCTCACCGAATCCGGCCTTTCGATCACCGAATGGCAGCCGATCGCGGGCACGCTGCCGCCGCTCTCGGACGCGGATTGGCAGGCGCTGTTCGCGAAATACAAGCAGTCGCCGCAGTTCCAGAAGACGTTCCCGGATCTCACGCTGGCCGGGTTCAAGGAAATCTTCTGGCTCGAATACATCCACCGGCTCTGGGGACGGCTGATCGGCGTCGTGTTCCTGGTGCCGCTGCTGTGGTTCTGGATGCGCGGGCGGGTTCCGAAGGGCTACGGTCCGGCCCTGGTCGGCCTGTTCGTGCTCGGCGGGCTGCAAGGCGCGGTCGGGTGGCTGATGGTGGCGAGCGGCCTCGTCGACCGGCCCGCGGTCAGCCATTACCGGCTCGCGATCCATCTCGGCCTCGCCATCGTCATCTACGCGGCGCTGCTGTGGACGGCGCTCGGCCTCTTCCAGCCGCGCGGCGCCTCGGCGCTGGCGCGGCGCGACCGCGGCTGGGTGCATCTCGCCTACACGCTGATCGCGCTCACGATCCTCGCCGGCGCGCTGGTCGCGGGCCTGCGCGCCGGCCTCATCTACAACGGCTTCCCGCTGATGGGCGGCGCGCTGGTGCCCTCGGACTACTGGGTGCCCGAGCTCGGCTGGCTCAACGCCTTCGAGAACCGGGCCGCGGTGCAGTTTCACCATCGCGTGCTGGCGACGCTGACGCTGCTCGCGGCGGCGTATCTCTGGTGGCGCGTGCGCGGCGCCGCGTCGTGGGTGCTGGCGGCGGTGCTGCTGCAATACGCGCTCGGCGTCGCGACGATCCTGATGTTCGGCCAGACGCCGCCGCCGATGGGTGCGGCGGTCGCGATCGGCACCTTGCACCAGGCGGGCGCGATGGTCCTCGTCACCGCCGCGGTCTGGTTCGCGCACGCGGCGCGGCGAGTCACTGCATCAGCGTGACGATGTTGGAATAGTCGTCGGTCCAGACGCGGAAGCCGGGCCGCGGCTTCAGCGCGCGCCACGTGCCCCATTTGCTCGGCGTCTTGGCGTCGAATGCCTCGGTCAGCGCCGCCAGCCGCGCCTCGCTGCGCCCGAGCGCGACCCAGTAGGAGAACACGCGGTAGGGCGAATCGGCCTCGCGCTCGCCGCGCGACGTGTCGAACATCCGGGCCGCCAGCTT
>JAEULD010000024.1 GCA_016792765.1 Candidatus Odyssella sp.
GGCGCCGCCGCGCTCACCGTCGTTGCGCTGCCCGCGCTCGCCGACCGGCACGGCCCGCCGCGCTACACGCTGACCGCGCGGCCGGGCTCGGCGCGCCTGCGCGGGCCGAACCATCCCGCGACCGCGATCTGGGGCTTCGACGGCCAGGCGCCCGGCCCGATCCTGCGCGTGCGCCAGGGCCAGCGGCTCGACGTGCAGCTCGTCAACCGGCTGCCGCAGCCGACGACGATCCACTGGCACGGCATCCGCGTTCCGAACGACATGGACGGCGTGCCGAATCTCACGCAGGACGCGGTGATGCCGGGCGAGACGTATCCCTACAGCTTCGTCTGCGCCGACGCCGGCACCTACTGGTATCACCCGCATGCGAACAGCGCCGAGCAGCTCGGCCGCGGCCTGTCCGGCCTCCTGATCGTGGACGAGGCGGAGCCGCCGCAGGCCGACCGCGAGCTGGCGTTCGTCCTCTCCGATTGGAAACTCAAGGACGACGGCGCGATCGATCCCGATTTCGCGAGCGCGCAGGAGCGCAGCCACGAGGGCCGCATCGGCGCGCTCGTCACCGTGAACGGCGCGCCGGGCGGCGACGTCGCGCTGCGGCGCAACGAGCGCGTGCGGCTGCGGCTGCTCAACGTCGCCAATGCGCGCACTTTCGAGCTGAGCTTCGCGGCCGCCGGCACGCCGCACGACCCGTGGCTGATCGCGCTCGACGGCCAGCCGGTGGCGCCGCGCCGGCTCGGCCAGGAGCGCCTCGCGCTCGGCCCCGGCATGCGCGCCGATCTGCTGCTCGACGCCGCCGCGGCGCCCGACGGGAAGCGGCTTCTGCTCGTTCACCCGCCCGGCGACGATCCCGCGCCGCTGCTGCGCTTCGTCGAGCTCGGCGCGGCGCCGGCGCGCGCCGAGCCGCTGCCGCCGCCTCGGCCGCTGGCGCCGAACCCGATCCCCGCCCCGGATCCGGCGCGCGCTGAGCGCCACGAATTGCTGTTTGCCGGCGGCGCGCGGCCGGGCATGCACATGCCGCAGCCGCAGCGGAGCGCCGACGGCGCGCACCCGCACGGCACCTGGACCGTCAACGGCAAGGCGATGATCCACGACGGCGGCACCACGCACGAACACGGCAGCATGCCGCCGCTGCTCACGCTCAAGCGCGGCGCGCACGCGGTCTTCGCGCTCAAGAACGACACCGTGTTCGATCACCCGATCCACCTGCACGGCCACACGTTCCGCATCCTCTCGCGCAACGGCACGGCGCTGGCGCAGCCGCTGCTGACCGACACGATCCTGATGAGCCAGCAGGAAAGCGCGGAGATCGCGTTCGTCGCCGACAACCCCGGCGACTGGATGCTCCATTGCCACATCCTGGAGCACCAGGAATCCGGCATGGGCGCCGTCTACCGCGTGGCCGCGTAGCGGCCCGCATTGACCGCACACGCGGGCATGGCATTGTCCCGCGCTCGCGAAGGGGGACGCCGATGACCAGCCTGACGATACCGAGCCGCGGCATTGCCGCGCGCGGCCTTGCCGCGGCCGCGCTCGCGCTCTCGCTCGCCGCCTGCGCGGGTTCCGGGCCCGGCGCGCCGTCGACCGCCGCGGCGCCGAACAAGGACGCCCTCGTCGCGCTGAACGACACGTTCCGCGCGTCCTATCGCGATCTGCGCAAATGGCGGATCGACACGCTCGACCCGATCCTGGTCGTGCAGTTCGACGATCTGCACCTCGTACGCAACGGCCAGACGCGCACCGAGACGTTCACGCCGCCGATCTATCACGAATTCAAGGCGATCGCGCACATTCCGCTGGCGCTTTACGTGAAGCTCGCGCGCGTGCCCGAGCGGCCGTTCGACCGGGCCGTGCTCGACTGGCTGACCGCCTACATGAAGCAGGTGCAGGCCGCGGACGCGAGCCTCGACGGGCGCCCGGGCTGGACCGCCGAGCAGCTGCGGCTGCACAGGAAGATCGTCGCCGATTCGCTGGCGTTCATGGAGAAGATCGGCGCCGCCGAGCAGGTGAGCGACGCCCAGCTCACCGCCTACACGCGCGCGATGCGCCCGCTCGTGCTCGCCAGCGCCGACGCCGCCGCCAAGGCGCAGCTCGACGGGCTGCACGCGCTGGTGACGAAGTGGCGCGCCGAGCTGGGCCCGCGCTGGTCGCATGTCGACGTCGTCGTGCTCGGCCCGAAGCAGCCGCGCCCCGGCAACGTGCAGTACGAATATTTCCGCCGCGCGATGGGCCCCGGCGCCGAGGGCCGCCGGCTCTGGTATGCGGAGGGCGTGTTCGACAAGGACGGCGGCCTCAACCTGCTCGGCACGATCCTCGTCGACCGCGGCGCCAGCATCGCGTTCTTCGACGACCCGAAGCGCCTCGAGCGCGACCTCCTCGCCGACGCCGCGCGGAAGCATCTCGATCGGATGTTCCCGCGGCGCTGATCCGGAATTGAGTGCGGAAGCCTCATTCTAGCAATTCGTCGGCGCGCGCCTGAAGCGGCTCCGGCACGGAGAGGCCGAGCGCCTTCGCTGTCCTGAGGTTGATCACGAACTCGAACTTCGTCGGCTGCAAAACCGGAAGGTCTCCCGGCTTCTCGCCCTTGAGAATTCGACCGGTATAAACTCCGGCTTGGCGGTATGCGTCGGTAATGCTCGGCCCATAGCTCATCAACCCGCCGGCAGCCGCAAACTCGCGCCACTGATACATGGCAGGCACGCGATGGCGCTCCGTGAGCGCCACGATCTGCTCTCGCCGGCTGGTGAAGTAGGGATCGGCCATAACGAGCAGAGCGCCGATGCGCCGCTCCTCGAATCTGACGAATGCCTCATCGATTTCCGCCTCATTGCTGGCATGCAGGACTGCAAGATGCCGACCTAGTGCGGCTGCAGTCACGCGCGCGCCCTTCATCTGGGCGTCGGCATCTGGACGACGCGGATTCACCAATGCGCCGATGGCCAAGGCCGCGGGTGCCACCTCGCTCAGCAGCTCCAGACGTTTCGAATCGAGTGCGGTCGTCTGCACGGTGACCCCGGTGACGTTCCCGCCGGGCCGATTGAGGCTCGCGACCAAGCCACCTTCCACTGGCTCGGCAACCGCCGTGAAAACGATCGGGATGGTTGCAGTTGCCGCCTTTGCGGCGACAGCCGAGGGCGGGCCGCCCGCAGCGACGATCACTGCTACTCTGCGGCGAACCAATTCCGCAGCCAAGGCAGGCAGGCGATCATAGTGACCATCGGCCCAGCGGAATTCGATGGCGACATTGCGGCCTTCCACGAAGCTGGCTTCTGCGAGCCCGCTGCGGAAACCCGCTACAAAGCGTTCGACTGTCTCCCGCGCTACGGCATTCAGAAAGCCGATCATCGGTACGGGGGGCTGCTGCGCGCGCGCGCGGAGCGGCGACGCCGCCGCCGAACTGCCGAGAAGCGCGATGAACTCCCGCCGCCTCATTGTTTCGAACCTGCGTCGCGTGGCCAATAGATAGCACCATTGGCACCACTCCAGACTATCACATCCCCCGCGCGATACACGGTTTCGGACCGCGATGCGATTGTAACAGGCAATGCCCGCCGCTTTCGTGCGCTTGGCGGACAAATCAGTCGAGGCGGCGCCTGTGCGGCCGCTTGACAATCGCGCGCCGCGCGCCTGTTATGGAATTGCCTTTCCGGTAAGCGCGAAGCGCCGCTCCAGCGGCGCCGAGAGCTTTGAAAAGGGAACACGGTGCGGAGTTTTCGCTCCCAGTCCGTGGCTGCCCCCGCAACTGTAAGCGGCGAGCGGTTGCCCACAAATCGTCACTGACGCACGCCGAAACCGGCGTGCTTTGGGAAGACGGGCAATCCGCCCCGACCCGCGAGCCAGGAGACCTGCCGGCGAGGAGACGTCACCCATCTGACGGGCGGGGTGGCCCTTCAGGCGGACGGAGTCTCCGTGGTGGTGACCGATCCCCTTCGTCACCCATCATGGAGGTCGTCCGATGCGTTGCCCGTTCCCTGCCGTCCGCCTCGCTCTCGCCGCCGGCGCGAGCCTGTTCGCATGCCTGCCCGCCGCGTTCGCGCAGGGCACGCTTCTGCCCGAAACCGTCGTCAGCGCCTCGCGCGAGCCCCTGCCCGGCGCGCGCGTCGGCAGCGCGGCCACGGTCGTCACCGGGGCCGATCTCGAGGCGCGCCAGTCGCTGACCGCGGTCGACATCCTGCGCGAGGTGCCGGGCATCTCGGTCGGCCGCACCGGCAGCTTCGGCGGCCAGGTGGACGTGCGCATCCGCGGCGCCGAGAGCAACCACACGCTGGTGCTCATCGACGGCATCAAGGTCAACGATCCCTCGCTCGGCCAGAGCTTCGATTTCTCGCAATTGCCCGCGGCCGACATCGAGCGGATCGAGGTGCTGCGCGGGCCGCAAAGCTCGCTCTACGGCAGCGAATCGATCGGCGGCGTCGTCAACATCGTCACCAAGCGCGGGCGCAAGGGCCTCGAGGCGAGCGGCTATACCGAGGCCGGATCGTTCCGCACGCTCGCCGGCGGCGTCGGCGCGCGCTTCGGCGGCGACATGCTGAAAGCTGCGTTCCACTGGAACCACCTGCAGACCGCCGGCGTCTCCTCGGCCGACCGGCGCAACGGCAACGCCGAGAGCGACCCGTTCCGCACCAACGTGTTCAGCGGCACCGCGAGCTTCACGCCCTCCGAATATTTCGAGCTTTCGTTCGCCGGGCGCTCGTCGAAGAGCCTCGGGCACTTCGACACGTTCCAGGACGGGTTCACGATCCCCTGCCAGCCCAACGGCGTGTGCGTCGCCGTCGACGACCGCTCCTACTACAAGTTCGAGCAGCTGTTCGGCCGCGCCGACGCCACGATCCGGCTGTTCGACGGGCGCCTGACCAACCGCACCGGCATCAACTACGGCTGGACGCAGAACGACGCGGTCGGCGACGTCTTCCCCGGCGCGTTCACGAACACGTCGCGCCGCCGCAAGATCGACAATCAGACGTCGCTGCGGCTCTCGACGCCGGACATCGCCAATGCCGAGCACCGCTTCACGTTCCTGTTCGAGCACGAGCGGCAATCGGTGCTGTCGTCGAGCGCGTTCGGCTATTTCGAGCAGGCGATCGAGAGCAAGAGCTACGTGGGCGAATACGCGCTGGCCCTCTGGGACCGCCTGTTCCTCACCGGCTCGGTGCGCTTCGACGACAACGACTTCTTCCAGGATCGCGTGACCTACCGCGCCACCGGCGCCTACGTGCTGCGCGACTGGGGCGCGCGCCTCCACGCCAGCGCCGGCACCGGGATCAAGAATCCCGACCTGTTCCAGCTCTTCGGCCGCTTTCCGGGCTTCACGCCGAATCCGAACCTGAAATCGGAACGCTCGTTCGGCTGGGACGTCGGCGTCGAGAAATCGTTCTGGGAGCGGCGCGCGACGGTGGACGTCACCTATTTCAGCAGCCGGCTCACCGACCGCATCGTGGTGACGCAGCAGACCGCGCGCAACGACATCGGCGCGACCGACATCCAGGGCATCGAGGTGGCGGCGAAACTGCGCCCGCTGCCGGGCCTCGAGCTCGGCGGCGCCTACACCTGGACCGACGCCCGGGATCCGCAGGGCCAGCGGCCGGTGCGCCGCGCAAAGCACATCGGCAGTGCGTTCGCGACCTACACGTTCCTGGACGACCGCGCGCGCCTCCACGTCAACGCTCGCTTCAACGGCGCGCAGCGCGATACGGTGTTCTTCTCGGATTTCAGCACCGGCAGCGTGGACCTGCACGGCTACGTGCTGCTCAACGTCGCCGCCTCGTTCAAACTCCACGAGAACGTCGAACTCTACGGGCGCATCGAGAATCTGCTGAACCAGAAGTACCAGGAGGTGTTCAGCTTCGGCACGCCGGGCATCGCCGCGTTCGCCGGCCTGCGCGTGCGCTTCGCGGCGCTGCAATGAGCCGTCCGCGCGCCGGCAACCCTCACTTCCCATCGCCGCGCAAAGAGCGCGGCAATGGGCCCCTTCTCTCCCGCTTCGCGGGAGAGAAAAGGAGGGTCGGCGCGGCAGCTCGCCTCTCTCTCCCGCGAAGCGGGAGAGAAGGGGCCCGTTCGCGCTTTCGCGAATGGGAAGTGAGGGCCCTCGCCACGCTCGCGATCGTGGCCGCAATGCTCGCCGCCCCCGTGCACGCGCAGGCGCCGGCGAAGCCGCAGCGCATCGTGTCGCTGAACGTCTGCGTCGATCAGCTGCTGCTGCTGCTGGTCGAGCCGCGGCGCATCGCGGCGCTGACGCAGTTCGCTACCGACCCCGACTGGTCCAACATGCCGAGGGAGGCGCGCGGCTTCCGCACCACGCACGGGCGGGCGGAGGAAGTCGTGCCGCTGGCGCCCGATCTCGTGATCGGCGGCGAGTATTCGGCGCCGGACACGATCGCGCTGCTGCGCCGCGTCGGCCGGCGCGTCGAGGTCATGCGGCTCGCCCATTCGATCGCGGGGGTCCGCGCCGGCATGCGCTGGATGGGCGCCGTCGTCGTCGAGCCCGAGAAGGCCGCGGCGCTGGTGGCCGAACTCGACCGGCGCCTGGCCGCGGTTGCCGCCGCGGTTCCGCCGGGGCCGCGGCCCGTGCTCGCGTTCTACAACGCGAGCGGCTACACCGCCGAGCCGGGCACGCTCGCCGACGACGTGATCCGCGCCGCCGGCTTCGACAATCTCGCCGGCCGGCTCGGTCTGCGCGTCGGCGGCCGGCTCAGCCTCGAGCAAGTGGCGATCGCGCGCATCGACGCGCTGATCGCGGCCGACACCGCGGCGACCTCGGCCTCGCGCGCGGTCGAGACCGTGCGCCACCCGGCGCTCGCGCGGATCGCGGCGCGCCGGCCGTTCGCGGCGATCCCCGGCCGGCTCTGGACCTGCGAGACGCCGTTCGTGGCGGAGGCCGCCGAGCGCCTGGCGCACCTGCGCGCCGAGACCGGACGGCGACCGTGAATCGCGGCCTGCTCGCGCTGCTCGCCCTCGCCGCGCTCGCGGGGTTCGTCGCGTCGCTCATGCTCGGGCCGGTGGCCATCAACCCCGGGGCGGCGCTCGGCGCCCTGTTCGGCGAGGGGCCCGAGGCGCTGCGCCTGATCGTGGTCGAGATCCGCCTGCCGCGCGCGATCCTGGCGCTCGCGATCGGCGCCGCGCTCGGCATCGCGGGCGCGGCGCTGCAGGGCTACCTGCGCAATCCGCTGGCCGAGCCCGGCGTCGTCGGCGTCTCGGCAGCGGGCGCGCTGGGCGCCGTCGTCGTGT
>JAEULD010000187.1 GCA_016792765.1 Candidatus Odyssella sp.
CCACCTTCCCCGAAAGATCGAATGGTTTGAACATCCTGCCTCCCCTCGCCGGGCCGCCGTCGCCGTCCACGGAACGGCGCCATGCGGCGAAACCACTTTACACGCCGCCCCCCGTCTCCGAGAAATCCCCCAGAGAGGGAGAGACGAGCATGGCCGAAGCCAAACCGTTCGACGTCGTCGCCGAATATTGCCACGTGGCGTTCGCGGAGACGTCCGCGTTCCAGGAAACCTACGGCTTCTCGGGCTCGCAGGGGATGATCAATCTCGAGGGCCTGCGGCTGCTGCCGAAGGGCAAGCCCTCGAAGTCGCTCGTCGTATTCATGCACCCGGCCACGACGCTGCAGCTCCTGCCGATGCCGCGCGCGCTCGCCGCGCAGGGCGTGCACGTGCTCTGCGCCGCCAGCCGCTACGTCAAGAACGACACGCCGTTGATCATGGAGAAGGTGGTTCTCGACCTCGGCGCCTATATCCGCCACGCCAAGGAGAAGTGGGGCTACGAGAAGATCGTGATCTGCGGCTGGAGCGGCGGCGGCTCGCTCTCGCTGTTCTACCAGTCGCAGGCCGAGAACCCGACCGTGACGCACACGCCGGCCGGCGACCCGGTCGACATCAAGGGCGCCAGGCTCATCCCGGCCAATGCGATGACGTTCCAGGCCGCGCACATCTCGCGCGCCGAGATGCTCGTCGAGTGCATCGACCCGTCGGTGAAGAACGAGCTCGACCCCGACGACCGCATCCTGGAGTTCGACATCTACAACCCCAAGAACCCGAACCAGCCGCCCTACTCGGCCGACTACATCCGCGCCTACCGCACCGCGCAGCTCGCGCGCATGCGCAGGATCACGGCGACGGCGAAGGAGATGCTGGAGAAGCTCAAGAAGCGCGGCGGCGGCGAGATGGAGCGCGGCTTCATCACCCACCGCACGATCGCGGACCTGCGCTTCATGGACCCCGCCGTCGATCCCAACGACAGGAAGCCGCGCTGGTGCTGGGTCGGCAATCCCGAGACGGCGAACACCGGCCCGGTCGGCCTCGCGCGCTTCTCGATGCTGCGCTCGTGGCTTTCGCAATGGTCGATCGACGACACGCGCGCGCACGGCGTGAAGAGCGCGGCCAACATCACGGTGCCGTTCCTCGCGATCGAGAACACCGCCGACGACGCCGTGCCGCAGCCGCACACCGGCAAGATCTACGCGGCCGCCGCGAGCAAGGACAAGTCGATGAAGGCGATCAAGGGCGCCACCCACTACTACCAGGGCCAGCCCGAACTGCTGAAGCAGGCGGTCGACATCAACCTCGGCTGGATGCGGGAACGGAACCTGCTGGATTGACCCGGGGCCGGCGGCGCGGCGCCGGCGGAACGACGGGAGTAAGGGAGCTATGACGGCGGCGGCGAAATCCTACGACGGCATCGTCATCGGCGCGGGGCATCACGGCCTGATCCTCGCCGCCTACATGGCGCGCGCGGGGCTCAAGGTGCTGCTCGTCGAGCGGCGGCTCATGTATGGCGGCGGCCTCGCCACGGTCGAGGCGACGCTGCCGGGCTTCTATCACAACAGCCACTCGATCAATCACTTCCACATCACGCACACGCCGTGGTTCCGCGACCTCAAGCTCGCGGAGAAGGTCGCCTACGTCACGCCGTTCTACGAGTTCGGCCAGCCGCATCCGGACGGCACCGCGCTGGTCTTCAGCCGCGATCTCGAGACGACGCTCGAGAGCGTGGGCCACTTCTCCAGGAAGGACGCCAAGACGTTCCGCGAGTGGAACGCCAAGGCCGAGGCGCTGACGCGCGACGTGCTGCTGCCCGAGCGCTTCTCGGAGCCGCTGCCGGCCGCCGAGCGCGAGGCGCTGCTGTCGCGCACGCAGCTCGGCCGCGATTTCGTGGCCATCACGAAGCGCGAGCCGTTCGCGCTGGTGAACGAGCTGTTCGAGCACGAATGGGTGAAGCTGCTGTTCCTGTTCAAGGTGTCGCTGTTCGGCACCTGGCTCGTCGACACCACCGGCAAGTCGAGCCCGATGGGCTCGGTCATCCGCGCATTCGATCTCGAGAGCGGCTACCAGCTCTGCAAGGGCGGCAGCTTCAATCTCGCCCGCGGCCTGATGGAGCGCTTCATCGAGGCCGGCGGGCACTATCTCAACCACGCGCACGTCGCGCGCATCATGGTGGAAGGCGGCAAGGCGACCGGCATCGAGACCGCCGACGGCACGGCGATCCGCGCGCGGAAATTCGTCGCCAGCACCGCCAACGTGCACCAGACCTTCGAGGAGATGATCGGCCGCGGCCAGCTGCCGGAGGCCTACCGGCAGAAGCTCGACCGCTTCAAATACACGGCGTGGACCTTGTTCGGCGTGCATTTCGCGCTGAACGAGTCGCCGGACTTCGCGGCCGCGAAATTCGATCCGAACCTCAACAAGGCGCAGAAATGGAACGTCGGCGCCGAATCGATCGCCGATCTCATGTCGGCGCACGACGACGTGAAAGCGGGGCGGGTGCCGACCATCGTGCAGTTCGGCTCCGGCGCGCTCTCGGCCAACGATCCCGCCCAGGCGCCGCCGGGCAAGCACACGACCTATGCCTGGCACGTGATGCCCTACGATCCCGACCGCGGCGGCAAGGGCTGGGAGGATTTCGAGCGAGAATTCACCGAGCGCATCGTCGAGCGCTTCGCGCATTACGCGCCGAACATGACGAAGAAGAACATCCTCAAGACCTACACCTACACCGCGCGCACCTACGCCCAGGAGCTGATCAACATGAAGGGCGGCGACATCTTCATGGGCGCGCTCTCGGCCGATCAGGTGATGGACAAGCACTGGGGCTATCGCACGCCGGTCAAGCGCCTCTACATGGCCGGCTCCGCCAGCCACCCCGGCGGCGCCATCAGCGGCGGCGCCGGCTACATCAGCGCCGGCGTCATCGCGCGCGATCTCGGGATGAAGCCGTGGTGGAAGCCCGTCGATGCGCGGAAGGCGCTCGAGGCCATGGGCAAGAAGGCCGCGCGCCGCTAGGCATCCCGGCCCTCACGTCCGGTTCGCCAAGCGGCGCATGGGCCCCTTCTCTCCCGCTGCGCGGGAGAGAGAGAGAGAGAGAGAGAGAGAGGGAGAGTAAAGAGATCGCCTGGTCTTTCTCTCTCCCACGAAGTGGGAGAGAAGGGGCCCGCGCGCCCCTTGGCGCGTGGGAAGTGAGGGCCTTGCCCCACGCAACGCTCAGCGATGTTTCAACTCCTGCACCCGCTCCTCGATCGCGCGATGCACGCGGTCGAGTACCTCCGCAAGATCGTGCAGCACCTCGTGCGTCGGGATGCGGATCACCGCATAGCCCGTCCGTTCGAGATACCGGGTCCGCGACGCATCGTAGGCCTCCGAAGCGGCATGCTGATCGCCGTCGATCTCCACGACGAGCAGCGCTTCGCTGCAGACGAAATCGGCGACGAACGGCCCCAGCGGAACCTCGCGCCGGAATTTGAATCCGCCGAGGCGGCGGTTTCGCGTCCGGCTCCAGAATTTCAGCGCGGCATCACTGGCGGCGCGGCGCAATCGCCGCGCGCGCGCGGCGGGCGAATTTCCAGCAGCCGGCGGAGCCAGTGCACCGGCGAAATTTGCGCGATACTCGCTGTCGACGGGCTTGGAGGGTGCTCGATTCATGCAAGAACATTACATGAACTGTCAGCGCGGTTCAAGCGGCCGCAGCCCTCACTTCCCATGCGCCAAGCGGCGCATGGGCCCCTTCTCTCCCGCTGCGCGGGAGAGAAAAGCAGCCAGCAACGCGGCGGTGGGAAACGAGGGGGGCGACGCGATCAGGACTTGCGAGATTTCATCCACGCCACCAGGTCCTTCACGCCCTCGACCAGCCCGTATTTCGGCGCGAAGCCCAGGGTTTTCTTCGCGAGCGAGAGATCGGACACCGCCTTCATGTCGGGCAGCGAAACGGCGGCGGCGGCCGGCGTCTCGATCCGCACTTTGGCGCCGGGAATGGCGGATTTGAGCGCGGCGGCCATGTCTTCGGGCTTCGCGAGCACGCCCATCGTGATGTTGAACACGCCGAAGCCGAGATCCTTGGCCCCGAGCGCCTGCACGGTGCCCATGCCGGCGTCCTTGGAATACACCCATTCCATCGCGCCGGCCGGCAGCACCGCCTCTTCGCCCTCGAGCGCGCGGCGCACGGCCTCCTTCATCACGTTGCTCGGCCCGCCGCCGCCGGCGCCGCCCCACGGTCCGAACACCGCGCCGTAGCGCATCGCGGCGAACTCGATGCCGTGCCAGCGCGCGTAGTTGAGGCCGAGGCTTTCGATCGCCTGCTTGGTCGAGGCGTAGAACGTGGTCGGGCGCGGAAACGCGGTCTCGCGCATCGGATCGTTGGAGCCGTCGCCGCCGGCGACGAAATGATTGAGCACGTTCGAGCTCGAGACGACGACGCGCTTGATGCCGAACGCGCGCGCGGCCTCGATGACGTTCACCGTGCCCATGATGTTGAGATTGATCGCGGCGTAGGGATCGCGCTGCGCGCCGAGCGTCAGCATCGGATTGGCCGCGGTGTGTACGATGCGCGTGATCTTGTGGCGCTGAATCGCCGCGGCGAGCGTGAGCGGGCGCAGGATGTCGCCCACCTCCATCGCCGCCTTGGCCGGATCGAAATGCTCGGCCAGCGCCTCGGCCTGCGGCGCGGTGTCGAACAGCACCGGCCGCTCGCCCGCCTCGATCAGGATGCGCGCGACCTGCGCGCCGACCAGGCCGGCGCCGATGACGAGCGTCGTCATGAATTCCTCCCTCGCTTCGCTCCCGTTCTAGCGCAGGTCGCCGCCGCGCGGAACCGCGCTTGAACAGGCGCCCGGTTCGTGCTTCGTCATGCCGCCGTGGAGGACGCCGACATGAACGACACGGGCACGCCGAAGCGCACGGACTTCTGGTTCTTCTGGCCGACGCGGGTGCGCTATTCGGAGATCGACGCGCAGGGCGTCGTCTTCAACGCGCACTATCTCGCCTATTTCGACACCGCGATCACCGACTATCTGCGCGCGCTGCCCTACCGCTACGATCTCGGCGGCGACAAGGCGGCGGGAACCGATTTCCACCTGGTGAAGTCCACGGTCGAATACCGCGCGCCGATACGCTTCGATCAGGAGATCGAAGTGGGCGTGCGCACCGGCAAGTTCGGCCGCACCAGCATCGCCTTCGCGCTCGCGATCTTCCCCAGGGGCGGCCAGGAGCTGCTCTCGACCGGCGAGATCATCTGGGTGAACACCGACCTCCGCGCGCACAGATCCGCGCCGCTGCCCGAGGCGCTCGTCGCCGCCATCCGGAAGCGCGAGGCGGTGGCGGCCTGAGCGGCGCTATTTCTCGCGCAGGATGCGGAAGCCGGCCGAGTTATAGCCGCGGTCGCCGCGGTTGTAGCCGCGCATCGCATAGCGCACGTCGCGCACCTGGCTGATCCAGCCGCCGCCGCGCATGATGCGCGACGCGCAATCGCCGTCGAGCCAGGGCCGTCCGTCGGCGGGCGCGCCGGCATAGCTCGTATTGTGGCAGTCCTCGACCCACTCCCACGCATTGCCGAGCATGTCGTGTAGCCCGAAGGCGTTCGCCTTCAGGCTGCCGACCGGCGCGGTGAAGGCGGCGCCGTCGTTGCACTTGAAGATGTCCCAGAGTTTCGGAAGCCGGTCTTGCCCCTTGAGGTCGGCGGCATTCGCGAACAGGCACGGCTCGAGCTCGCCGGCGATCCACGGCGCGGCCTTGGTGTCGCCGGCGCGCGCGGCATATTCCCATTCCGCCTCGCTCGGGAGCCGGTAGCGCTTGCCGGTTTCGCGCGAGAGCCAGTCCGCGTAGGCGCGCGCGTCGGTCCAGCTCACGCACACGACCGGGTGATCGTCTCCGGTCAGGAAATCCGGCTTCGTCCAGGTGGCGCCGCCGTCGATTTCGTAGACGCCGGCGGCCGGGTTGAAGGTGGCGCACGGCGTATCGTGCGTGCGGCCGCTTTTCTGCAGGAACGCCCGATACTGGCGGACCGTCACTTCGTAGCGGCCGATGAGAAACGGGTATGCGATTTCGACGGCGTGCTGCGGCCGTTCCTTGGGATAGCTGCCCCGCTCGCTCGCGGGCGCGCCCATCGCGAACGGCAGGCCGGGCGGTATCTCGACGAGCTCCGGACAATCGGCGCAGTCGCGGATCGGCAGCACGAGCCGGGGCCGATTGCGCTCGCCGATCTCGGCGCGGCGGGCCTGCGCCAGCCGGGCGCGCAGCGCGGCGATCCGCCCGTCGTCCGCGCGGATCCGCGCCGCCGCTTCGAGTTCGCGCTCGGCGGCGTCGAAGCGATTCCCGGCGATCGACGCCTCGGCCGCGGCGGCGAGTCCGCCGAGGCGGTACTCGTCGTACCAGTCGAGGCCGAAATACACCGCGGCGCCGATCGCCAGCAGCGCCGGGAGCGCGACTCCGGCAATCGCCGCGATGCGCCGCGGCGCGGCCGCGCCCTTCCGCTCCGGTCCGGGCCGCGGCGCGGGCGCAGGCACGGTGTCGGCATCTTTGAGCCGCCGCGCCCGCTCCTGGCGGCCGTATTCGGAATCGTCCGGATCGTCGAGCGGCAGCGCCATCAACGCCCGGAACGACGCGACCGACTGCGGGCGCTCGCTCGCTGCCAGGCGCATCGCGGCCTCGACGGCGCGGACGATCTCGCGCGAGTACCGGCCGCGCGCCGCCTCTGCCAGCGGGCGCACCGGATCGGGCCGCTTCTCGAGAGCGGCATTGGCCCGCTTCGGCGCCGAGGGCGGCTTCGCGCCGGTCATGCAGCGATACAGCGTGCAGCCGAGCGCATAGATGTCGCTCCACGGGCCCTGCGGCGAATCGCTTTCGTACTGCTCGTGCGGCGCGTAGCCCTCGGAGTAGATGGCGCTCAGGCTGCGGCTCCGGCCGGCGACGGCCTGCCGCGCCGCGCCGAAATCGAGCAGCAGCGGCACGCCGTCCTCGCGCAGGAAGACGTTGTCGGGCTTGACGTCGCGATGGAGGAACCCTTTGCCGTGCACCGCCTCGAGCGCGTCGAGCAGCGGGCCGACGATGCGGCGCAGGTCCGCCTCGCCGAGCGGCCCGTCCGATCTCAGCCGCTCGCCGAGCGTGGCGCCGTTCTGGTACTCCATCACCAGGTAGCCGGTGCCGTTCGCCTCGAAATATTGCAGCACCGGCACGATATTCGGGTGCTTGAGCGCGATCAGCGTCCGCGCTTCGACGCGGAAGCGATCGAGGCCGAGCGAGAAATCGTCGCTGCCCTGGCTCAGCGGGCGGACCGAGACGCCGTCCGGCGCGCGCTGCGCCAGCTCGGTCGGCAGGAACTCCTTGATCGCCACCCTGCGATCGGTGATGCGCTCGATCGCGCGATAGGTGATGCCGAACCCGCCCGCGCCGAGCACTGCGCCGAGCGTGTATACGTTGAGCTGCGTGCCTTCCGGCAGCGCGTCGGCCCGGCTTTGCGCCATGGCCACGGGTCCCCCTTGCCCCGCGCGATGCTAACGCCGGCGACCGACCGCCGCAACGCGGGGGTCCGGCCGCGTTCGGCGCGAAGCCGCGGGCGCCGCGCCGCCCGGCCCCTATTCCCGGAACGCCCGGCGCAACGCCGCCGCCGCGTCGTCCACCGCGGTGCGCGCTTCCTTCGAATAGCCGGCGAGTTGCAGATAGCCGTGCACGAGGCCGGGATAGTGCCGGTGCTCGGCCGCGACGCCGGCGGCGGCCAGCGCCCGCGCATAGGCGGCGCCCTCGTCTTGGAGCGGATCGAAGCCCGCGGTCTGCACGAAGGCCGGCGGCAGCCCGGCGAGACTGCCCGCGAGCAGCGGCGACGCGCGCGGATCGCGGCGCATCGCCGCGTCCGGCGCGTAATGCGCGAGGAAGCTGTCGATCATCGCCTTGGTGAGAAGGTAGCCCTTGCCGAAGCGCTCGATCGAGGCATAGACGCCGGCCATGTCGACCGCGGGATAGATCAGGAGCTGGAAGCACGGCTCCGGCGCTTTCCCGGCCTTCGCCATCTGCGCGACCACGGCCGCGAGATTGCCGCCGGCGCTGTCGCCGCCCACCGCGATGCGGCGCGGATCGGCGTCCCAAGGGCCGGGGTCCCCGGCGATCGCGGCATAGGCGGCCCAGCAATCCTCGACCGCGGCCGGGAAGCGGTGCTCGGGCGCGAGGCGGTAGTCGACCGAGGCGACGCGGCAGCGCGCCTTCTCGGCGAAATGGCGGCAGGCGCGGTCGTGCGTGTCGCGGTCGCCGACGGTCCAGCCGCCGCCGTGGAAGAACACGAGCAGCGGCGACGGATCGGGCACGCCCACCGGCACGTAGAAGCGCACCGGCACCGGCCCGGCGGGGCCCGCGATCGTGCGCTCCATCGTGGCGAACATCTCGGCCGGCGGCAGGCCGAACGTGTCGGCGCGCTTCCTGTATTCGCGCCGCGCCTCTTGCACCGGCAGCGATTCGAGCGGCGGCCGCCCCGCCTTCTCGGCGATCGCGAGGATCTCGGCAAGCTGCGGGTCGAGCGTCATGTGTTCGGTCTCGGGAAAGAAAGGATTAGGGGACAGGAGCCGGGGAGCCGGGGAGAAGTAAGCAAGCAAGGAAATGAACCACGGAGGACACAGAGGACACGGAGAAGTAAGGAAGCATGAAACTGCGCCGCAAGAGCGGCGCCAATGAAGTCAAACCTTCTTAGCGCGCCTCTCGCGCGCAATCCTTTCTCTTCCTTCTCCGTGTCCTCTGTGTCCTCCGTGGTTCAATCCCTTTTCTTGCTTCTCCCCGGCTCCCCGGCTCCTGTGATCTTGACCTTCCCTACGGCACGTGGCCCAAACGGCGCCAGGTTTCGTATTCCGAGCGGAACGCGGACAGCGCGCTCCAGACGCGCTTGAAGTTCGCGTCGGCGGCGCCCTCCTGCTCGGCGATGTCGAGCCAGGCCTTCTCGAGCGTGTCGAGCACGCCCTGCGGCCAGCGCTGGAACACGACGCCCTTGGCGCGCAGCTCGCGCAGCGCCGCCGCCTGCATCGCCTCGCCCTCGGACAGCCCGTCGCGCACCGTATCGCCGCAGGCGAGCTCGATCTGCCCGCGCGTGGCCTCGGGCAGCGCGTCCCAGGCCTTGCGGTTCACGAGCAGCTCGAGCGGCACGGTCGGCTGCTGCCAGCCGGGGAAATAGTAGTTGCTGACGATCGTGTGGAAGCCGAGGCCGAGATCGATCAGCGGAAACGAATATTCGGCGCCGTCGAGCCCGCCGTCCTTGAGCGCGGGCAGGATCTTGCCGGCCTCGACGTGGCGCGGATCGGCGCCGGCCTTGGTCAGCACGCGCGCGGCCAGGCCCGAGGCGCGCACCTTCAGGCCCTTCAGGTCGTCGGCGGTCTGCACCGGCTTCTTGAACCAGCCGCCGGCCTCGGGCGTGGTGATGCCGCACAGCACCGACTTCACCGCGAAGCGCGCATACACCTCGTCGAGCAGCTCCTGCCCGCCGCCATAGGCGAGCCAGGCGACGTATTCCACCGCTTCGGGCCCGAACGGGATGCCGCCGAAGACCGCGAAGGCCGGCTCGCGCGTCGACCACATCCCCGGCGTCGACCAGCACGCGTCGACCGCGCCCTTGCCCACCGCCTCGAGGCACTGGGCCGGCGCCACCAGCTTGCCGGGCTCCTCGAGCTCGAACGCGATCGCGCCGGCCGAGGCGCGGCGGACCTTGTCGGCGAATTTCCGGGCCAGCGAGCCGAACTGCGGCGTTTCCACCGGATAGGAGAGCGCCACTTTCCATTTGAGATAGGCCGCCTCGGCCGGCGCCGCGACCCGCACCGGAACTTCGACGCGCTTCTCGATCACCACCGGCGCCGGCGCCAGCGCGAAGCGGCCGATCGCGGCCCCGGCCACGAGCGCCACCGCCGCCGCCGCGGCGATCTGCAGGAGATGGGAGAAGCGCAGGTTCATCGCCGCGAAAAATGCCGGTATCGCCCGCCGGACCGCAAGCTCATTCGTATAGGACCGCGCCGGCATTTCCCAATGCGCGGCGCCGGCGCCGCGGATTCCCTCGTGCCGGTTTTCGTCCTAACGTGGCCTTCCGATGTCGATCGCGACGCTGACCGTCCTCGAATTCGTCTGGATCGTGGTCATGGCCGGCTGGGTGCTGCTGCAGAAGCGCCCGCCGGTGGCGACGCTCGCCTGGATCTTCGGCCTCGCGCTGCTGCCGGGCGTGGGCGCTCTCATCTACTACTGGTGGGGGCCGCTGCGCTTCGACCGGCGCAAGCGGCGCCTGCGCCGCGCCCGCGACGCGATGCACGCCTCGCGCGCGCGCTCGGCGCTGTTCGATCGCGAGCGCGGCAACACCGAGCCGCTGATCCGCGTCGCGACCCGCCTCGGCGGCCTGCCGCCGATGACGGCGACGAGCGTGCGCCTGTTCTCGAAGGGCGACGACTTCTTCGCCGCCGCGGAAGCGGCCATCGCCGGCGCGCAGCACCACATCCATGCCGAATACTACATCCTGCGCGACGACGCCCTCGGCACGCGCATCGTCGAGCTGCTGATCGAGAAGGCGCGCCGCGGCGTGGAGGTGCGCCTGCTGGCCGACACGGTCGGCTCGCGCGTCTCGCGCGGGCTCGAGCAGCGCATGGTCGAGGCCGGCGTGAAATTCGAGTGGTTCAACCCCACCGCGATCGCGCGCCTGCGCCGCCGCATCGTCAACTTCCGCACGCACCGCAAGATCCTCGTCGTCGACGGCGCGGTCGGCTTCTGCGGCAGCACGAACATCTGCTCCGACCACTGCGCCGCCCATGCGGGCGAGGCCGCGCGCCGCGACACCGACGCGGAACTGCGCGGCGAGATCGTGCAGGGCCTCCAGAACACCTTCTTCGAGAACTGGCTGTTCGCGTCGGAGGAGAAGCTCGGCGACGACGGTCTCGACCGCTACTTCCCGGCCGCGCCGCCGACCGGCACGCAGCTCATGCATTTCGTGCCGTCGGGGCCCGACAACGAGCATCGCGCGATCTACGCGTTCCTGCTCGCCGCGATCGGGCTGGCGCGAAAGCGCGTCTGGCTCGTAGCGCCCTATTTCGTGCCCGACGAGGCGCTGACGACCGCGCTGACCGTGGCCGCCGCGCGCGGCGTGGAAGTGCACGTGATCGTGCCGGCCAAGAGCGACTGGCGCGTCGTCGACGCGGCCGGCGCCTCCACCCACGACCAGCTCATTGCCGCCGGCGTCCGCATCTACCTGTTCGGCCCGCCGCTGCTGCACGCGAAGACCGCGATCGTCGACGACAATCTCGCGATCGTCGGCAGCGCCAACATCGACGACCGCAGCATGAAGCTGAACTTCGAGGCCGCGGCCGTGTTCTACGGCGGGCCGGCGGTCGAGGAACTGGCGGCGCTGTTCGACGAGTTCCGCGCCAAGGCGACGCTGAAGCTCAATTACGAATCCGACGCGCCGCTCGGCCGCCGCCTGTTCGTCGCCTGCGCCCGCCTGTTCTCGCCGCAGCTTTGAACGCGTCGCGGCGAAGCGAAGCAGGCAAATGAACCACGGAGGGCACAGAGTGCACGGAGAACGCAGAAAGAGGGATTGCGCCGCGCCGCGGCACAGGAGTTTCTCCTCTGTGTCCCCTGTGCCCTCTGTGGTTCAATTCTTCCTGCTCCGCGAAACCGGGGCGCATCGGCGAATCGGAATCTGCGTCGATCCAATGCGAGACGTCACACGGCACGGGCCCTCATGCGTTTCCGACTGATCACCTGGAACATCCACAAGGGCATCGGCGGCCTGGATGGCAAATACGACATCCGCCGCATCGTGCGCGCGCTCGAGGAGTGCCGCCCCGACATCGTGGCCCTCCAGGAGGTGGACGAGGACGCGCCGCGCTCGCACCACCACCGGCAGGTGGACGTGCTCGCCGACGCGCTCGCGCTGCCGCACCGCGCCTACCAGCCGAACGTGACCTTGCGCCGCGGCGTCGACGGCAACGCGATCATCAGCCGCTTCCCGCTGAACCTGCTGAAGAGCCTCGACCTCTCGATCCGCTTCAAGAAGAAGCGCGGCGCGCAGATCGTCAGCGCCGCGATCCCGGTGCCGCACGCGCTGCACCAGCCGGTGATGC
>JAEULD010000204.1 GCA_016792765.1 Candidatus Odyssella sp.
CCGGCGATACCATGCGGCCGGGCGCATGTGGACGTCGCGGTCGGTGCGCGTGCGGTCGCAATTGTGCAGCCAGTCCTCGCGCGTGAGCGCGCTGAAATAGAGCAGGCCGCGGCAGTGGCGCGCGAGGTTGGCCAGCGCCGCCGCCGCGCGCCGCTCCGGCAGGTACTGCACCACGTCGTAGCAGATCACGATGTCGAACGTCCGCGCGCTGCGCCAGGTATCGACCGACCCGAGTGTCCAGCCGTATTTCGCGCACATGTCGGCGCTGATCTCGAGGCCGAGATAGCGCGCCTCGGGAAAGATGCGCCGGAACGTCGGCCGCATCAGGCCGAGCCCGCAGCCGGCGTCGAGGATGCCGCGCACGTCGAGGCCGAGATAGTCGGCGAACGCAGCGATGAACTGCGCGCGTGCCGTCATCTCCTCGCGCGAGACCGCGGCGGTCTTGGGATCGAGATAGAACCGGCGGAAGAATTCGAGGTCGAAATCGGCCGCGCGCTTGATCCGCCTCATCCGAGCCGCTTCCCGAGGCGCCCCGCCACGTCCTGGATGAACTGCCAGGCGACGCGGCCGGAGCGGGCGCCACGCGAGACCGACCACTCGATCGCCTCGCGATGGAGCTGCTCGCGGCCGATCGCGAGGCCGAACGCCGCGGCATAGCCGTCAAGCATCGCGAAGAACGTGTCCTGGTCGCAGGCGTGGAAGCCGAGCCAGAGGCCGAACCGGTCGGAGAGCGAGACCTTCTCCTCGATCGCCTCGCCGCCGTGGATCGCGGTCGCGCGCTCGTTGTCGATCATGTCGCGCGGCATCAGATGGCGGCGGTTCGAGGTGGCGTAGAAGATCACGTTGTCGGGCCGGCCCTCGACGCCGCCCTCGAGCACGGCCTTCAACGACTTGTAGGCCGCGTCCTGCCCGTCGAACGAGAGATCGTCGCAGAACAATATCGTGCGCCGGTTCGCCTCGCGCAGTACGCCGAGCAGGCGCGGCAGCGAGGGGATGTCCTCGCGGTGGATCTCGACCAGCGCGAGTGCGCCCTTCGTTTCCTTGTTCACCGCGCCATGCACGGCCTTGACGAGCGAGCTCTTGCCCATGCCGCGCGCGCCCCACAGCAGCGCATTGTTGGCCGGCAGGCCTTTGGCGAAACGGCGCGTATTGTCGAGCAGCGCCTCGCGCTGGCGCTCGACGCCCTGCAGCAGCGCGAGATCGAGCCGGTTGATCTTCGCCACCGTCTCGAGCCGGCCCTCGTCGGCGTGCCAGACGAACGCCTCGCCCTTGGCCAGCGACGCGGCCGGCGGCGCGGCGGGCGACATGCGCTCCAGCGCGGCGGCGATGCGCGCGAGCGTGGCGTTGTCGAGGCCGTTCGGCTTCCGCGCCTGCGCGCGCGATTTCGGTTTGCTACTCTTGGGCATTTCCCGATGCGCTGAAAAATTTCGCGCGAACCTAGCCACCGGCCTTGCAGCGGTCAACGCGGCCTCCATATGCAATCGACGGACGGCTGCAACAACGGGAGCGGGGCGCGCGATGATGTCGTGGGTCGGAGTGTTGCGTCTGCAGGCGATCGTCACCGGAATCGTCTGCGCGTCCGTGTCGTTCGCGGCGCCGGCTTTGCCGGGCGCAAGCGCGGCGGCGAGCGAAGCGGATCGAGCGGGGCGGGAGACGCGCGGCGCCGACAGCGCGCGCGGCCTCGCCTTCGTGCTGGCGCCCGAGTGGGACGTCGTCTATCGCCACGCGCTGCGCCGGATCCGCGACGAGGCCGGCGCGGCCTTGCGCGCCGACGGCATCCGTTACGACCATCTCCGCATCAGCGGCGGCGCGGTTCGGTTCCGCGTCGAAAGCTCGGCCCTTGCCGGCGCAGAGGCGAGCATCGCGCGCCTGGCCGCGGCCGCGCAGCTGACGGCCGGCGCCGCGATGCCCGGCCTTGCCGTTCGCGCGGCGCCCGACGGCGATGTGAGCGTCAGCCTGACGGGCTTCGGGCTGGCCGGCCTCCAGGATGCGTTCCTCGCGTCGGCGCGGCGCGAATTGGCGCGCCGCCTCTCGGGCGGCGGATTCGACGATTATCTGCTGACCGACGACGGCGAGCGCATCCGCGTCGAGATTCCGCCCGTGACTGGCCCGGCGCGCGCAGGCCGGCAATGCTGAACAGCCGGCGTGAAGCCTCCCGCCGCGGCACTTCGGCGCCCTTGAACGGGGGGCAAGGACTTGTATATTCCGGCGAAATCAGGGGCGCCCCCGATCTGGTGAGGCGCCGATTTGTTGTTCCCGGACAGCGGAGACGTCTCAATGTGGATTTCCCAGGCATTCGCGCAGGATGCCGCCAAGCCGGCGGGCACGGACAGCTTCCTCACCGGCATCCTTCCGCTCGTCTTGATCTTCGTCGTGTTCTGGTTCCTGCTGATCCGCCCGCAGCAGAAGAAGATGAAAGATCACCGCGCGCTGATCGCGGCGATCAAGAAGGGCGACGAGGTGATGACCGCCGGCGGCATCGTCGGCAAGGTGATCAAGGCGCACGAGAACAGCCCCACGGTCGAGGTCGAGATCGCCGACAACGTGCGCGTCCAGATCGCGCGCGGACAGATCGCCGGCCTCTGGAATCCGCAGGCCATGGCCCCGCCGCCGGGCGCTTCCGGCCAGCCCGCGAACGACGGCAAGCCCGGCCTCCTGAAGAAGCTGTTCGGCCGCTGAGCGCGGCGCCCAGCGCCGGAATCGGGGCGCCCCGATGATCAACATCACCCGCTTCCAGCTGTGGAGCGCGCTGCTCGCCTGCGTGTTCGCGCTCCTGTTCGCGGCGCCGAACGTTCTCCCGGAAAAGACCGCGAAGTCGCTGCCGAGCTACGTCCCGCACCAGCAGTTCAGCCTCGGCCTCGACCTCCAGGGCGGCGCCTATCTGCTGCTCGAGGCCGAGATGAAGAGCGTCGAGGCCGACGCGCTCAAGACCGTGCGCGACGCGCTGCGCAAGTCGCTGCGCGATCAGCGCGTGCGCTACGAGGAGCTGCGCTACGTGCCGCGCGGCGTCGCGTTCCGCGCGGTCGACGCGGCGCAGATCGACGCCGCCCGCACCGTCTCCGAAACCGTGGCGCGGGACCAGGATACGGGCGCCGGCGGCGTGTTCGGCCAGCGCCAGCGGCTCTACGACGTGCGCGTCGAGGGCAACGCGGTCACCGTCCGCCTGACCGACGCGGGCCTCGCCTCGCTCAATCAGCGCGTGATCGAGCAGGCCATGGAGATCCTGCGCCGGCGCATCGATCCCGAAGGCACCCGCGAAGTCACGATCCAGCGCCAGGGCGACACCCGCGTCATCGTCGAGGTGCCCGGCGTCTCCGACACGCAGGAAATCCGCCGCCGCATCGGCACGACGGCGAAGATGACGTTCCACCTGCCGCATCCCTCGATCCTCAACCCGACCGAGACGACCCAGCCGCCGCCCGGCTACACGCTGATGAAGGGCGCGGCTTCGATGGGCGAGCAGGGCTGGTACCTCGTGCAGACCGAGGCCGAGCTCGACGGCACGCACCTGACCGACGCGCAGCAGACGTTCCAGGACGGGATGCCGATCATCCAGTTCCGGTTCGACACCACCGGCGCGCGCATCTTCTGCCGCATCACGCAGGAGAACCTCAAGAAGCCGTTCGCGATCGTGCTCGACAACGAGGTGATCTCGGCGCCGGTCATCCAGTCGGCGATCTGCGGCGGCTCGGGCATCATCCAGGGCCGGTTCACGGTCGAGAGCGCGACGCGCCTCGCGCTGCTGCTGCGCGCCGGCGCGCTGCCGGCGAAGTTCAACGTCGCCGAGGAGCGCACGGTCGGCGCCACGCTCGGCGCGGACGCGATCGAGGCCGGCATCTGGGCGAGCATGCTCGGGGTGGCGCTCGTCGCGTTCTACATGATCTCGGCCTACGGCCTGTTCGGCGCGTTCGCCATCGTCGCGCTCACGTTCAACCTCATCATCCTCGCCGCGATCATGTCGGCGCTGGGCGCCACGCTCACGCTGCCGGGCATCGCCGGCATCGTGCTTTCGCTCGGCATGTCGGTCGACGCCAACGTGCTGATCTACGAGCGCATGCGCGAGGAAATCCGCGCCGGGCGCACGACGCTGTCGGCGATCGACGCCGGCTTCCGCCGCGCGTTCACCGCGATCGCGGATTCGAACATCACCTCGATCATCGCCGGCCTGCTGCTCTATCTGTTCGGATCGGGCCCGGTGAAGGGCTTCGGCGTGACGCTCGCGATCGGCGTCGGCGCGTCGTTCTTCACCGCGATCATGCTGACGCGCATCCAGGTGGTCTACTGGTGGCGCTGGCGGCGGCCGAAGCAGCTGCCCATCGTGCGCAATACCGCGGTCGCCGCGGGAGCCTGAGGACAACGCCATGGCGCTCGCAAAATATTTCCCGCACGCGACCAAGGTCGATTTCGTCGGCGCGCGCTTCTTCGCGTTCTCGTTCACGGCGCTGCTGTTCGTCGCCGTCGTCGTCTCGCTGTCGATCAAGGGCCTCAACCTCGGCATCGATTTCGAGGGCGGGCTGCTGATCGAGGCGGCGAGCAAGCAGAAGATCGACATCGCCGACGTGCGACGGAAGGTCGGCACGCTCGGCCTCGGCGAGGTGCAGGTGCAGCACGTCGGCGGCGAGAGCGGCGTGATGATCCGCGCCAAGCGCGCGCCCGGCGACGAGGCCGCGCAGTCCAAGGCCATCGACGACATCAAGAAGGCGCTCGGCCCCGGCTACGAATTCCGCCGCCAGGAATTCGTCGGGCCCAAGGTGAGCCAGGGCCTGTTCCGCGACGGCATGATCGCGACCGGCGTGGCGCTGCTGCTGATCGCGATCTACGTCTGGGTGCGGTTCGAGTGGCAGTTCGGCGTGGCCGGCCTCGTCGCCACCACGCACGACGTGACGATGGCGGTCGGCGTGTATTCGATCACCGGCCTCGAATTCGATCTCACCGCGATCGCGGCATTGCTGACGCTCGCCGGCTATTCGATCAACGAGACGATCGTGATCTTCGACCGCCTGCGCGAGAACATGCGGCGCTACAAGAAGACCGACTTCAAGGAGCTGATCAACATCTCGGTCAATCAGAACCTGTTCCGCACGATGATGACCGGCGGCGCCACGCTCATCGCCGTGCTGCCGATGCTGGTGTTCGGCGGCGAATCGCTGTTCGCGTTCACGCTCGCGATCGTGTTCGGCGTGATGATCGGCACCTACTCGGCGATCTACGTCTCGTCGTCGCTGCTGATCTACATGCCCGCGATCCGCAAGTGGCGCGACGACAAGGACGAGAAGGCCGCCGCCGCGAAGGCGGGCGCGTAGGCGCGGCGCTACGCGGCGTCGGCGGGCTGCACGCGCCGCGCGATATCCGCGCCGCGGTCCCGTTCGATCACGGCAATGTCGTGCTGGCTCTGCAGATCGAGCCAGAATTGGGCGCCGTTGCCGAAAAACCGGCCCAACCGCACGGCCGTATCGGCGGTGATGGACCGGCGGCCATTGAGAATGTCGGTCACCCGGCCCGAGGGCACGCCGAGGCTTAGCGCGAGCCGGTTGGCGCTGAGGCCGCGGGCTTCCAGCTCGCGCTTGAGCAGTCGCCCGGGGTGCGCAATTGGAGCGCGGCCGTCAGCCTTCGTGGTAGTCGACGATTTCGACATTTTCGGCATCGCCTTTCTTGAACTGGAAACAGATGCGCCAACGCGCATTCACGGTCATGGCCCATTGGCCGTCACGATCGCCCCTGAGCTTGTGAAGGCCAACGCTGCGCAGGGGACTCAGATCCTGAAGCGTCTTGGCGGCGTTTAGCGCCAGCAGAAGATCAATCGCAGCATTGAAATCAAGGCCCGAGAACTGGTTGGGGCGTTCGCCTTCCCAGACTTTGCGCGTCGCACTGTTGCGCCAGGAGCGGATCACGGCAAAAACGTACTACGCCGTTCGGAGGGGTCAAGGGCCGAAGGCCAAACGAAAACGGCGCCCTCGCGGGCGCCGTTCCGTTCGCGACTTTCGATCGCCGTTAGTAGGAATTCTGATAGGCGATCATGCAGTAAAGCATGGGAATCGACAGCATCGTGTTGGTGCGTGAGAACAGCATCGCCTTACGGGCCGCGGCCTTCTTCTGGTCGGCGGTGCCCTCGACGAGGCCGAGCGCCACCTTTTGGTTCGGCCAGATCACGAACCAGACGTTGAACCACATGATCGTGCCGAGCCACATGCCAATGCCGATGATCGTGGTGCTACCACCGCCGCTGGTGATACCGAGCAGAACGGCATTGACAAAATAACCGCTAAGCAGCGCCAGGATGATGCCGAAGATGATCGTGGACATCGCCGCCCAGCGGAACCAGAACAGCGCCGCCGGCGCGATCACCTTGCTCACCGCCGGTTTCTGCTCGTCGGGGATCTTCGGCATGTTCGGGATCTGGACGAAATTGAAATAGTAGAGCAGGCCGATCCAGAGAACGCCCGAGAGTACGTGCAGCCAGCGGACGACGAACTTCCAGAAACCGCTGTCGAACTTCAGCGAGTAGCCCGTTGTGACGAGGCCCATTACGATCAACACGATGATCGCCAAGACGAAGCCGGCCAGAACGGTGTTGCGCAGACTGGTCAGAATGGCAGCCATTGATACTCCCCCAGGTCGTTATGCGGACAAGAGCGCTGCCGGCGCAATGGTGCCCCGAGCGGGTCACCGGAACCTTGTCCAAGTACGGCCGAAAATTAGGCCTCGCCTAGGCAAAGCTCAAGAGAGCCCCCCGCATGGCTGAGGCGCCGTCCCCTTGCGCCGCCCTGGTGCGCCGGGTCGATTTCGACCGCT
>JAEULD010000207.1 GCA_016792765.1 Candidatus Odyssella sp.
GGCGCGAACGCCGCGACGTCGAGATTCTCGCGCGCGGTCAGGCCCGGAAACACGCGCCGGCCTTCGGGCACATAGGCGATGCCCATCGCCGCGCGAGTCTCGGGCGCTTCCTTCGTCACGTCGCGATACGCGAACTGGACCGAGCCCGAGACGGTCGGGACGAGGCCCATCGCCGCGCGGAGCAGGCTCGACTTGCCGGCGCCGTTGGGGCCGAGCAGCGCCACGATGCTGCGCTGATCCTGCACGAACGAGACGTTGCGCAGCGCCTCGATGCGGCCGTAGCGCACGCCGAGGTGCTGCACGCGCAGGATCGGGGCGATGCCGCTCACAGGACCGCTCCCGCCCCGAGATAGGCGCGGCGGACCTCGGGGTCCGCCACCACCTCCGCCGGCGCGCCCGCGGCGATGACGCGGCCGGCGTCGAGGCAGACGACGCGGCTCGCGAGCGGGATCAGGAACGGCATGCCGTGGTCGACGACGACGATGGCGATGCCGCGCGCGGCGATCTCGCGCAATGCCGAGCGCAAGGCCGCCTTTTCGGCGTCGGAGAGGCCCGCGGCCGGCTCGTCGAGCAGGATCACGCGCGGCTCGGCCACCAGCGCGCGCGCCAGCTCGACCCGGCGGCGTTCGGCCGGCGCGAGATCGGCGCCCATCGTGTGCGCGGCGCCGGCCGCGCCCGCCTTGGCGAGCGCGCTCAGCGCCGCGTCGCGCGCGCGGCGGCGCTTCGCGTCGCGGCCCGGCAGGCGGAAGACGTCGGCGGCGCGCGCCCGGATGCCGCAGGCGGCGAGGGCGACGTTGTCGAGCGCGGTCAGGTCGCCGGCGAGCGCGCCGTGCTGGAAGCTGCGCGCGATGCCGGCGCGCGCGCGGCGCCAGGCCGGATCGCGCGTCGCGTCGCGGCCGTCGAGGAAGATCCGCCCCGCGTCGGGACGGTGGAAGCCGCTCAGGAGATTCAGCAGCGTCGTCTTGCCGGAGCCGTTGGGCCCGATGAGGCCGAGAATCTCGCCCGGCCGCACGAACAGCGTGACGCCGGCGAGCGCGCGATTGCCGCCGAACGCGATCGCCAGCCCCTGCACGGCGAGGATCGCGCGGTCTTCGGCGAACGGCGCCGCGCGCGCGGCCGGAACGGCTGCGTCGGGGATAGGCGTTCGGCCGGACGGCGCGGCCGGCGTTCCGAGCCGGCGCCGCCACGGCGCCTCGACCGCGCCGGCGATGCCCTCCGGCGCCGCGACGATGACCAGCAGCAACCCGGCGCCGTAGGCGAGATAGCGCCAGCCCTCGAGCGCGCGGAACCATTCGGGCAGGTGCACGAGCAGCAGCGCGCCCACGATCGCGCCGGCCACCGCGTTGCGCCCGCCGATCACGGCCATGCACAGGATCAGCACCATCACGTCGAACTGCATCGCCTCGGGCGAGACGACGCCGAGCGTGTGCACGTAGAGGGCGCCGCCGGCCGCGCCGAACGCAGCGCTCAGCAGGAATGCCGCGAGGCGCCGCCCGGCCGCGTCGATGCCCGCCGCGGCGGCGGCGAGCGGCTCCGCCCGCAGCAGCCGCGCGCCGTCGGCGTAAAGGCTGCGCGAATAGTTGGCGGCGAGCGCGATGCCGAGCGCCGCGAAGGCCCAGACGAACGCCGTCACCGGCCAGCCGCGCGGCACCGCCCAGCCGAACAGCACGAAGCCCGGCACGTTCGGCAGGCCATTGCCGCCGCCGGTCAGCGACACCCACTCGATCACCAGGATGTGCATCAGCTCGGCCACCGCCAGCGTCGCGAGCGCGAAATAATGCGAGGCGAGGCGCAAGACCGTGGCGCCCACGACCGCGGCGAGCGCCACGGCGAGCGCGATCGCGGCGGGGAACGAGCGCGCGAAATCCCAGCCGAGCTTCAGCGCCAGCAGCGCGCTCGCATAGGCGCCGAGGCCGAAGAACGCGCCCTGCGCGAGCGACAGCGCGCCGACGCGGCCGAAGATGAACTGATAGCCGAGCACCGCCAGCGCGTAGCAGCCGGCGATCGCGAGCAGGCGCAGCTCGTAGGCGCCGGCGGCGGCCGCCAGCATTGCGACCGCCGCGGCCGCGGCCAGCCACAGCGGCGCCGCGCCCGCCGCGGCGATGCGCGCGCGGCCGCTCATGCGCGCCGCCCCGCCGCCTCGCCGAACAGGCCCTCGGGCCTGAACAGCAGGGCGAGCAGCAGCGCCGCATAGAGCAGCGCGTCGGCGAGACTGGCCGAGAACAGGCGGCCTGCCGCGACCTCGAACAGCGCGACGAGGAACGCGCCGGCCACGGCGCCGCGCAGCGAGCCCCAGCCGCCGATCGTGACGGCGATATAGGCCTTCAGCATGAAGGCGAGGCCGGCGGTGGGCGTCACGAAATAGACGTTGGCGAGCAGCAGGCCGGCGAGCGCCGCGAGACCGGCGCCGAGCGCGAAGGCGAGCGCGGTGAGCCGGCGCACCGGAATGCCGAGCGCCCGCGCCATCTCGGGGTCTTCGGCCGCCGCGCGCAGGCGGCGGCCGAGCTGCGTCCGCTCCAGCAACCGGTGCAGCAGCAGGATCACGATCGCCGCCGTGGCGACGATCGCCAGCGTCTGTAGGCTGAGCGTGAGGCCGCCGACGACGACGGCGTCGCCGCTCACCAGCGGCGGCGTGCGCCGCTCGGCCGCGCCGAAGATGCCGTTGGCGCCGTGCTGGAGCACGATGCCGACGGCGATCGTGGCGATGAACACGGCCACCGGCGGACGGTGGCGCAGCGGCCGATAGGCGATCTCGGCGACGATCCAGCCCGCACCGCCGCCGCAGAGCGCCACGAGCGGCGCGAGCACGAGGCCGGGCACGGGCAGGGCGTCGAGCGGCAGCGCGCTGGCGAGCGCGATCGCGGCAAACCCGCCCGCCATGACGAGATCGCCCTGCGCAAAATTCACCGCACCGGCGGCGTTCAGGATCAGGACGAAGCCGAGCGCCACCAGCGCATAGGCGGCGCCGAGCGCCAGACCGTCGATCGCGATCTGCGCCCAGCTCACGGCCGGTCAGCGCCGCGCCGCTTCGTGCGGGCGCGCGTAGCGTTTCGCGATCCGCGGCGTGCGGCTCGTGCCGTCGTAGCAGACGATGATCGCGTCGTGCGCCATGTTGCCCTTGCCGTCCGACTCGTAGGTCATGGCCAGCCCGGCATGGCGGAGCTTCGCGAGGTTTTCCGCGAGCGGGCCGGGCATGCGCGCCGCGGCGAGCGCGGCGTTGACGGCGTCGAAAGCGGCGAGCGCGAACGCGTCGGGCTCGGACTTCATGCGCTCGCGGAAGGTCCGCGCGAAACCGGCCAGGCCCGGATCGGCCGCCGGCGCCGAGGCGGTCTCGGCGCAGACGCCCTTGAGCTCGGCCGGCTCGAGCAGCGCCGCGGTGCTCGGCTGGTGCAGCGCCGAGCCGCCGACGATCGGCAGCGCGAGGCCGGCGCGCGCCGCCTGCTTGAGGAACAGGGCGCTCGATCCCGAATGGAGCTGCAGCAGCACCGCGTCGGCGCCCGAATCGCGCACCTGGGCGATCACGCCCGACAGCTCCTTCGTCGTCACCGGCACGCTGTTGCGGTAGACGACGGCGGCGCCGAGCGATTCGATCCAGCGGCCGAGCTGCTCGTTGCCGCTCTGGCCATAGGCGGTGTTCTGGTAGACGAGCGCGATCTTCCGGCGCTGCAGTTCCTCGACCGCGTAGCGCGCCTGCGCGGCCTTCACGACGACGTCGCTCGGAAAGAAGCGGAAGATGTAGGCGTTGCCGAGCTCGGTGAGCCGCGCGGTGCCGGAGACCGACAGCAGCGCCACCTTCTCGCGCTCGGCGAGCGGCAGCAGCGCCAGCATCGAATTGCCGTCGATGGGGCCCAGCATCGCGCGCGGGCGGATTTCGGCCGCCATCGCGCGCTCGAACGCCTGCACGGCCACCTGCGGATTCGATCCGGTGTCGAACACCGCGTGGCTCGGGCGGAGCGGGCGCGCCGCGTCGCCGGCCGCCGCGGGCGGATCGAGCGCGAGCAGCGCGCCGTCACGCTCGCTCTGGCCCTCGAGCGCGAGCGCGCCGGTGATCGGCACCAGCAGCGGCAGGTGGACGCGCTCCTGCGCGCGGGCGGCCGCGGCCGCGTGCAACGCCGCCAGCGCGGCAAGGAACAGGACGGTCTTCATCGCCGGTCTCCCCCCTTGGCGGCGGGAACCGGCAGGCGGAACGGGGCCGTGCGGGCGGTGCGTTCCGCATGCAGGCTCCCTTCGCTGGCGTGAACCAGATCAGGTTCGATGGGTGTGATCTCAGCCGCGCATACGGCGTCCATAGGCGCGACACCCCAGCCTGACGCAGGCGCGACTCTGGGCGAGGGCGGGCGGCGAAGTCAAGGCACGCGGCTTGTCAGGCGCCATGCGCGGCGGCAAACAGGGCGCGCAACCCGGAAGCCCTTCACATGCCCGACATCCTCGTCGATCGCGATGCCGCCGGCATCGCCACCGTCACGCTGAATCGCCCGGCCAGCCTCAACGCGCTCACCCGCGCGATGTGGGGCGACCTCGGCGCCGCGTTCCGCGCGCTCGACGCCGACGAGGCGCTGCGTGCCGTGATCCTCCGCGGCGCCGGCGAGCGCGCGTTCTGTCCCGGCGCCGACATCTCGGAATTCTCGGATGCGCGCGCCAACGCGGCGCAGGCGCGCAGCTACGGCGACCTCATCCGCGCGACCCTGGAGGCGATCCGCCTCTGCCGGCATCCGACGGTCGCAATGATCCACGGGCCGTGCACCGGCGGCGGGCTCGAACTCGCGACGATGTGCGATCTCCGCATCGCGGGCGACTCCGGCCGGTTCGGAATTCCCATAAACCGGATCGGCGTGGTGCTCGGCTATCCCGAGTACCGCGCGTTCCTGGAACTGGTCGGCCGCGCGGTGGCGCTGGAGCTGTTGCTGGAGGGCAAGGTGATCGGCGCGGCCGAAGCGCAGGCCAAGGGCCTCGTCAATCGGGTCGTACCCGACGCCGCGCTGGCCGAAGAGGTGGCGGCCACGGCCCGGCGCATCGCCGCCGGCGCGCCTTTGGCCAACCGCTGGCACAAGAAATTCGCCGAGCGCCTCGCCGATCCGCGCCCGCTCACCGAGGCCGAATACCAGGAGCCCTACGACGCGGTGGAAACCGAGGACTACCGCGAGGGCACGCGGGCGTTCCTCGAGAAGCGCAAGCCGGCGTTCCGGGGGCGCTGAGCGCTACGACGATTTCGCCTGCGCGACTTTGGCTTCCAGTTCGCGGATCAGGCCGTCGGCGCCCTGCGACTGGATCACGGGCGCGAAATCGGCGCGCCGCGTGGCCACTTCGCTGATCGCGCCCTTGGCGAAGACGTCGACGATGCGCCATGCGCCGGCGCGCTGGCTCAGCAGGTAGTCGAGCTGGATGCGCTCGCTGCTCGTCACGATCTGCGTGCGCACGCGCACATAGCCGCGGCCGACGTCGTCGGTGCCGAGCACTTCGAAGCGCTCGCCGCCGAATTTCTTGAAGCGGGTGGCGTGCTGCGCCACCGAGTAGCGCGCGAACACCTCGGCGTATTTCTTCTTCTGCGGCTCGGTGAAGCCCGACCAGGCGGGTCCGGCCGCGCGCTGGGCGATGAAGGCCAGGTCGAACGCCTTGGCGACCGGGTCGTGCAGCGACCGGTAGCGCGCCTCGTAGGCGGCGCCCTGCTGCATCGTCGCGATCAGCGCCGCTTGATACTGCCGCACCACCTCGACCGCGGCTTGCTCCGCGCGAACGGGCGACGATATAAGCGCAAGCGTGGCGGCCGCCGCCGCGAGCCAGCGCAAGAGCGCGCGGGCGGTGGACCCGCCGAGACCGAAAGTTCCGATGTTCATGCCTCGTACCCGATCGCAAGCGAAAAAAAGGCGCCGGAATTACCCCGCGCCCCCGCGTCTTGGCTAATGTGGAGCGGCCCCGTCCGGGGCGCAAGCGACACCGTGACGCCCCGAGGGCGGAATTTTCCCAACGAAACCACACAATTCCGTGAACCCGCCCCCCATCGACACAGCGCCGCCCGGCCCGCCTCGCGACCGGGTCGGCAGCGCAGTCGCGGCGCTGATCCGCCTCGTGCTCAAGGCGCCGCTGCTCGTCGTGATCCTGTCGCTCGCGCTCACCGCGGCGCTCGGCGTGTTCACGGTGCGCAACGTCTCGATCAATACCGATACGACCGAGATGCTCTCGCCGAACCTGCAGTTCCGGCGCGACTTCGAAGCCTATCGCCGCGCCTATCCCATCTTTGCGAACAACATCGTCATCGTCGTCGAGGCCGACGACGCCGACCGCGCCGAAGACGGCGCCGACGCACTGTTCCAGCGCCTGCAGCAGCAGGACCGCGGCCGCTTCCACCACATCTTCTACCCCGAGGGCGACCGCTTCTTCCGGCAGAACGGGCTGCTCTACATCGGCCTCAAGGATCTGCAGACGCTCGCGACCCGCCTCTCCGAGGCGCAGCCGCTGCTCTCGACGCTGACGCGCGACCCGAGTATCCGCGGCCTGTTCGACGTGCTCGGCCTCGCGGTCGAGGCGCTCGGCACCGCCGACGCGCAGCCGCAGCAGATCGCGCGCGTGCTCGGGCGCATCGCCGCCGTCGTCGAGGCGCGCGAGGCCGACAAGCCGCGCTCGCTGTCGTGGAAGGAGCTGATGGGCGGCGACGCCGCGAGCGACGACCGCCGCCGCATCATCGTGCTGCAGCCCGAGTTGGATTTCGGGCAGGTCGCGCCCGCCGGCGCCGCGCTCAAGGAAATCCGCCGCCACGCGCGCGAGCTCGGCCTCACGCCCGAGAACGGCGTGCGCGTCCGCATCACGGGCTCGGCGGCGATCGACAGCGAGGAAATCGCGTCGATCGCCGACAACACCGCGCTTTCCAGCCAGCTCTCGCTCGTCGCCGTGGCGCTGCTGCTGGTGTTCTGCTTCCGCTCGTTCCGGCTGCTGGCCGCATCGCTGATCACGCTCGTCGTCGGCATCGTGCTGACGGGCGCTTTCGCGATCGCGGCGATCGGGTCGTTCAACCTGATCTCGATCGCGTTCGCCGTGCTGTTCATCGGCATCGGCATCGACTACAGCATCCACACGGCGCTGCGCTATCGCGAGATGACGGAGCGCGGAGAGAAGGGGCGGGGCGCGCTCGTCGCCGCCGGGCGCAGCATCGGCAAGGCGCTGGCGCTGATGGCGGCGAGCTCGGCGCTCGGGTTTTTCTCGTTCCTGCCGACCGACTATCGCGGCGTCTCCGAACTCGGCCTCATCGCCGGCTTCAGCATGATCGTGGCGTTCGTCACCAACGTCACGGTGCTGCCGGCGCTGCTGGCGCTGATGCCGCTGCGCACGCCGGCCGCAGCCGCGGCGGCGGATTCATCGCGCTTCGGCGGCAGCGAACACTGGCTCCGGCGCCACAGCCGCACGATCGTCGTCGCGGCCGCCGCCATCGGGATCGTGGCGACGCTCACGCTGTGGTTCGCGCGCTTCGATCGCAATCCGCTCAACCTCAAGGATCCTTCGCAGGAGTCGGTCGCGGTCGCGATCGAGCTGCTCGGCAATCCGCGCCTCAGGGTCGGCACGATCAGCATCCTCATCGATTCGGTCGCGGAGATCGGCCCGCTCGCCGAGAAGCTCAAGAAACTGCCCTCGGTCGAGTCGGTGCGCAGCATCTACGACTACGTCCCGCGCGATCAGCCGGCGAAGCTCGACGTGCTCGAGGAGATTGCGCTGCAGATGACGCCGATTCTCTCGCCGTCCGAGCGCGCGGCGCCCCCGGACGCGGACCAGCGCAGCGCGGCCATCGCGGCGCTGCGCGACAAGGTGCAGGCCGCGCTGGCGCAGAAGCGGGCCGGCGCGATCGAGGCCGATCTGCGGCGCCTGCACGCCGCGCTCGACGCGTTCCTCAAGGGCGGCACCGAGGACCTGCGGACGGCGGCGCTCGAGCAGGATCTCATCGGCTCGCTGCCGAAGCGGCTCGACGCGCTGAAGGCGGCGCTCAACGCCAAGCCGGTCGATTTCGCGGCGCTGCCGGAGAGCCTGCGCCAGCGCGAGCTCTCGCCGGCCGGCAAGGTGCGCGTCGAGGTGATCCCGAAGCGGGATCTGCGCGACAATCGCGCGCTGCGCCAGTTCGTGTCCGATGTCCAGTCGGTCGCCCCGCGCGCCACCGGCGGCCCGGTCGCCGAGCTCTTGGCCGGCGACGCGGTGGTGCGGGCCTTCGCCGTGGCGTCGGTCATCGCGTTCGTGCTGATCACGCTCGGCCTGCTGATCCTGCTGCGCAGCGTGACCGACGTGCTGCTGATCCTGGCGCCGCTGTTTCTCGCCAGCGCGGTCACGATCGGCATCGCGGTCGTGGCCGGGCTCGCCTTCAACTTCGCGAACATCATCGTGCTGCCGCTGCTGATCGGGCTCGGCGTCTCCTCGGGCATCCACCTCGTCGTCCGCGCACGGCGCGACACGGTGGAGCTGATGAGCACGACGACTCCGCGCGCGGTGCTGTTCAGCGCGCTCACCACGATCGCGTCGTTCGCCACGCTGGCGATCTCGAGCCATTGGGGCCAGGCGAGCATGGGCCTCTTGCTGCTGATCGCGATCACGGTGAACCTCGTCTGCTACCTGGTGGCGCTGCCGGCGCTGCTCGCCTATGTCGAGCGGCGGCGTGCGGCGGGGTCCGCCCGCGGCGCGGCGCCGGCCGCGCGCGCCGGCTAGAGGGGCGGGCGGTGGGCGACGTTCTCGTCACCGGCGCGACCGGCTTCGTCGGGGCCGCTGTCGCGCGGCGGCTCATCGCGGCGGGCAAGAGCGTGCGGTTCCTGCACCGCGCCGCCAGCGATACGCGCAACATCGACGGGCTGCCCGGCGCGCGCGCGATCGGCGATCTCGGCGACGCGGCGTCGCTGAAGCGCGCGGTGGCGGGATGCGAGGCGGTCTATCACGTCGCCGCCGATTACCGGCTCTGGGTGCCGCGCCCCGACGAGATCTACCGCATCAACGTCGAGGGCAGCGTGGCGCTCGTGCGCGCGGCGGCGGAGGCGGGCGTCCGCCGCATCGTCTATTGCAGCAGCGTGGCGGTGCTCGGCAGCAACAAGGACGGCACGCCGTCGGACGAGGACACGCCGGTTTCGATCGCCGACATGATCGGCCACTACAAGCGCTCGAAATTCCTCGCCGAGGAGGCCGTGCGCCGGCTCGTCGCCCTCGAGCGGGCGCCGGTCGTCATCGTCAATCCCTCGACGCCGGTGGGCCCGCGCGACATCAAGCCGACGCCGACCGGCCGGCTGATTCGCGACGCGGCGCTCGGCAAGATGCCGGCCTATGTCGACACCGGCCTCAACATCGTGCACGTCGACGACGTGGCCGAAGGGCACCTGCTCGCGCACGACAGGGGCCGCATCGGGGAGCGCTACGTGCTCGGCGGCGACGACATGAGTCTCCGCGACATCCTCGCCGCCGTCTCTGCCGCGGCCGGGCGCAAGCCGCCCTCGGTGCGCCTGCCGCGCCGCGCGCTCTATCCGCTCGCCTACGCCGTCGAGGCCTGGGCGCGGCTCGCCAGCGGCAAGGAGCCGCTGTTCACGGTCGACGGGCTGCGCATGGCCGCGAAGCGCATGTATTTCTCGTCGGCGAAAGCCCGCCGCGAATTGGGCTATGCGCCGCGCCCCGGCCGCGCCGCGCTCGAAGATGCCGTGGCGTGGATGCGCGGCGCCGGGCTGCTGCGCTGACCGGGCGTCAGGGCGTATTGCGCCACGCGTTCAGCAGGCGCGAGATCGTGGCGCTGGTCACGTCGCGCGCCGGACCGTTGACGACGAACACCGCCACGTCGCGCGTCCGCAGGCAATAGACCGCGGCCGTGTAGAGATCGTCCTGGCTCTTGCCCCATTGCGCTTCGCTGGTGGCGCCGATCGAGCGGTAGCCGATGTTGAGGATCGTGTCGGCCGCCCGGCGCATGCATTCGTGATGCGGCAGGCCGTCGGTCACCATGTGGTTGAGGCTCATGATCTGCGCGCCGGCTGGCGCGGCGGCGAAGGCGCTGGCGGCGGCGAGCGCAGCCAAGACAGGGCGGAAACGCATGGTAGACCTCGGGCATGTTGAAGGGCCGAGGTTCACCAAACTTCAAGCCACGGTCAATCGTCCCGTACGCGGCCGCTATCCACAACGTGCGCGGCGGGCGGGTCGATTCCGGCTATATCGTTGAACCTAAACGATTTGCTGCGCGCGTTCGTGATAACGCATCGCATTGACGCGGTGCGGTATGGGGGCTATCTGCTGGGAGGCCTCCTTTCGTCTGCCCCCGTGACCCCAGATCAGCGAGCCCCCATGCGCGTGATCCTCGCCCAGCCCCGCGGCTTCTGCGCCGGCGTCGAACGCGCCATCGAAATCGTGGAGAAGGCGCTCGAACTGTACGGGCCCCCGGTCTACGTCCGCCACGAGATCGTGCACAACAAGCGCGTCGTCGAGACGCTGAAGGCCAAGGGCGCGCGCTTCGTCGAGGAGCTGCACGAAATCCCCGACGGCGCCATCACAGTGTTCAGCGCGCACGGCGTCTCGCAGAAGGTCGAGGATTCGGCCAAGCTGCGCGACCTGCCGGTGCTCGACGCGACCTGCCCGCTGGTCGCCAAGGTCCACAAGGAGGGCCAGCGCTACGCCGAGAAGGGATTCGAAGTGATCCTGATCGGCCACGAGGGCCATCCCGAGGTGGAAGGCACGATGGGCCGCATTCCCGGCAAGGTGCATCTCGTCGAGGACCCGGCCGATGTCGCGCGGCTCGCGGTCGCGAGCGATGCCAAGGTCGCCTATGTGACGCAGACGACGCTCAGCGTGGACGACACGCGCGAGGTGATCGAGGCGCTCAAGTCGCGCTTTCCGCAGATCATCGGCCCCGACGTGAAGGACATCTGCTACGCGACGCAGAACCGCCAGGCCGCGGTGCGCGAGCTGGCGAAGCAGGTGGATCTGCTGCTCGTCGTCGGCGCGCGCAACAGCTCGAACTCGAACCGCCTGCGCGAGATCGGGCAGGAATCGGGCGTGGCCACCTATCTGCTCGAGGACGTCTCGTCGCTCGACGCGAAGTGGCTCGACGGCGTCGAGACGGTCGGCATCACCGCCGGCGCGTCGACGCCGGAGGAGCTCGTGCGCGAGCTGATCGAGAAGCTGCGCGCCTACCGCAACATCGAGCTCACGATCATGCACGGAATCGAAGAGCACATTCAGTTCAAGCTGCCCGACCAGCTCCGCCCGGCGGCGGCCTGAGCGCGGGCGGTTACGAGGGGATCCGAGCCGTGGGCGTTCCGTTCATCCAGAAGTTCCGCGTCGGCGCATACCTGATGAAGCAGCGCCTCAAGGGCAACAAGCGCTTCCCGCTCGTGCTGATGCTGGAGCCGCTGTTCCGCTGCAATCTCGCCTGCGCCGGCTGCGGCAAGATCGACTACCCCGACCACATCCTCAACAAGCGGCTCACGGTGCAGGAATGCATCGACGCGGTGGAGGAGTGCGGGGCGCCGATGGTCGCCATCCCCGGCGGCGAGCCGCTGCTGCACAAGGAGATCGGCGAGATCGTGCGCGAGCTGGTGAAGCGCAAGAAGTTCATCAGCCTCTGCACAAACGCGCTTATCCTCGAGAAGAAGCTCGATCTGTTCGAGCCCTCGCCCTACCTCACCTTCACCGTGCATTTGGACGGCGACCGCGAGCACCACGACAAGATGGTGTGTCAGGAGGGCGGCTACGACATCGCCGTGGCCGCGATCAAGCTGGCGAAGTCCAAGGGCTTCCGCGTCAACATCAACACCACGATGTTCGACGGCATCGACGTGCCGCGCATGGCGGATTTCTTCACCTTCGTGACGCACGAGCTGAAGGTGGACGGCATCAACGCCTCGCCCGGCTACGCCTACGAGCGCGCGCCCGACCAGCAGCACTTCCTCTCGCGCCAGAAGACGAAGCAGCTGTTCCGCGACATCTTCAAGCGCGGCAAGGGCAAGAAGTGGAACCTGAACCACTCCTCGCTGTTCCTCGATTTCCTCGCCGGCAACCAGGAATACCACTGCACGCCGTGGAGCATGCCGGCGCGCAATCCGTTCGGCTGGCAGCGGCCCTGCTATCTCGTCGGCGAAGGCTACGCGAAGACCTTCCGGGAGCTGATGGAGACGACCGACTGGGATTCCTACGGCACCGGCAAATACGAGAAGTGCGCGAATTGCATGGTGCATTGCGGCTACGAGGGCTCGGCGGTGGAAGACACGTTCAAGCGCCCGCTCAAGGCGCTGGCCGTGCATCTGCGCGGGCCGCGCACCGACGGGCCGATGGCGCCGGAGCTCGATCTCACCAAGGCGCGCCCGGCCGCGCGCCTGCACGAGCGCCACGTCTACGAGGCGATGAAGGACGTGCCGCTCACCGCGCGCGACAAGCGCTGGTTCGAGAGCAAGGACCTGCCGCTGCCGGGCAACGAGCCCAAGGCCCCGCGCGTCGCGGCGGAGTAGGCGCGGCGCAATCGCACGGATTCGTGCATCGCGGATGAGCAAATTCCCCTACGGGCATGGGGGAAAACCCGCCGTGACTTGACGCCTCTTTTCGTCCGAACATTCGCCCCGGTCCGCCGACGGTCCGCTGTCGCCGCCGGCCGTCGCACGGCAGAGAAGGCTTGCATTGGGACGAAACATGATCCCGCCGAGGGCCACGGGCCGCATTTCGACGGTCGCCGGCATGGCGGCCATCCTGCTGGCATCGGCAGGAGCGCCGGCCGGTGCCGCCCACCTGGAGGGGCCGGACGGCGGCCAATGGATCATCTTCGCCGCCGGCTTCGGCGGCGCCGCTCTGCTGGCTCTGGTGCTGTGCTGGCGGCTTCCCGCCGCCTTCCTCATCGCGATGCCGCTGATACTCGTCCCGATCGGCCTCGCGGCATGGATGGTGCTCGACGACGAGATCATGTTCGATCGCGAGCATGCGGCGGCCTGGCTTCCGCTCAGCTACGCGACCTTGGCCGCACCGTTCGTCGTGCTGGCCGCCGGCGTCGCCGGGTGGCTCGCCGGCCGGCGGCGGCTGCGCCGCTGACGCCGCGCTTCACGCGCCGAACAGGTACCGCCACGCCGCCACCGCGATCTCGGCGGAGCCGACGACGACGCCGGCCACGACCGCGAGACTGACGACCGCGACGCCATGGCCGGCGAGCGCGGCGAGGCCGTCGCGCTCGACGATCGCCAGCGCGAACAGCGCGATCGCGATCGCGGGCAGCAGGTTTCCGAACGGGATCGGCAGCACGAGAACGAAGGCGAGGACCGCGACCGCGCCGCCGGCGGCGCGTTCCCCGGCGCCGGAGACGGCGATGGCGGCGCGCGGGCGCACCAGCCGCTCGGCCCCGGCGAGCCACGGCACGACGTAGGCCATGAGGCGCCGGAACGCCGCCGTCGGCATCGAGCGCGCCGTCACCCAGCCGGGCAGCGCGGGTTCCGCGCGGCCGGCCATGAGCTGCAGCGCCAGGATCAGCAGCGGAACGGCGCACACCGACGACAGCCCGGGAATGCCGAGCGGCGGCAGGTTCGGTGCCGCGAAGGCGAACAGCAGCATGCCGAAGGCCCGATCGCCGAGGCCGCGCACGATGTCGCCCACCGAGATGCGCTCGCCGGCGTGCGTAGCGGCCAGCGCCGACAGCACCTCCGACGTGCGGCGCGGCGCCGCCGCAGCGAGAGGCACGTTTGCGTCCATCGGCGCGGCCGCGGCTTGCGGATCCCGCATCGGTCAGCTCCTCTCCATTCGCGTGGCGGATGATTCGGCAGAAGGGGTGGGCGCATCTGCCGGGCGTGCTTTCGAGCCGGGTACCCATCCGGCCGCTGGCGCGCGGCCGGCGGGCCCCGGCCGCAGCATCGACAGCAGGATCGATCCGCCGATCACGAGGGCCGTGAGCAGCAGCGTGAGCTCGACCGGGATCAGCTTCCCGCCGGCGATGCCGTTGGCGATCATCTTGCCGCCCACGATCAGCAGCACGATCGAAAGCCCGTATTTGAGATAGCGGAAGCGCCCGACGATGCCGGCGAGCGCGAAATAGAGCGCGCGCAGCCCCAGGATCGCGAACACGTTGGCGGTGTAGACGATGAACGGGTCGCTCGACACCGCGAAGATCGCCGGGATCGAATCGACCGCGAAGACGAGATCGCTGACCTCGATCAGCAGCAGCACGAGGAAGAGCGGCGTGGCCGAGACGCGCCCGCCCTCGCGAACGAAGAAGCGCGGCCCGCGGTAGTCCGGCGTCACGCGCAGCCGCGCGCGCACGAAGCGCACGATGCGGTTGCCCTCGAGATCGGGCTCGGCATCGGCCGCGAGCAGCATTTTCACCGCGGTGAGGATCAGGAACGCGCCGAACACGAACGCGATCCAGTGCACGGTGGCGATCAGCGTGGCGCCCGCCGCGATCAGCGCCGCGCGCATCGCGAGCGCGCCGAGGATGCCCCAGAACAGCACCCGGTGCTGATAGGCGGGCGGAACCGCGAAATGCGCGAAGATCAGGTAGAAGACGAAGACGTTGTCGAGCGACAGCGACTTCTCGATCAGATAGCCGGTCGCGAATTCATAGCCCGCTTGCGCGCCGCGGAAGTGGAACACGCCGGCGGCGAAGACGGCGGCGAGCGCCACGTAGCCGGCGCTGAGCCAGATCGCCTCGCGCACCGAGATCGTGCGCTCCTTGCGGTGGAGCACGCCGAGGTCGAAGGCGAGCAGCGCGAGAACGAAGAGGTTGAAGCCGAGCCAGAGCCAGACGGAGTCCATGCCGGACGAAACCTCCAGATGCGGCGCGTGCCCGAAACTCGGGCATCGAAGCGCAGGTGGAGTCCGACATCGCGGCGGGATGTCCCGCCGCCAGAGGGGCCCGGACCCAGATGACGCGGGAAGTGGGTTCGGCGCGGCCGCGCGTCAAGGGCCGTCGGCCGTTTTGCGCCCGAGGCTAGAGCATAGTCCGAGCAAACCGAATCAAGGACGTCGTCCCGGGCGCGGTGCACCGCGGCGCTCACGGGCGCCGGGGTGCTCCGCAGACCCGGGACCTAAACGAGGCGCGGACGCAGGATCCGTGGCCCCAGAGGCGCTTCGACGGCTCGTTTGGGTCCCGGGTTAGCACCGCACCACGCCGCAAGTGCGGCGTGATGCGGAGCACCCGGGACGACGGGACATATTCAACCTGCTCGGACAATGCTCTAGGCGCGCCGTGAGCGCGCCGGTTTGATGCAGGTCAACGACCGGCGCGGCGCGGCGCGGCTTCACTGCCGCCTCGTTCCAACGGATGGAGGTCGGACGTGAATGTGCCTTCCCTCGCGCGCGCGGCCGCATCCGTGGCCGCCCTGGCATTCGCGCTCGGCGCCGCCGCGCCCGCGGCACGAAGCGAGTCGCTCGTCCAATATTCGTTC
>JAEULD010000234.1 GCA_016792765.1 Candidatus Odyssella sp.
GCCGATCAGTGCACGTCTTTCCAGACGCGGCGGTAGATCACGAAGAACACGCCGACGAAGATCAGCAGGAACAGCATCACCTTGATGCCGGTGCGCTTCCGGTCTTCCATCGAGGGCTCGGCGGCCCAGGCGAGGAACGCGGTCACGTCCTTGGCCATCTGCTCGACCGTCGGCTTCGGCCCGTCCTTGGGATATTCGACCGACGTGTCCGCCGTCAGCGGCGGCGACATCGCGATGACGTGGCCGGGGAAGTATTTGTTGTAGTGCTGGCCCGTATCGAGCTTCTTCGGCTTGCCGTCTTCCTTCCAGTCGGCGGGCGGCGCACCGTAGCCGGTGAGCAGCGAGTAGAGGTAGTTCGCGCCGTTCTCGCGCGCCTTCACGATCAGCGAAAGATCGGGCGGCGCCTTGTTGTTGTTCGCGGCCGCCGCCGCCTGCACGTTCGGGAACGGCGAGACGAAGCGGTCCTTCAGGTCCGCCTTGCGCTTCTTGATCTGGCCGTCGTCGGCGATCTCGTCGACCTCTTTCTGGGCCGCCACCGCCTTCGCCTCGGACGGCGTGAGCCCGACCTCGACGAGATTGCGGTAATGGACCTGGCGCAGGCCGTGGCAGCTGGCGCACACGGTCGTATAGACCTTGAGACCGCGCTGCAGCTGGGCGCGGTCGTAGCGGCCGAACACGCCGTCGAAGCTCCAGCTTTCCGATTTCGGCTTGTCGGCCTCGGCGGCGTAAGCGGCGGCGGAGAGCGTGGCGAGCGCGAGGCCCGCGGCGATCGCAAGACGCATCGTCATGGCTCCTTGCTCCCCTCGATCAGGCGCGGGCGGCGGTTTTCACCACCGGCTCGCTGATGCTGAAGGGCAGCGGCTTCGGCCGCTCGGTGCGCGCGATGATCGGCACGAGGATCAGGAAGTGGAAGAAATACCACGCGGTGGCGATGCGGCTGATGTCCAGCCAGATGCCTTCCGGCGCGGCGGCGCCGCAGAAGCCGAGCACGATGCAGTCGATGACGAACAGCCAGAACGCCACCCGGTAGGCCGGGCGATAGTTCGCGCTGCGCACCTTCGAATTGTCGAGCCAGGGCAGCAGGAACAACAGCAGGATCGAGCCGAACATCGCGATGACGCCGGCCAGCTTGGCGTTGATGAAGAGGATGTCGGGCGTCGCGCGCAGGATCGCGTAGAACGGCAGGAAGTACCATTCGGGCACGATGTGCGCCGGCGTCACCAGCGAATCGGCCGGGATGTAGTTGTCCGGGTGGCCCATGAAGTTGGGCGCGAAGAACACGAACGCCGCGAACACCAGCAGGAAGATGCCGATGCAGAAGACGTCCTTCACCGTGTAGTAGGGGTGGAACGGCAGCGTGTCCTTCGGGCTCTTCACGTCGATGCCGAGCGGGTTGCCGTTGCCGACCGCGTGGAACGACCAGATGTGCATCACCACCAGGCCGACGATCACGAACGGCAGCAGGTAGTGCAGGCTGAAGAAGCGGTTGAGCGTCGGGTTGTCCACCGCGAAGCCGCCCCACAGCCAGGTCGTGATGCCCTCGCCGACGAGCGGAATGGCCGAGAACAGGTTGGTGATGACCTTGGCGGCCCAATAGCTCATCTGCCCCCACGGCAGCACGTAGCCCATGAACGCCGTGGCCATCATGCAGAGCAGGATGATGATGCCGAACCACCACACGAGCTCGCGCGGCGCCTTGTAGGAGCCGTAGTAGAGGCCGCGGAAGATGTGGATGTAGACGACGAGGAAGAACATCGCCGCGCCGTTGGCGTGCACGTAGCGCAGCAGCCAGCCGTGGTTCACGTCGCGCATGATGCGCTCGATGCTGTCGAACGCGTGATCGACGTGCGGCGTGTAGTGCATCGCCAGCACGATGCCGGTCACCAGCATCACCACCAGCGTGATCGCGGCGAAGGAGCCGAAGGTCCACCAGTAGTTCAGGTTCTTGGGCGTCGGATAGGCGTTGAAATGCGCCATCGAGCCGAAGATCGGCAGCCGGCTATCGACCCAGCGCATCCACCGGGGCTGGGGGGCGGGTTGCATCGCCATGTGTCTTTTTCTCCGGAATTCCTATGCCGGTGGGATCGTCAGGCCGCGGCCTTTTTGGGCTTCTCGCCGACCACGATGCGCGTGTCGGTCACGAACCGGTAGTCCGGCACGGGCAGGTTCTTCGGCGCCGGGCCTTTGCGGATCCGGCCGGCCGTGTCGTAGTGCGAGCCGTGGCAGGGGCAGAACCAGCCGCCGAAATCGCCCTTCTTGTCGCTCGAGCTCTGGCCGAGCGGGATGCAGCCCAGATGCGTGCACACGCCCAGCATGACCAGCCATTGCGGCTTGCCGTCCTGGTGGCGCGCCGCGTCGGGCTGCGGGTCCGGCATCGAGGCCTTGTCGTCTTTCACCGCGCGCGCGATCTCGTCCTTGGTGCGGTAGCGGATGAACACCGGCGAGCCGCGCCACTTGACGGTCACCGCCTGGCCTTCCTTGATCGCCGAAAGATCCACCTCGGTCGTCGAGGCGGCTTTGGTGTCCGCGGCCGGCGAGAGGCTGTCGATCAGCGGCCAGGCAAACGCCGCAGCGCCGATGGCGCCCATGGCGCCCCCCAGCAAGTAGATGAAATCGCGCCGCGTTTCGCCGCCGTGGCCGTGGGCTTCGGCTTCCGCCATTGTCCGGGGTCCCCGTTGAATTCAGCTGTGCTGCCGATATTAAAAACCGCGGCGAAAATGGCCGCCGCGGCACGCGCCGTACACTATTGTTCCGCATGCGGACGGCTAATGCGACACCGTGCCGCATAAATCCGAACTCTGTGAATGATTTGCGATGCGCCTCGCGCTGTTCGAGCCCGACATTCCGCAGAACGCCGGCACGATCCTCCGGCTGGCCGCGTGCCTCGGCGTCGGCGTCGATCTGGTCGAGCCGCTCGGCTTCGCGCTGACCGACGCCAGGCTCCGCCGCGCCGGGCTCGACTACTGGGAACACGCGGCGCTGCGGCGGCACGCGTCGTTCGCCGCCTTCGCCGAGGCCTGCCGGGCCGAGGACGCGCGGATCGTGCTGTTCTCGAGCCATGCGGCCGCGTCCTATGCGGATTTCGCGTTCCGCCCGTCCGACGTTCTGCTGTTCGGCCGCGAATCCTCGGGTGTCACCGGCGCGGTTCGCGCGGCGGCCGGCGCCGAACTGCGGATCCCGCTCTTGCCCGGCCGCCGTTCGCTCAACGTCGCCGTCGCGGCGGCGATGGCGCTCGGCGAGGCCTTGCGCCAGACCGCGGGATTCCCGAAAACCGGCCGATGACGACCACGCTCGACGAGAAGAAGGATCGCGCCCGCCGCTGGTTCGAGGCGCTGCGCGACCGCATCTGCGCGGAGTTCGAACGGCTCGAGGACGAGCAGGCGGCTGCGCCCGCGCCGCAGGTGGCCGGCCTCGCGCCAGGGCGGTTCGTGCGTACGCCGTGGCGGCGGCCCGATCCCGCCGGCGCCGACGGCCCCAATGCCGATGGTGGGGGCGGCACCATGGCGGTGATGAAGGGCCGCGTGTTCGAGAAGGTGGGCGTCAACGTCTCGACCGTCTACGGCGAGTTCGCCGAGGCGTTCCGGAAGGAGATTCCGGGCGCCGACAAGGACCCGCGCTTCTGGGCGAGCGGCATCTCGCTGGTCGCCCACATGCAGTCGCCGCGCGTGCCGGCCGTGCACATGAACACCCGCTTCGTGGTCACCACCAAGGCATGGTTCGGCGGCGGCGCCGATCTCACGCCGATGGCGCCGGTCGAGCAGGACACGCGCGATTTCCACGCCGCGCTCGAGGCCGCGTGCGCCGGCCATGCCCCCGACAGCTATCCGCGCTTCAAGACGTGGTGCGACGAATACTTCTACCTCAAGCACCGCAACGAGCCGCGCGGCGTGGGCGGAATCTTCTACGACTATCTCGAGAACGACTGGGACCGCGACTTCGCGTTCACGCGCGC
>JAEULD010000252.1 GCA_016792765.1 Candidatus Odyssella sp.
CACGGAGATGGTGATGCCCGGGGACAACATCCGGATGGAAGTGGAGCTGATCCAGCCGATCGCGATGGACGAGGGCCTGCGCTTCGCCATCCGCGAAGGCGGCCGCACCGTCGGCGCCGGCGTCGTCGCCAAGATCATCAAATAGCAAGAAGCCTCTGAATGCCGCCGTGCGGCGAAACCGAACGACGGCATTTCGATTGGGTGCGTGAATGGAAAATCAGACCATAAGGATCCGGCTCAAGGCCTACGATCATCGCCTGCTCGACCAGTCGACGGGCGAGATCGTGAGCACGGCCAAGCGGACCGGGGCGCAGGTGCGGGGTCCGATCCCGCTGCCGACGCGGATCCAGCGCGTGACCGTTCTGCGCTCGCCGCACATCGACAAGAAGTCGCGCGAGCAGTTCGAGATGCGCACGCACAAGCGCCTGATCGACATCGTCGACCCGACGCCGCAGACCGTGGACGCGCTGGGCAAGCTCGATCTGTCCCCGGGCGTGCACGTCGACATCAAGCTCCACGCCAAGGACAAACGCTGATGCGCACCGGAGTCATCGCCAGGAAGATCGGCATGACGCGGATGTTCGCCGACGGCGGACGCCACGTGCCGGTCACCGTGCTCGCGCTCGAGAACCTCCAGGTCACGGGCGTGCGCACCAAGGAAAAGGACGGCTACACGGCGGTCCAGCTCGGCATCGGCAAGGCCAAGGCCAAGAACGTGGCGAAGCCCACGCGCGAGCAGTTCGCGAAGGCCAAGGTCGAGCTCAAGGCCGAGGTCATGGAATTCCGCGTCGACGACAAGTCGATGGTCGACGTGGGCGCCGAGATCGGCGCCAACCACTTCGTCGTCGGGCAGTACGTCGACGTGCGCGGCTGCACGGTCGGCCGCGGCTTCGCGGGCGCCATGAAGCGGCACAATTTCGGCGGCCTGCGCGCCACGCACGGCGTGTCGGTGTCGCACCGCTCGCACGGCGCCACCGGCGGCCGCCAGGATCCGGGCCGCGTGTTCAAGAACAAGCGCATGGCCGGCCACATGGGCCAGCGCTGGCGCACGCAGCAGAACCTGGTGGTCATGGCGACCGACCCGGCCAAGGGTCTGATCATGGTCAAGGGCTCGGTGCCGGGCGCGGAAGGCAGCTACGTCACCATCGCCGACGCCGCCAAGGTGCCGGCGCACAAGGATTCGCCGAAGCCCGCCGGTCTCCGCGCGAAGGCGGAAGCGCCCAAGGCCCCCGCGGCGGATGCCGCACAGCAAGGGGCGGAGGCCAAGCAGTAATGGGCATCAAGGCCAAGATCGTCGATCTCGACAACAAGCAAGCGGGCGAGATCGATCTCGACGAAGCGGTGTTCGGCCTGCCGTCGCGGCCGGACATCCTCGCGCGCGTCGTCAACTGGCAGCTCGCCAAGCGCCGCGCCGGCACCGCCAACACCAAGGGCATCAGCGACATCCAGGGCACCACGAAGAAGCCGTGGGCGCAGAAGGGCACCGGCAATGCGCGCCAGGGCTCGCTGCGCTCGCCGCAGTTCCGCGGCGGCGGCGTCATCTTCGGACCGAAGCCGCGCGACTTTTCGTTCAAGCTGACGAAGAAGGTGCGCAGCCTCGGCCTGAAGACCGCGCTCTCGGTGAAGCAGGCCCAGGGCAAGCTCATCGTGGTCAAGGACGGCGCGCTCGCCGCGGCCAAGACCGCCGAGCTCAAGAAGAAGCTCGCCGGACTCGGCGTGAAGAACGCGCTGATCGTCGGCGGCGCCGCGATCGACGGGGCCTTCGCCAAGGCCGCGCGCAACATTCCGAACCTCATCGTGCTGCCGGCGCAGGGCGCCAACGTCTACGACATCGTGCGCCGCGACACGCTGGTGATGACCGAGGAAGCCGTGAAGACGCTCGCGGCGCGGCTCGGCAAGACCAAGCACAAGGGCCTGACGCACGAGGCCGCGCGGAACCAGGAGGCGCGGGCATGAACGCCAAGAAGACGAAAGAGCCGAAGGGCGAGAAGGCCGCCAAGCCGGCGCCCATCACCAAGGAGCAGATGTACCGCATCGTGCGCGCCCCGGTGATCACCGAAAAGGCGACGCGCGGCTCGGAGCACAATCAGGTCACGTTCAAGGTGGCGCTCGATGCCTCGAAGCCGGAGATCAAGGCCGCGATCGAGGGCCTGTTCGGCGTCAAGGTGAAGGCCGTCAACACGCTGCGCACGGAAGGCAAGAAGAAGCTGTTCCGCGGCATGAAGGGCCAGCGCTCGGACACCAAGAAGGCGATCGTGACGCTCGAGGCCGGCCAGACCATCGACGTGACGACGGGAGTCTGACGACATGGCATTGAGGCAGCTCAAACCCGTCACGGCCGGCACGCGCGGCGTGATCCTCGTCGACCGCAAGGAGCTTCACAAGGGCGACCCGGTGAAGTTCCTGACCGAGGGCATCCACTCGACCGGCGGACGCAACAATCACGGCCACATCACCTCGCGCCATCGCGGCGGCGGGCACAAGCAGCGCTACCGCATCATCGACTTCAAGCGCCGCAAGCCCGGCGCGGCCACGGTCGAGCGGCTCGAATACGATCCCAACCGCTCGGCGTTCATCGCGCTCTTGAAGTACCAGGACGGGACGCTCGCCTACATCCTGGCGCCGCAGCGCATCCAGGCCGGCGACGTCGTCGAGGCGGGCGAGAAGGCCGACATCAAGCCGGGCAACGCGCTGCCGCTCTCGAACATCCCGGTGGGCACGATCGTCCACAACATCGAGATGAAGATGGGTTCGGGCGGGCAGCTAGCGCGCTCGGCCGGCACCTACGCGCAGATCATCGGCCGCGACCAGGGCATGGCGCAGCTCCGGCTCTCGTCCGGCGAGATGCGCGTCGTGCGTGCGGATTGCTGGGCGACGATCGGCGCCGTCTCGAACGCCGATCACCAGAACCGGCAGATCGGCAAGGCCGGGCGCAACCGCTGGCGCGGCATCCGCGGACAGACGCGCGGCGAGGCCATGAACCCCGTCGATCATCCGCATGGCGGCCGCACGCGCGGCAACCGGCACCCGACCACGCCGTGGGGCAAGCCGACGAAGGGCTACAAGACGCGGCACAACAAGCGGACGGACAAGTTCATCATCCGCCGGCGCAAAGCGAAGTAAGAGGTAAGAGCGATGGCTCGCTCGGTTTGGAAAGGCCCGTTCGTCGACGGCTATCTGCTGAAGAAGGCCGAACGCGCGCGCGGATCGGGGCGCAACGAAGTGATCAAGATGTGGTCGCGCCGTTCGACGATCCTGCCGCAGTTCGTCGGCCTGACGTTCGGCGTCCACAACGGCCACAAGTTCATCCCGGTCCTCGTCACCGAGAACATGGTGGGGCACAAGTTCGGCGAATTCGCGCCGACGCGCGCCTTCCACGGCCACTCGGGCGACAAGAAAGCCGTGAAGGCGAAGGAATAGCCATGGGCAAGCCGAAAGCACCGCGGCGGCTGGCGGAAAACGAGGCGATGGCCAAGGGCAATCGCCTGCGCATCAGCTGGCAGAAGCTCAACCTCGTGGCGCAGCTGATCCGCGGCAAGAAGGCGGATCGGGCCGTGCACATGCTCCAGTTCTCCAACAAGCGCATCGCGCGCGACGTGAAGAAGGTGCTCGAATCGGCCATCGCCAACGCCGAGAACAACCACGGCCTCGACGTCGACAAGCTCTACGTCAAGGAGGCCCATGTCGGCCCGGCGCTGGTGATGAAGCGGTTCATCGCCAAGTCGAAGGGCCGCGCCGGCCGCATCATCAAGCCGTTCGCCAACATCACCGTCGTCGTCCACGAGCCGCCCGCGCCCGAGGCGGCGCCGGCGGAAGCCAAGGAGGCCGCGTAAATGGGCCAGAAGGTCAATCCCGTCGGCCTGCGTCTCGGCATCAACCGGACCTGGGACTCGCGCTGGTACGCCGAGCGCGACTACGCGAACCTGCTCGAGCAGGATCTGAAGCTCCGGAAGTTCCTGAAGCAGCGCCTCGCGCAGGCCGGCGTCAGCCGCATCGTCATCGAGCGCCTCGCCAAGCGGGCCAAGATCACGATCCACACCGCGCGCCCCGGCGTCGTGATCGGCAAGAAGGGCGCCGACATCGAGGCGCTGCGCCAGGAAGTGGCGAAGCGCGCCGGCACCGAGGTGTCGCTCAACATCCTGGAAATCCGCAAGCCCGAGATCGAGGCGACGCTCGTCGCCGAGAACATCGCGCAGCAGCTCGAGCGCCGCGTCGCGTTCCGCCGCGCGATGAAGCGCGCGGTGCAGTCGGCGATGCGCCTCGGCGCGCTCGGCATCCGCATCAACTGCGGCGGCCGCCTGGGCGGCGCCGAGATCGCGCGCATGGAATGGTACCGCGAAGGCCGCGTGCCGCTGCACACGCTCCGCGCCGACATCGACTACGGCGAGGCCACCGCGATGACCACCTACGGCACCTGCGGCGTGAAGGTGTGGGTCTATCGCGGCGAGATCATGGAGCACGATCCGATGGCCCATGAGAAGCGCATGTTCGAGAACCCGATGGCGCCCTCGGGCCGCCCGGACCGCGAGCACGGCGAGCGCGGCGAACGCAGAGAGCGCAGAGAGTAGACGGCGATGCTCGCACCCAAGCGAACGAAATTCCGCAAGGCCTTCAAGGGCCGCATCCACGGCGAAGCCAAGGGCGGAACCGACCTGAACTTCGGCGCCTACGGCATGAAGGCCGTGGAGCCGGCGCGCCTCACCGCGCGCCAGATCGAGGCCGCGCGCCGCACGATCACGCGCCACATGAAGCGCGCCGGGCGGCTCTGGATCCGCGTGTTCCCCGACGTTCCGGTGTCGAAGAAGCCGGCCGAAGTGCGCATGGGCAGCGGCAAGGGCGCGCCGGAATTCTGGGTGGCCCGCGTGAAGCCCGGCCGCATCCTGTTCGAGCTCGACGGCGTGCCCGCCGATCTCGCCAAGGAGGCGTTCGCGCTCGCCGGCCGCAAGCTGCCGATCGCGACGCGCTTCGTCGCGCGCCTCGGCGAGGAGGGCTGATCCCATGGACGCATCCGACATCCGCGCCAAGACCGAGACCCAGCTCCAGGAGCAGCTCGTCGAGCTCGAGAAGGAGCGCTTCAACCTGCGCTTCCAGGCGGCCAGCGGCCAGCTCGAGAACACGTCGCGCGTCCGCCAGGTGCGCCGCGACATCGCGCGCGTCAAGACGATCCTGCACGAGAAGGCGCCGAAGGCGCCGGCAACAGCGAAAAAGCAGGCCTAGGAGCGAAGTATGCCGAGGCGAGTGATGCAAGGGGTCGTGGTGAGCGACAAGATGGACAAGACCGTCGTGGTCCTTGTCGAGCGTCGCGTCATGCACCCCGTCTACAAGAAGTTCATCAAGCGCTCGAGCAAGTTCGCGGCGCACGATGAAACCAACAAGCACAAGGTCGGCGACCGCGTGTGGATCGAGGAGTGCCGCCCGATCAGCAAGCGGAAGTCGTGGGTGGTGCTCGAGGGCGAGCCGGGCGCCAAGGGCCCGGCGGCCTAGGTCGGGAATCGAGGAGCAGGCGTCATGATTCAACAGGAGACGCATCTCGAGGTCGCCGACAATTCGGGCGCCCGCAAGGTGATGTGCATCAAGGTCCTCGGCGGCTCGAAGCGCCGCGTGGCCGGCGTGGGCGACGTGATCGTGGTGTCCGTCAAGGACGCGATCCCGCGCGGCCGCGTGAAGAAGGGCGAGATCCACAAGGCGGTGATCGTGCGCACCGCGGCGCCGATCCGCCGCGACGACGGCTCGATCATCCGCTTCGACCGCAACGCGGCGGTGCTGATCGACAAGCAGAACGAGCCGATCGGCACGCGCATTTTCGGACCGGTGACGCGCGAGCTGCGCGCCCGGGCATTCATGAAGATCATCTCGCTGGCACCCGAAGTGCTCTGAGAGGACATGGCTATGGCGGTGAAGCTGAGATTGAAGAAGGGCGACCAGGTGATCGTCACCACCGGCCCCAACCGCGGCAAGCGCGGCGAGATCCTCGAGGTCATCAAGGGCGAGCGTCCGGGCGATCATCGCGTGATCGTCGGCGGGGTGAACAAGGTGAAGCGCCACACGCGGCCTTCGCAGCAGAGCCCGGGCGGCATCATCGAGAAGGAAGCCCCGATCCACATCTCCAACGTGGCGATTGTGGACCCCAAGGAAAACAAGGCGAGCCGCGTCGGCTACACGTTCCTCGAGGACGGCCGCAAGGTTCGCTTCGCCCGCCGCTCGGGCGAGATCATCGACCGGTAGGAGCGGGAGCGATGGCAACGGCAAGGCTCTACGACCACTACAAATCCTCCGTCCGGCCGGCGCTGCAGAAGCAGTTCGGCTACACGAACCCGCATCAGATTCCGGGGCTCGTGAAGATCGTCCTCAACATGGGCGTGGGCGAGGCGACCGCCGACAAGAAGAAGGTGGACGCGGCGGCGGCCGACATGGCCCTGATCTCGGGCCAGAAGCCGCTGATCGTGCGCGCGCGCAAGGCCGAGGCGAACTTCAAGCTGCGCGCCGGCATGCCGATCGGCGTGAAGGTGACGCTGCGCAAGCAGCAGATGTACGAGTTCCTCGACCGGCTCGTGAACATCGCGCTGCCGCGCGTGCGCGACTTCCGCGGCCTCAACCCGCGCAGCTTCGACGGGCGCGGCAACTACGCGTTGGGTCTCAAGGAGCAGATCGTGTTCCCCGAGATCGACTACGACAAGATCGACAGCATCCGCGGCATGGACATCGTCATCGTGACGACGGCGAAGACCAAGGAAGAGGGGCTCGCGCTCCTCAAGGGCTTCGACATGCCGTTCCAGACCAACTGACCGGGCACAACCGCCATGGCAACCCGAATCTCGATCGAGAAGAACAAGACCCGCCGCCGGCTCTCGGCCAAGTACGCGGCCAAGCGCGCGGCGCTCAAGAAGCTGATCATGGACCGCGACACGCCGGCGGAAGAGCGTTTCCGCGCGGTCGTGAAGCTGGCCGAGATGCCGCGCAACGGCGCGAAGATCCGCATCCGCAACCGCTGCGCCCTCACGGGCCGCGCGCGCGGCTATCACAGGAAGTTCGGGCTCTCCCGACTGATGCTGCGCGAGCTGGCGAGCAAGGGCCAGATCCCGGGCGTCACCAAGGCGAGCTGGTAGGAGCAGACACGATGTCCATGAGCGACCCGCTCGCCGACATGATCGCGCGCATCCGCAACGGCCAGAAGGCGCGCAAGGCCCAGGTCGCCGTGCCGGCGGCCAAGCTGCACACGGCCGTGCTGGGCGTGCTGAAGGACGAGGGCTACATCCGCGGCTTCGCCGACAAGGAGATCCGCAAGGGCGTGCGCGAGACGATCGTCGATCTCCGCTATCACGAGGGCCAGCCGGCCATCCGCGAGATCGAGCGCGTCTCGAGCCCGGGCCGCCGCGTCTATTCCGGCATCAAGACGCTCGCGCGGCCGCATGGCGGGCTCGGCGTCGCGATCGTCTCGACGCCGCAGGGCGTCATGTCGGATTCCGCCGCGCGCACGAAGAACGTCGGCGGCGAAGTCATCTGCCGCGTCTACTAGGAAACCGAGGAAGCCATGTCGCGGATCGGAAAGAACCCGGTGACGGTGCCGGCCGGCGTCGATCTCAAGATCGACGGCGGCGTCGTGCGCGCCAAGGGAAAGCTCGGCGAGCTGACGCTGCCGGTCGACAAGGACGTCGCCGTCTCGCGCGAGGGCGACAAGGTGTGGGTGAAGCCGGCGGGCGAGCACAAGCGCGCCCGCGTCCTGTGGGGCACCACGCGCGCGCACATCGCGAACATGATCCGCGGCGTGTCGCAGGGCTACCAGAAGGAGCTCGAGATCACCGGCGTCGGCTATCGCGCGCAGGTGCAGGGCAAGAACATCCAGTTCCAGCTCGGCTTCAGCCACGACGTGACGCTGCCGATCCCCGAAGGCGTCACCGTCGCGATCGACAAGAACACGCAGATCGTGGCCAAGGGCGCCGACCGCAACAAGCTCGGCCAGTTCTGCGCCGAAATCCGCGCGCTCAAGCCGCCGGAGCCCTACAAGGGCAAGGGCATCAAGTACAAGACCGAGACGATCCTGCGCAAGGAAGGCAAGAAGAAGTAGCGCGTCGCGCCCGTCGGGGCGACGCCTTGGGATTTACGCCATGAGCAAGAACACCATCGAACTCAAGAGCCGCCGCGCGGACCGCTCGCGCTTCCAGCTTCGCCGGAAGTCGAAGGGGCGCCTGCGCCTCTCGGTGTTCCGTTCGAGCAAGCACATCTACGCGCAGATCATCGACGACGCGAAGGGCACCACGCTCGCCGCGGCGTCGTCGCTCGACGAGGGCATCAAGGGCGCGGTCAAGGGCGGCGCCGACATCGCGGCGGCCAAGGCGGTGGGCAAGCTCATCGCCGAGCGCGCGAAGGAGAAGAAGATCGACGCGGTCGTCTTCGACCGCGGGCGGTTCATCTATCACGGACGGGTCAAGGCGCTGGCGGATGCCGCGCGCGAAGCCGGCCTGTCCTTCTAACGGATCGAGCAGGGAACAACGTCATGGCGCGAGACAGAACACGCGAGCAGCCCGACCGGGAAGACGGCGAGCTCAAGGAAAAGCTCGTCGGCATCAACCGCGTGGCCAAGGTGGTCAAGGGCGGCAAGCGCTTCGGCTTCGCGGCGATCGTCGTCGTCGGCGACCAGAAGGGCAAGGTCGGACACGGCACCGGGAAAGCAAGAGAGGTGCCGGAGGCGATCCGCAAGGCCACCGACCAGGCCAAGCGGCACATGATCCGCATCCCGCTGCGCGAGGGCCGCACGCTGCATCACGACCAGAAGGGCCGCTTCGGCGCGGGCCGCGTCGTCGTGCGCGCGGCGCCGCCGGGCACCGGCATCATCGCCGGCGGCCCGATGCGCGCGATCTTCGAGTGCCTGGGCGTCCACGACGTGGTCGCGAAGTCGGTCGGCACCTCGAACCCGCACAACATGATCAAGGCCACGTTCGACGCGCTGCAGCACATCCAGTCGCCGCGCGAGATCGCGGCGCGGCGCGGCCGCAAGGTGTCCGAGATCATCGGCCGCCGCGGCCAGGCCGAGACGAAAGAGGCGAAGGAATAGCCATGGCCAAAGGCGGAAAGATCAAGGTCACGCAGATCGGCAGCCCGATCGGCCGGCGCCACGATCAGCGCGAGACGCTGGTCGGCCTCGGCCTCAACAAGCTCAACCGCGCCCGCGTGCTCGAGGATACGCCCGCGGTGCGCGGCATGGTCGAGAAAGTGAAGCATCTGGTAAAGGTCGAGCCCGCTGCCTAAGTAAGCGGGCGCCCGGCGCGCCGGGCGAAATGAAAGGCATTTTCGTCATGAAGCTCAACGAGATCCGCGATAATCCCGGCGCGCACATCAAGCGCACGCGGCTCGGCCGCGGCTTGGGTTCGGGCAAGGGCCAGCAGTCGGGCCGCGGCCAGAAGGGCCAGACCGCGCGTACCGGCGTGCGCCTCGACGGCTTCGAGGGCGGCCAGATGCCGCTATTCCGCCGCCTGCCGAAGCGCGGCTTCGTCAACATCTTCAAGCCCGAATACGCGCCGGTGAACGTCGGCAAGATCCAGGCCTTCATCGACGCCGGCAAGCTCCGGGCCGGCGAGCCGATCGACGCCGCGGCGCTGGTGGCGGCCGGCGTGCTCACCTATCCGCGCGACGGCATCAGCCTGTTGGGCGACGGCGAGATCAAGGCGGCGATCAAGATCACGGTCACGCGCGCGTCCAAGAGCGCGGTGGCGGCGGTGGAGAAGGCGGGCGGCTCGGTCACGCTGCTGCCGCAGAAGCCCAAGCCCGAAGGCAAGCTCAAGCCCAAGTCGAAGCGCGCGGCCTGACGGCCGCGAGCGAGCCCTAGCGCGAGATCGGAACCGGCATGGCCACTGCGGACCGCGTTGCCGCCAACATGAGCTTCGCCGCCTTCGGCAAGGCGACGGATCTCAAGAAGCGCATCTGGTTCACGTTGGGCGCGCTGCTCGTCTATCGTCTCGGCACCTACATTCCGATTCCGGGCATCAACCAGCAGGTCTTCGCCGACCTGTTCGCGCAGCAGGCGCAGGGCATCCTCGGCTACCTCAACGTCTTCGCCGGCGGCGCCGTCGAGCGCATGACGATCTTCGCGCTCAACATCATGCCGTACATCTCGGCATCGATCATCATCCAGCTGCTCACGGCGGTCTCGCCGAAGATGGAGGCGCTCCGCAAGGAGGGCGACGCCGGCCGCAAGAAGATCAACCAATACACGCGCTACCTCACGGTCGTGCTGTGCGCGGTGCAGGCCTACGGCATCGCGATCGGCCTCGAGGCGGCGACGAGCAGCACCGGCGCCGTGGTCGCGGACCCCGGCGTGTTCTTCCGCGCCACCGTCGTCATCACGCTGGTCGGCGGCACGATGTTCCTGATGTGGCTCGGCGAGCAGATCACCGCGCGCGGCGTCGGCAACGGCATCTCGCTGATCATCTTCGCCGGCATCGTGGCGACGCTGCCGGCCTCGTTCGGCCAGATCTTCGAGATGGGGCGCAAGGGCTCGCTCTCGCCGATCACGATCGTGGTGTTCATGGTGTTCGCGGTCGCGGTGATCGCGTTCGTGGTCTTCGTCGAGCGCGCGCAGCGCCGCGTCGTGGTGCAGTATCCGAAGCGCCAGGTCGGCAACCGCATGACCGCCGGCGAGAGCTCGTTCATTCCGCTGAAGCTCAACACGTCGGGCGTGATCCCGCCGATCTTCGCGAGCTCGCTGCTGCTGCTGCCGGCGACGCTGGCCGGCTTCTCGGGCCAGGGCGGGGCGGGGCCGGAGTGGCTCAACGCGCTCAACGTCTATTTCGGCCGCGGCTCGATCCTGTTCATGAGCGTCTACGTGCTCATGATCGTGTTCTTCGCGTTCTTCTACACGGCGATCGTGTTCAACCCGCAGGACACCGCCGAGAACCTGCGCAAATACGGCGGCTTCGTTCCCGGCATCAGACCCGGCAAGCCCACCGCCGACTATTTCGACTACGTGCTGACGCGCATCACGGTGGTGGGCGCGGCGTATCTCGCCTTCGTCTGCGCGCTGCCCGAGGTGCTCACCAGCAGCTTCTCGATACCGCTCTATTTCGGCGGCACCTCGCTGCTGATCGCGGTCTCGGTCACGATGGATACCGTGGCCCAGATCCAGGGCCACCTGCTCGCGCACCAATACGAGGGACTCATCAAGAAGTCCCGGCTCAAAGGGGCCAAGAAATGAACCTGATCCTCCTGGGCCCGCCGGGGTGCGGCAAGGGAACGCAGGCCGCGCGGCTCAAGGAAAAATACGGCGTCATCCCGCTCTCGACGGGAGACATGCTGCGCGCCGCCGTGGCCGCGGGCACCGACGTCGGCAAGAAGGCCAAGGCCATCATGGAGGCCGGACAGCTGGTGCCGGACGACGTGGTGGTGGGCGTGATCGCCGAGCGCATCGGCCAGCCCGACGTGCAGAAGCAGGGCTTCGTGCTCGACGGCTTCCCGCGCACGGTCGCCCAGGCCAAGTCCTTGGATCAAATGATGGAAAAGCGCGGCTGGAAGCTCGACCACATCATCGAGATGAAGGTCGACGAGCAGGCGCTGTTCGCGCGCATCGACAAACGCGCGCGGGAGACGGTAGCGGCCGGCGGCGCCGTGCGCGCGGACGACAATGCGGAGACGCTCAAGAAGCGCATCGTCGTCTATCGCGAGCAGACGCAGCCGATCCTGCCCTATTACGCGAAGGCCGGGCGCCTCGAATCCGTCGACGGCATGGCGCCCATCGACGACGTGACGAAACAGCTGGAGGGGATCGTAACCAAGGGCTAAGCCGTTGACAGATAAGGACCGGCCCCTATAATCCCGCCGCTCTTGGAGCGGGGCTCCCGGGGCCAGTTGGCGTTTGCGCGAAATCCCCGGCGGATGGCGCGGGCGAGGCCCTCGGCAAGCGATCTCGAACATCGAAGTAAGACCGAAAGAGGAGTGCGCACTTTGGCGCGTATTGCTGGCGTCAATATCCCCACGGCGAAGCGGGTGGTCATCGCCCTTCAATACATCCATGGCATCGGCCCGGCGCTCGCCGGCCAGATCATGGAGAAGGCGGGCCTGCCGCTCGCCAAACGCGTCTCGCAGCTGACCGAAGACGAGGTCGTGCGCATCCGCGAGATCATCGACCGCGAGCACAAGGTGGAAGGCGATCTCCGCCGCGAAGTCGCGATGAACATCAAGCGGCTGATGGATCTCGGCTGCTACCGCGGCCTGCGCCACAGGAAGGGCCTGCCGGTCCGCGGCCAGCGCACGCACACGAACGCGCGCACCCGGAAGGGCCGCGGCCGCGCCATCGCCGGCAAGAAGATCGCGACCAAGAAGTAATCCGCACCAACCGACAGAACCGGGCGCGAGCCCTTTCGAGGAACCATGGCCGAAAAACCCGCCGCTGCCGCCGCGACGCCCGCGGCGCGAGTCCGCCGCCGCGAACGCAAGAACATCAGCACCGCGGTCGCGCACGTGAACGCGAGCTTCAACAACACGATGATCACGATCACCGACGCCCAGGGCAACACGATCGCCTGGTCGACGGCGGGTTCGCAGGGCTTCAAGGGCTCGCGCAAATCCACGCCGTTCGCGGCGCAGGTGGCGGCCGAGGATGCGGGCCGCAAGGCGATGGAGCACGGCGTCAAGACGCTCGACGTGCTGGTGAAGGGCCCGGGTGCCGGCCGCGAATCGGCGCTGCGCGCGCTGCAGTCGGTCGGCTTCACGATCATGTCGATCAAGGACGTGACTCCGATCCCGCACAACGGCTGCCGGCCGCGGAAGCGCCGGCGCGTCTGAGCCCGCCCGACGGGCCGACGGAAGTTTCCCGCGATCAAGCCCGGCGTCCGCGCCGGGAGGACGAGACAAGGTCATGAACGTCATTCAGAAGAACTGGAGTGCGCTCATCAAGCCGAAGGGCCTGGTGACCGAGCCCGGCGGCGACCCCAAGCGCCAGGCGACGATCATCGTGCAGCCGCTGGAGCGCGGCTTCGGCATGACGCTCGGCAACGCGCTGCGCCGCATCCTCCTGTCGTCGCTGCAGGGCGCCGCCGTCTCCTCGATCCAGATCGAGGGCGTGCTGCACGAATTCTCGTCGATCCCCGGCGTCCGCGAGGACGTGACCGACCTCGTGCTGAACATCAAGCAGCTCGCGCTGCGCCTGCACGGCGACGGCCCGAAGAAGATGACGCTGCGCCACAAGGGCGCCGGCGACGTCAAGGCCGGCAACATCGAGCTGCCGCACGACATCGAGATCCTCAACCCCGATCTCGTGCTGTTCCACGCCGACAAGGCCGCCGACGTGCGCATGGAGCTCACGGTCGAGAACGGCAAGGGCTACGTCCCCGCCGGCCAGGGCCGCACGACCGACGCGCCGATCGGCCTCATCCCGATCGACGCGATCTTCAGCCCGGTGCGCAAGGTCTCCTACAAGGTCGACAACGCCCGCGTCGGCCAGCAGACCGATCTCGACAAGCTCTCGATCGCGCTCGAGACCAACGGCACCGTGTCGCCCGAAGACGCCGTCGCCTACGCGGCGCGCATCCTCCAGGACCAGCTCCAGATGTTCATCAACTTCGAGGAGCCGAAGGAGATCACGGCGGAGAAGAAAGAGGGCGATCTGCCGTTCAACCGCAATCTGCTGCGCAAGGTCGACGAGCTCGAGCTCTCGGTGCGCTCGGCGAACTGCCTCAAGAACGACAACATCATCTACATCGGCGACCTCGTCCAGAAGACCGAGCAGGAGATGCTGCGCACGCCGAACTTCGGCCGCAAGTCGCTCAACGAGATCAAGGAGGTGCTGGCGCAGATGGGCCTGCATCTCGGCATGGAAATCCCCGGCTGGCCGCCCGAGAACATCGAGGATCTGGCCAAGCGTCTCGAGGAACCATACTGAGGCCCGCGGCCGGCATCGCCGTTCCGCCTTTGAATACTGGAGTCTGAAATGCGCCACCGTCTCCGCGGCCGCAAGCTGAACCGCACCACCCCGCACCGCAAGGCCATGTTCGCGAACATGGCGGCGGCGCTCATCAAGCACGAGCAGATCTCGACGACGCTGCCGAAGGCGAAAGACCTTCGCCCGATCGTCGAGCGGCTGATCACGCTCGGCAAGCGCGGCGGCCTGCACGCGCGGCGCCAGGCGCTGTCCGTGCTCAAGGACGCGAAGCTCACCGACAAGCTCTTCACGGCGCTCGCCGAGCGCTACAAGGAGAGGAAGGGCGGCTACACGCGCGTGCTGAAGGCCGGCTTCCGCTTCGGCGACGCGGCGCCCGCCGCGGTGATCGAGCTGGTCGACCGCGACCCGGCCGCCAAGGGCCTCGACAGCGGGCCGAAGCCCGAGGCGAAGCAGGAGGCCGAAGCGGCGCAGCCCGCGGCCGCCTGAGGCGCGCCCGGCACCCGGCTCCGACGATAGGCGGCCCCGAAAGGGCCGCTTTTTCGTTCCCGGTCCTCGTCAATTTTGCCCCGATTTGCGCTATAGAAAGAGCGCGCCTCCGCCCGCTCGGGGGGCGGAGGGCGAACCCGTATTCCGGAGGCCCCTACGATGATCGCGCGCAGCGCCGCCCTGGCCCTCGTTCTCGCGATTTCGGCGCCGCTCGCCGCGCGCGCCGAAGTCTCCGTGCCGCAATCGCAGCAGCAGATCCGCCTGTCGTTCGCGCCGGTGGTCAAGCGCGTGGCCCCGGCCGTCGTCAACATCCGCATCCGCGCGCCGCAGCAGCAGGCGCAGAACCCGCTCTACGCCGATCCGTTCTATCGCCGCTTCTTCGGCGAAGACGAGGGCCAGCCGCGGCCCGACAACGGCGCGGTGGGCTCGGGCGTGATCCTGCGCGAGAACGGCCTCGTCGTCACCAACCACCACGTGGTCAAGAGCGGCGGGACGATCGACGTCATCCTCAACGACAAGCGCACCTTCACCGCGAAGCTGCTGCTCTCCGACGAGCGCACCGATCTGGCGGTGCTGCAGGTCGACGCCAAGGGCGAGAAGCTGCCTTTCCTCGAGCTGCGCGATTCCGACGAGGTTGAGGTGGGCGATCTCGTGCTCGCGATCGGCAATCCGTTCGGCGTCGGCCAGACCGTCACCAGCGGCATCGTCTCGGCCGTGGCGCGCACCTCGGTCAGCATCGCGGATTTCCGCTCGTTCATCCAGACCGACGCGCCGATCAACCCCGGCAATTCCGGCGGCGCGCTCGTGACGCTCGACGGCAAGCTCGCCGGCATCAACACGGCGATCCTCTCGCGCTCGGGCGGCAATGTCGGCATCGGCTTCGCGATCCCGTCGAACATGGTCGGCGCCGTCGTGCGCGCCGCGCTCACGACCGGTCGCATCGCGCGGCCGACGCTCGGCATCGGCGGACAGGACGTGACGGCCGACATCGCCCGCGCGCGCGGCCTCGAGCGCATCGGCGGCGTCATCGTCAGCACGGTGCAGCCCGACAGCCCGGCCGCCCATGCCGGCATCAAGGTCGGCGACGTGATCCTCAAGATCAACGGCCGCGACGTGAACGACATCCAGGATCTCCGCTTCCGGCTCGCGACCATGCCGGTCGGCGGCAAGGTCAAGCTCACCACGGTGCGCGGCAGGGAGACGAGCGAGATCGAGGTGGAGCTGCGCGAAGCGGCGGCGGCGGGCGAGATCGAGAACGCCACCACGCTCGCCGGCAATCATCCGCTCGCGGGCGCGGCCGTCGTGAAGCTCTCGCCGGGCGTGGCCGAGCAGCTCGGCGTGCGCGGCGTCAATCGCGGCGTCGTCGTCGTCAAGGTGCAGCCCGGCAGCGCCGCGGCAAGGCGCGGCTTCCGCGCAAAGGACGTCGTCGTGCAGATCAACGGCGAGAACGTCAACTCGGCCGAGGAGCTGCGCGCGGCGATGACGCGGGCGCAGGGCGCATGGCAGATCGTCGGCGTGCGCGACGGCAACGTGTTCCGCATCGTCCTCTATCAGCAGTGAAGGCGCAGCCCTGAAGCCGAAGGCGACCCCGAGCCTGTTCGAAGCGTCGGCGCCGAAGCCGCTCGCCGACCGGCTGCGCCCGAAGCGCCTCGACGAGGTGGTGGGGCAGGATCACCTGCTCGGTCCCGAGGGGCCGCTGGGACGCATGATCGCGGCGCGGCACCTCGCCTCGATCGTATTCTGGGGCCCGCCCGGCACCGGCAAGACGACGATCGCGCGCCTCCTGGCCGAGGTGTCCGACCTGCATTTCGAGCCGCTCTCGGCCGTGTTCTCGGGCGTGGCCGAACTCCGGAAGGTGTTCGACGCGGCGCGCGAGCGGCGCGCGATGGGCCGCGGCACGCTGCTGTTCGTCGACGAGATCCACCGCTTCAACAAGGCGCAGCAGGACGCGTTCCTGCCGGTGGTCGAAGACGGCACGATCACGCTGATCGGCGCCACCACCGAGAACCCGTCGTTCGAGCTGAACGGCGCGCTGCTTTCGCGCTGCCGCGTGCTCGTGCTGAACCGGCTCGACGCCGCGGCCCTCGAGAAGATCCTGGCGCGCGCCGAGGCGGAGGAGGGCAAGAGGCTGCCGCTCGACCCGGATGCGCGCCAGACGCTGCTGGCGCTCGCCGACGGCGACGGGCGCTACATGCTGAACCTCGCCGAGGCGATCTGGGAGGCGAAACCCAAGGCGCCGCTCGACACGGCGCACCTGGTTTCGCTCGTCCAGCGCCGCGCGCCGCTCTACGACAAGGCCGAAGAAAGCCACTACAACCTCATCAGCGCGCTGCACAAATCGCTGCGCGGCTCCGATGCCGATGCGGGGCTTTACTGGCTCGCGCGCATGCTCGCCGGCGGCGAAGACCCGCACTATATCGCCCGCCGCCTGGTGCGCTTCGCGGTGGAAGACATCGGCATGGCCGATCCCGCCGCGCTCGCCCAGGCCATCGCCGGCTGGGAGGCGTTCGAGCGGCTCGGCTCGCCCGAGGGCGAACTGGCGATCGCCCAGGTCGTGCTCTATCTGGCCACCGCGCCCAAATCCAACGCCGGCTATGTGGCGTTCGGCCAGGCGCAAGGCGCTGCGCGCGAGACCGGCTCGCTGATGCCGCCCAAGCACATCTTGAACGCCCCCACGCGCCTGATGAAGGACCTCGGCTACGCCAAGGGCTACGAATACGACCACGACGCCGAGGAAGCCTTCTCGGGCCAGAACTATTTCCCGGACGGCATGGCGCGCCGCGACTTCTACCGACCCGCCGAGCGCGGCTTCGAGCGCGAGATCAAGAAGCGGCTCGCCTATTGGACGAAATTGCGGAAGGAACGGAGCGGCCGCGAAAGCGGCTAGGGTGCGCG
>JAEULD010000253.1 GCA_016792765.1 Candidatus Odyssella sp.
TTCGCGGTCAGCTCGGTCGTCAACATGACGGTCGGGCAGATGATCTCGGCCGGCCGCTTCTCGCCCTGGGTCCTGTTCAAGACGCCGGTGATCTACGCGCTCGTCATCGCGTTCGCCTCGATGGGCGCCGGCGTGCCGCCGCCCAAGTTCGTCGCCAGCGCGCTCGAGACGCTGAGCGGAATCGCGGTGCCGGCGATGCTGCTGGCGCTCGGCGTCTCGCTGCAGCGCCTCCAATTCGGGAAGATGAAGGCGAGCCTCGTCGTGGCGCTGCTCAGGCTCGGGGTCGGGTTCGCCGGCGGCCTGCTCGTGGCGATGCTGTTCGGGCTCGAAGGTGCGGCGCGCGGGGTGCTCATCATCCAAAGCGCGATGCCGGCCGCGGTGTTCAATTATCTCTGGGCGCAGGTGCACGGGCGCGATCCGGCCGCCGTCGCCGGCGTCGTCGTGCTCTCCACGTTCATCGGATTCCTGCTGCTCCCGCTCGTGCTTGTCGTGGCGCTGGGCAAGTAGCGCCGGAGGGCGGGTTCACGCCGACCGTCGCAGCCTGATCACGAACCTCGCGCCGGCCACGCCGCCGTCGGGCCGGCGCAGGTTCTCGGCGTGGATCGAGCCGCCCATGGCCTCCACGATCTGCTGCGAGATCGAGAGGCCGAGCCCGGAATGCGTGCCGAATTTCTCGCCGGCCGGGCGCTCGGTGTAGAAGCGGCGGAAGATGTCCTTCTCCTTGCCGGGCGGAATGCCGGGGCCCTGGTCGTCGATGGCGATGCGCGTCATGCCGGCTTCGCTGCCGCCGGTGATGGCGATGACGCCGCCCGGCGGGCTGAAGCTCTCGGCGTTGCCGAGGATGTTCTGCAGCACCTGCACCAGCCGGTCCTCGTCGGCGCGCGCGATCAGGCGGTCGCGCGCCGGCAGCACGAGCCGCACGGTGGGGCGTCCGGGCGCGGCCGCGGCCGCGGTGTTGCGGATGTCGGCAAGGGCGCCGAGGATGCGGCCGAGGTCGACCGTCGAGAGCTTCAGTCGAGACAGCTCCGAATCGAGCCGCGAGGCGCGCGAGATGTCGGTGATGAGCCGGTCGAGCCGCTCCACGTCCTCGCGCACCATGTCGAGCAGCCGCTGCTGCTTCTGCGGGTCCTTGATGCGCGAGACGGTCTCGATCGCGCTCTTCATCGAGGCGAGCGGGTTCTTGATCTCGTGCGCCACGTCGGCGGCGAAGCTCTCGATCGCGTCGAGCCGGCGCCAGAGGTCGTTGGTGAGGTCGTTGAGCGCCGCGGAGAGGTCGCCGATCTCGTCTTCGCGCTCGGTGAAATCGGGGATCGCGACGTCGCGCGACTTGCTGCGCCGCATCTGGTCGGCGGCCGAGGCCAGCCGGTTGATCGGCCGCGCGATCGAGCGCCCGAGCCAGAACGCCATCATGATCGTGAACACGGTCACGACCGCGATGATGCGCAGGATGTCGAGCCGCACCTGGCGCACCGAGCGCGCGATCTCGTGCGTCGAGGCCGACAGCAGGAGCGCGCCGTCAACGTTCTTGTAGCGCTGCACCGGCGCGGCGAAGAACAGCACGTACTCGCCGCTGTCGGTGCGGCGGATGAAGCTTTTCGGCTCGCCGGCCAGCGCCGTCTGAACTTCGGGATAGTCGGTCGCGCTCTCGTCGGGCCGTTCGCGGTAATAGGGCACCGATTCGCGGTCGCGCGCGAGCAGGTTGAAGAACCACTCGTAGAGCGCCACGACGTTGTCGGTGAACCAGCGGCCGGTCGATTCGGTGGGAAGCTCCTCCTCGCGGATCGGCCCGTAGGCGCGCTGCGCGCGGGTGTCGACGAGCATGCGGCCGTCGCGGTCGAACAGCCGCGCGCGGGCGTTGGTGGCGCCGGCGAGCTGCCGCATCACGCCGCTGGCGAGCGTCACGTCGATGCGCCGCTCGTCGGGCGCGCCGGGCGTGATCGCGCTCTCGGCGATGGCGCCGGCGAACAGGCGCGCCTGCGCCGAGAGGGCGCTGAGCTCGGCCTCGACGAGGCTGCGCTCGTAGGCGCCCACGTAGAGCAGGCCGCCGAAGATCGTGGCCACCGGGAAGATGCTGAGCGCCATGATGCGCACGGACAGGCGCGAGAACCGCCGCTGCTTGCGCGGCGCCGCCGCCTGCGCCTCGGCCTGCGCGCGCCGCGCCGCGCTGTCGGGCTCGCCGCGCCGGCTCCGGCTCGGCGCTTCGGCCGCTGCGGCCGTCGTCTCCGTCTCCTTGCGGTCGGCGGCGTCCATCATCCCCCGCCCGGCCGGCCCGGGCTCAGCTTTCGCTGTAGCGGTAGCCGATGCCGTAGAGCGTCTCGATCTTGTCGAACGCGTCGTCGACGATCTTGAACTTCTTGCGCAGCCGCTTGATGTGGCTGTCGATGGTGCGGTCGTCGACGTACACGTTCTCGCCGTAGGCGGCGTCCATCAGCTGGTCGCGCGACTTGACGTGGCCGGGCCGCGCCGCCAGCGACTGCAGGATCAGGAACTCGGTGACGGTCAGCGAGACCGGCGCGCCTTTCCAGGTGCACAGGTGCCGCTCGGGGTCCATTACCAGCTCGCCGCGGACGATCGTCTTCTCCTTGCCCGGCTTGGCGCCGTCCTCGCCGGTTTCGGCGCGGCGCAGCACGGCGCGAATGCGCTCGATCAGGAGGCGCTGGCTGAACGGCTTGGTGATGTAGTCGTCGGCGCCCATGCGCAGGCCGAGCACCTCGTCGATCTCGTCGTCCTTGGAGGTGAGGAAGATCACCGGCATGCGCGATTGCGTGCGCAGCTTGCCGAGCAGCTCCATGCCGTCCATGCGCGGCATCTTGATGTCGAGGATCGCGAGATCGGCCGGGCGCTGCGCGAGGCCGGCGAGCGCCTCGGCGCCGTCGCTGTAGGAGCGCACGTTGAAGCCCTCGGCCTCGAGCGCCATCGACACGGAGGTGAGGATGTTCTTGTCGTCGTCGACCAGGGCGATCGTGTGTCGCATGGGAGACCGCTTTGTTGTTGTTTCGCCGCCCCGCCTTCGCCAAGGGCGGGCCGGCGCATACGCCGCCAATCCGGCGGAATTGCGTCGAAAATATACGCTTACGAGGGATTTATAAAGGTTTACCGCAGCTTATCCGGGGGCCCCGGAAGCCTGCGGCAAGGCATCGGTCGCTCTGCAAATAGGGCGGCGGCGCGCCGTTTCAAAGCCCGGCGCGCCGCCCGGAGATCCGCTTCGTTCAGCGTCTCCGAAGTCCGGCGGTCAGCTGCCGGATCGCCGCGCCGACCGCCTTCCACTCGTCGGCGCTTTCCTGGCAACCGTCCTTGCTCAGGCGTTCCGCCTGCGTCTCGGAAAAGGCCAGCGCCCCATCGCCATGGCGCTCGATCAGCGTCTTGGCGGTCCGGATCGCCCGCACGTCGACGACCGGCAAGTCCTGTGCACCCGCCATGCTTCAGCCGCCCCGCCGGCCGAAACCGGCGCGCACGGCACTGCACGTACCCGTAATCATTTCTCAACCCCGTTTTGAGAAGCGCCGCCGCATGCGGCGCCGATCCGCCCCGGCGCAAGGCCGGGCACGGCACTGGCCACGGGCAATCCCGCGGCCTAGGCGCGTCGCGGGCCCGAACGGGGCGGGGGCGGGTCGGGCGCGTCGGCGCGCGCCGGAACGAACGCCGGCGGCGCCGGCTCGATGTCCGACAGCGCGACGGGCGCGACGATGGGCTGGGGAATTTCGAACACGGCCAGCGAGCCGGGCGCGTGCGGCGCCGGATAGTGGATGCAGATGCAATCCGTATCCGACGCTTCCGGTTCGTCGCAGCCGCCGTGCTCGCACGGCGCCGCAGCCTCTGCCGCGCGCGGAATGCACCCGAGCGCCAGCGACAGCGGCATGCCGCCCGCGACCACCGCGGCGATCATCAGCGAGACGAACAGGTGCCGGACCACCCGCATCAAATTCCCTCCGACGAATATGATAGAGGGTTTTCCGCAACGAGGCTATGGGTAGGTTTGTGCAAGTATATCTCGGGCGTGCGCGGTGCGGCGATTGACGCTACGCTCCCCGCGGGGGAGTTCCGTATGGAAGCGACGGCGATCACGAACATCCTGCTGCCGGTGGCGCTCGGCGTCATCATGCTGGGGCTGGGCCTCAGCCTGACGCTCGACGACTTCCGGAGGGTCGCGGTCTATCCGCGCGCCGTGATCGCGGGCCTGCTGCTGCAGATGGTCGTGCTCACGGCCGCGGCGTTCGCCTGCGCCAAGCTGTTCGCGCTTCCGCCGGAACTCGCCGTCGGCCTCATGCTGCTCGCGGCCTCGCCGGGCGGCGCCACGGCCAACATCTTCAGCCACCTCGCGCGCGGCGACGTTGCGCTCAACATCACGCTCACGGCGATCAACAGCGCGCTGTCGCTGCTGTGGCTGCCGTTCGTCGTCAACTGGTCGCTCGATCATTTCCTGGGGCGCGGGCAGTACATTCCGCCGCCGGTCGGCAAGATCGTCGAGGTGGCCGCGATCATCGTGCTCCCGGTCGTGATCGGCATGATCCTGCGCGGCCGGGCGCCGCGCTTCGCGGCGGCCATGGAGCGGCCGATCCGCATCTTCGCCGTCCTGTTCCTGGCGCTCCTGGTCGCCGGCGCGATCGGCGAGAACTGGAAGATACTCCTTCCCGCGCTGGCCGCGGTCGGGCTCGCCTGCCTGGCGTTCAACGTGATCAGCCTCGCGGTGGGCTATGCGGCGCCGCTCGTTCTGCGGCTGCCGCCGCGCCAGGCCATCGGCATCGCGATGGAGATCGGCATCCACAACGGCGCGCTCGCGATCTACGTCGCGCTCAATGTGCTCAAAATGCCGCAGACCTCGTTCGCACCGGCCATCTACAGCCTCGTCATGTTCGTCACCGCGGCGATCTTCGTTTTCGCGCTGACCCGCCGCGCCGCTCCGGCATAACTCAAGTCGCCGGCGCGCGCGGCCGCAGCACTGCAAGCGCGAGCAGAGCGGCCGCGGCGGCGAAGACGGCGCCGGATCCGAACGCCGCGCGGTAGCCGCCGTTGAGCGCGTCGAGCGCGGGGGCGCCGCCGGCCGCCAGGCTCGCGGTCCGCGCCGCGGCGAGGCTGGCGAGCACCGCGAGGCCGAGCGCGCCGCCCATCATGAACGCGGTGTTGGCGACGCCCGAGGCGAGCCCGGCATCCTTGGGATCCACGTCGCCCATCGCGGCGAGCAGAACGGGGTTCAGCGCCATCCCGCAGCCGAGCCCGAGCAGCAGCATCCCGGGCAGCACGTGCAGCCAGAAATTCCCGCCCACCGGCGCGAGCGCGAACAGGAACAGGCCCGCCGCGGCCAGCGCCATGCCGCAGGCGATCGGCCCGCGCAGGCCGAAGCGCATCACGAGCTTCGCCGACAGCCCGAGCGAGAACGCGGCCATGACGAGGTTGGCCGGCAGGAACGACAAACCCACGTCGAGCGGGCCGTAGCCGAGCACCAGCTGGAGATACAGCGCCGAAATGAAGAACCAGGCGAACATCGCCGCGGCCCAGAGCACGCCCACCGCATTGGCGGTGGCGAGATTGCGGCGGCGGAAAAGGCCGAGCGGCATCAGCGGCGCCGGCACCTTCGCCTCGATCGCGAGGAACAGCGCGAACAGCGCGCCCGCGCCGCCGATCAGGCCGAGCGTCTGCCCCGAGGCCCAGCCGGCGTCGTTGCCGTTCACGATGCCGTAGACGGCCAGCATCAGCGAGGCCGTCACGGTCGCGGCGCCGGCGAGGTCGAGCCGCGCGCCGCCCGCCGATCCCGCCCCGGCCGGCAGCAGCCAGAGGCACAGCACGAACACGGCGCCGCCGATCGGCAGGTTCACGAGGAAGATCCAGTGCCAGTCGAACGCGGCCGTCAGCACGCCGCCGAGCAGCACGCCGACCGAGCCGCCGCCCGCCATCACGAAGCCGAAGATGCCCATCGCTTTCGCGCGCTCGGCAGGCTCGGTGAAGAGGTTGACGATCAGCGCCATCGCCACCGCGGAGACCACGGCGCCGCCCAAGCCCTGCACCGCCCGCGCGGCAATGAGCGTGCCCTGCGTGGCGGCGAGGCCGCAGCCGAGCGAGGCGGCGGTGAAGATCGCGATGCCGACGAGGAACACGCGCCGCTGCCCGAACAGGTCGCCGAGCCGCCCGCCGAGCAGCAGGAAGCCGCCGAAGGTCAGCATGTAGGCGTTGACGACCCATACCAGCGACGTCTCGGTGAAGGCGAGGTCGGTGCGGATCGAGGGCAGCGCCACGTTCACGATCGTCGTGTCGAGCACGATCATCAGGTCGCCGAGGCACAGCACCATCAGGGCCAGCCAGCGCCGGCGCGGGTCGAGGCTCGTCAAGGCGCGTCTCCTTTGTCTCGCGACAAGGGCGCCGGCGCATCGACGAACGGCGCCGGTGTTCCCGACCTGTCCTGAGCCCCGAATTGCGCCGCCGTTGCCGGCCCGGCGCGCGGCAGAACATAGTCGCCGCCGCGCGCGTGGCCAGGGGGGTCGGCGCAGGTATTTCATGCGCGGCGGAGCCGCCGGGGCCGCCGATTGACTCTGTCGCCCCCGTGCCCGAGGATTTCGCCCGAGGCGGTGACCTCCGCAGGCGGAGGTTACTGGGAACGCGGTGAGATTCCGCGGCTGCCCCCGCAACTGTGAGCGGCGAGCCCTCGGCCAGAGCACAGCCACTGTCGGACGATCCGGGCGGATCGTTCTTCGGGAAGGCCGGCCGAGACGGCTACGACCCGCGAGCCAGGAGACCGACCGCCTCGGGCGTCACCCGCCGTTTCCCGGGGTGCGGAAGCGGGACGGAGCACCGTTTGCGGTGACGCAGTCGTTCGTGGCCCGAGGCCACGAACTTCTGGCGCAAACGGAGCGGATCGGGTGGTGGAGTTCCGGCAAGACGACGCATCCAAGGCGGATCGGCAGCGCCCGCGGCGCTCGTGGCTCGCGCCTGCGCTCGGGGTCTCGCTGGCCGCGCATGCCGGCCTCGCCGCGATGCTGTGGATCGAGCGGCCCGCGCAGCCCAAGGCGGGCGTTCTTCTCGGCGTCGAGATCGTCAGCATGGCCGGCGCCGCGAATGCGGGGCCGCTGCACGGCGGCCCTTCGCCGGCGCGGGGCGCGCCCGCGAAGCCCGCCCCGGCGCCGGAAGCATCGCCGCCGCCGCCGCCCGATGCGCCGCGCGCGGCGCGCGCCGAGCCGCAGCCACCGCCGCCGCCGCGTGCGGCGCCGTCGCCGCCGCCGCCCGAAACCGCCAAGCCGCCGGTCGACGAGCTCGCGTTGCGCCTGCCGGTGCGTGCGCGCGAGGCTTCGCCCGCCTCGGCCGCCCCGGCGCCGCGCGCGAAAGAGATCGCTCTGCGCAAGCCCGCGCGCATTCCGCCGCCGCCCGTCGCCGCGCCGCGCCTCGCCGGGCCCGCGGCGCCGCGCGCCGGCGAGCGTGCCGCAGCGCGCGCGCAAACCGCCGCCGTGCCGATCGTGGCGGCCGATGCCGCGCCGGGCGCCGGGCCCGAGAACGGCGCCACGCCGCCGCGCTACGGCTTCGGCAGCGCCGCCAATCCGATTCCGCGCTATCCGCAACTCGCGCGCGAACGGGGCTGGGAAGGCGTGGTGGTGCTCGCGGTCCAGGTCGGCGCCGGCGGCGAGGCGCTGAGCGTCGGCATCGCCAAGAGCAGCGGCCACGGGCTGCTCGACGCCTCGGCCGTCGATGCGGTGCGCCGCTGGCGCTTCGAGCCCGCGCGCCGCGCCGGCATCCCCGTCGCCGCCGCCGCCACCGTGCCGATCCGCTTCCGGCTGGAGGAGTAGGACGGAAGTTCGCCGAAAGCGGGACGGCGGGGAAGTGCTTTCGCCGATCTTGCGGCCGACTTCTTCCTCTCGCCGCCTCCCCGACTTCCCGCCTCCCGTCATCTTCGGCTTTGTTGCGCGCGGGCGGAAAGCGCCGCAAGCTGGGCGGCGCCGTCTCGTTCCCTGAGAGCCGATCGCAATGTCCGAGGCCGCAAACCGCGCCGAACCTCCGCCCGCCGCCGATCCGGCGCCCGCCGCGCAGGCGCGCGCGCTGCTGCGCTCCGGGCTCACCGCCACGCTGGCCACCGTCGGCGCCGACGGCGCGCCCTATGCGTCGTTCGTCGGCTATGCGACGCGGCTCGACGGCGCGCCGGTCTTCCTGTTCTCGGGCCTCGCCGCGCACACGCGCAATCTCGCGCGCGATCCGCGCTTCTCGCTGCTGATCGCCGCGCCGCCCCGGGCCGAGGGCGATCCGATGGACAGCGCGCGGCTCACGCTGGGCGGCCGTGCCGAGCGCGCCGACGATCCGGCGCTCCGCGCGCGCTATCTGCGGCGCCATCCCAAGGCCGAGCTCTACGCCGGCCTTCCCGATTTCCGCGTTCTCGCGGCCACGGTGACGGACGCGCACATCGTCGGCGGCTTCGCGCGAGCGCGCGGCCTCGCCGTCGCCGACGTGCTGCTCGACGTTTCCGCCGCCGCGGCGCTGGCCGAGGCCGAGGCCGGCATCGTCGCGCACATGAACGATGATCACGCCGAAGCGGTCGGCCTCTACGCCACGCGCCTGCTCGGCCAGCCCGCGGCCGCTTGGCGCCTCACCGGCATCGATCCCGAGGGCTTCGATCTCCGCGCCGAGAACCGCACCGCGCGCCTCGTCTTCGAGCGCCGCATCGCCACGCCCGCCGAGGCGCGCGACGCGCTCGTGGCGCTCGCGCGGACGGCGCGGGCATAGGGCGCGCAGAAACTCTCGCCGCCGCGCTCCGATGCTGATAAACAGCGGCGCGCGAATGCGCGCACGGTCCTGGGAGCAGGCGGGAATGGCGGAGATCGATTTCGGCGAGACGAAGCACTGGCTGCGCACCGCGCGCACGCTGATCGAGGCGCTGCCCTATCTGCGCCGCTACGACGGCGAATCGTTCGTCATCAAA
>JAEULD010000326.1 GCA_016792765.1 Candidatus Odyssella sp.
GCGCGCAATTCGAGCGGCGAAGAAATCTGCATCGGCCGGCGCCGCCTAGCGTGCGGCGAAGTCCGTTTCGAGGAGGACGGCGGGTTCGCGTCGATCGCCGAATCGGCCTGCGAACTGCCGATGCGGGCGAGCCATGTGCCGAGCGAATCTGCAGTTCCGCGGACGTGTTCGCGCGCGAGAAGGGGCGTCACTTCCTGACAGTCCGGCTGTGCGCCGCGCGCGCGGAAAAAATCGCCGAATCCGGCGACTCCATGACCTTCCGTATCATGGGAGAACCCGCCCCCTCGTGCGCGACCCGGGCGGCGCGGTGCGCGCATTCGCCAGTTTCTGCAAGCGTCGCTCGTACGGACAGTAACTGCTGGTGATGTGGCGGTGACGCCGACGACGAGCTGGACGATCCTCGAAAACCTGTTTCTTTCCCGCAGAATGCGACGCCGAGCCGGGTTTCGCCGAGCACGCAGGTTTATCGCGGCTGCTTGGCGCTGGTTCTTTCCGAGGACCGCGAGATGGTGTCGTCGCTGCAGAAGGCGATGGCGTCATCGCTTTTCGTGCCGGGCCGGATGAGCTTCCTGGAAAACGGGATTCACCGCGTTCTGAGCGCCTATCTCGAACGGATGTTGGATCGACCGCCGCGGGAGAAGCTGCCGCGCGTCGACGCGGCTACCGCGCTTGCGCCGCGGCGAAGTAGGGAAGGTTGGCGCCGCGCCGCTCGGCCGCGGCCGCCACCTCCTGGCGCGCGACGCTGCGCAGATGGACTTCGTCCGGCCCGTCGGCAATGCGCAAGACGCGGCCCAGCGTCCAGAGCATCGGCAACGGCGTATCCGGGCTCAAGCCCATCGCGCCGAACACCTGCATCGCGCGGTCGCAGACCTGGGTCTGGAGGCGCGGCACCAGCGCCTTGATCATCGCGATTTCTTTCGCCGCCGCCTTGTTGCCGCTGCGGTCGATGAGCCACGCGGTCTTGAGCACCAGCAGCCGCGCCTGGTCGATCTCGATGCGCGACTGTGCGATCCAGTCGGCCACGTTGGCGTGCTGATGGAGCGCGCGGCCGAACGCCTTGCGCTCGGACGCCCGCTCCGCCATCAGCGCGAGCGCCAACTCGCATTGGCCGATCGAGCGCATGCAATGGTGAATGCGGCCCGGCCCGAGCCGAGCCTGCGCGATCGCGAAGCCGCTGCCCGGCTCGTGCACGAGGTTGGCCGCCGGCACCCGCGCGCCGCGGAAGACGATCTCGCAATGCCCCTCCGGCGAGAGATGGTTCATCACCGGGATGTTGCGGATTACCTCGACGCCGGGCGTGTCGAGCGGCACGATCACCATGCTCTGCCGGCGGTGAACGTCGGCGCTCGCATCGGTCTGGCCCATCACGATGGCGAACCTGCAATTGGGGTGGGCCGCGCCGGAGATGAACCATTTGCGCCCGTGGAGCACGTAGTGGCCGCCGTCGCGCTCGATGCGGGTCTGGATATTGGTGGCGTCGGACGAAGCCACGTCGGGCTCGGTCATGGCGAAGCACGAGCGGATCTCGCCGGCGAGCAGCGGCGCGAGCCAGCGTTCCTTCTGCCCCGGCGTCGCGAACAGATGCAGGATTTCCATGTTGCCGGTATCGGGCGCGCTGCAGTTGAACGCCTCGGGCGCCCACGGCACGCGGCCCATGATCTCGGCCAGCGGCGCGTACTCGAGATTGGTCAGGCGCTGGCCGGGCTCGTCCGCGCCGAGGCCGGGCAGGAAGAGGTTCCACAGCCCGTCGGACCGGGCCAGCGCCTTCAGTTCGTCGATGACCGGAGGATGCGCGCTTCCCTCCGCCACCTCGCGCGACCAGCGCGGGATCGCCGGCAGCACGTAGCGGTCCATGAAGTCTTCGACCTTGCGCTGCAGCGCCTTGACCTTGTCCGAATATTCGAAATCCATCGGCTCAACCCCCTTCGCCGTCGCCAAGGGCGGCGACCAGCGCCCACGCGCGCTCGACCGTCATCGCGAAAGCGGCGCCGAATTTCGCGGCGCGCTCCGAACTGGCGTTGCCCTGGAGCGCACGCGCATAGACCCCCTGCTGGATCGCGGCGATGCGGAACAGGCTGAACGCGAGAAAGAACGTGAACGCCGCGCCCGGATCGCGCCCCGTGCGCCGCGCATAGGCGGCGACGTATTCCGCCTCCGATGGGATGCCGAGCGCGGCGATGTCAACGCCGTCGAAGCCGGGCGCCACCTCGTGCTTCGCGGGCCAATGATAGGCGAGGCAGTTGTAGGCGAGGTCCGCGAACGGATGGCCGAGCGTCGCCAGCTCCCAGTCGAGCACCGCGACCACGCGCGGCTCGCTCGGATCAAAGATGAGATTGCCGATCCGGAAGTCGCCGTGTGCGATGGCGGTGATCTCGTCCGCGGGAATGCGCTGCTCGAGCCAGTGCCGCAGCTTCTCCATGGCCGGCACGTCGCCGGTCTTCGAATCCTCGTACTGCCGCGACCAGCGCGCGATCTGGCGGGCGACGTAGTTCTCGCTCCGGCCGAAATCGGCGAGCCCGGCCGCGCGCCAATCGAACCGATGCAGCTCGGCCAGCGTGGCGTTCATCGAATCGTAGATCGCGCGGCGTTCGGCCGCCGCCATTCCGGGCAGCAGCGGATCCGCGAAGATGCGGCCCGGCACGTAGTCCATCAGATAGAACTCGGTGCCGATCACCGCGGCGTCGGCGCAGAAGAGCCGCGTGTGCGGCACCGGCACCGCGCTGCCGGCGAGCGCGCGCAGGATGCGATACTCGCGATCCACCGCGTGCGCCGACGGCAGCAGCTTTCCCGGCGGCTTCTTGCGCAGCACGTAGGCTTGATCGGCGGCGGCGACGTGGAAGGTCGGGTTCGACTGCCCGCCCTCGAACTGGCGCACCGCCAGGGGACCCGAGAGGCGAGGCAGGTGCTCGGCCATGTATCGCTCGAGCGCCGCGAGGTCGAAGCGATGCGCCGCGCGGATCTCGGTCGTGCCGGCGGGCGGCGTTGCCGCTTGCATCGGCGCTTCAGGCCGCCAGGCGCGGCAAGCCGCGGTGGAACGGCGGGAAGATCGCGTCCTCGGCATTGCCGCCGAACATGCGATCGACGCACATCACGGCCGAGAGCGAAGCGCCGTCGACGCCGCCGCCCCACAGCCTCTCGCCGTACTGGTCGCCGGCGAAATATAGGCCATCCACCCATCGCGACTTGACGTCGGGCCGCGGCTCGCCGACCGGGCGCCACAGGCCGTAAGCCTCCGGCGAGGGGCACCACATGATGAATTCCACGTCGCGATCCCAGGTCGGAAAGGCCTTGCGCGCCCAGGCCTCGCACAGCTCGACGACGCGATTCACGCGCGAGGGGGTGCGCATCTCCTCGTCGGTGAGCGCGGTCGAGAACAGGAAGTCGTGCTTGCCCGGCGGCGCGCGCCGCGCGTTGTGGTCGCCCCAGGCGGTGAAATCGCACATGACCATGTCGACGGCGCCGATGTAGCCCTCGTCGCGGATGACGCCCGGCATGTAGATGAAACTGGCGTCTTCCATGCCCGCCTCGGCCCACAGGCTCCGCCGCGTTCCGGCCCAGCCCGTGAGGAGCCCGGCGCCCCAGAATCGCTTCTGCAGCAGGTCGACCCACTCCGGCGGAAAGGCCTCCTTGGGCAAGACCGAAAAGATGTACTTCGGCGGAATCGTGCAGATCACCGCATCGGCCGCGATTCTCCGCGTCTGGCCGTAATCGTTGTCATCGGCATCGATGTCGACGCCGATCGCGCGGCCACTCTCGACGACGACGCGGCGCACGCGCGTGGCGCGCCGCACCTGGCCGCCATGCGCGAGCACGACTTTCTCGAACTGCTGTGGAATGGCGATGCAGCCCGGCATCGCCGCTGTCGCGACCGAGCCGGTGACGAGATTCATGCGGATGTCCTTGGCGATCGCCATGTAGCCGAGGAAGTCGCCGGCCGGCGTCATCGCCGGCTCGGCCTGGGCCGTCTGCGAGGCCGCCAGCACCTTGATGTAGTCGTAGGCCTCGGGGTGCATGTGCCGCTGTTCGAGCCAGCTCTGGAGCGTCGTGCGCATCAGCCGCGCCATGTCCGCGAAGCTGACCTTGCTCATGTCGCGCAGCTGCTCCATCGTCGCCGCGTAGCCCTCCGGCGTCATCCACTGATAGGGCTTGCCCTTGCCCACCTGATACATCGTCCCCGGCGAGTCCTCGCCCCGCCATTCGACGAAGCCGAAGCCCCGGTTGAGCGGCAGGTCGTGGTTCACGCCGAGATGGCGCATCAGGCACGCGACGCGGCTCTGATTGCCCCAGAACAGCCCGTGGCCGCCGGCTTCGAAGGTGCGGCCGTCGAGCAGGCCGCGCGCGAAGATCGTCTCGATGTCCGGCGTGCACTTGCCGAGATAGGTGTGGGCGTAGGGCAGGGCCTTGCGAAAGCCCGCCGCGTCCAGCTCGATCCCGTCGACCTGGACCTTGTCGCCTTTGCCGACGAACGACAGCGTGCGGCCGCCGATGAACGGCGCGCGCTCCAGCACGAGCACGCGCTGTCCGTGATCCTTGGCGAGCAGCGCCGCCGCGCCCAGGCCGGCGACGCCGGCTCCGATGACGATCGTGTCGAAGCGTTCAACGGTCATGGGTTCTCTCCACGGGACATGGTTCCGAGGCGTCGCCAGTGCCGCGCATGCTACTCCAGTTACTTCTCTTACGAAACTGACTACGACATGCGGCTATACACCGCATCGTGAGCAATTACGATATTGTCGGCCCACGACGGTTCTGCGAAGGCTAGGCTGGACAATAGTCACTTGCACTATGAGACTGACATGGATAGTCTGGCCCGATACGACGCTCTGCGGTAGCGCGGGGGTTCGGCATGCGGGAGCTGTTCGATCTATCCGGCAAGGTGGCTGTGATCACCGGATCGAGCCGCGGCATCGGGCGCTCGATCGCCGAGTGCATGGCGCGCGCCGGGGCCAGGATCGTCGTTTCCAGCCGCAAGGCGGAGGCCTGCGCGCCGGTGGCGGAGGGCATCTGCGCGGCCGGCGGCGAGGCCATGGTCGTCGCCTGCAACATCTCTCACAAGGATCAGCTGGAGGCGCTCGTCGGCCGCACGGTCGAGCGGTGGGGCAGGCTCGACATCCTCGTCTGCAACGCGGCGGTCAATCCTTACTTCGGGCCCATGTCGACGATGCCGGAAGACGCCTACGACAAGATCATGGCGAGCAACGTCAAGTCGAACTTCTGGCTGTGCAACATGGCGGCGCCGCACATGGCGGCCCAGGGCGGCGGCGCGATCATCATCGTCTCGTCGATCGGCGGGAACCAGGGCAGCGCCACGGTCGGCGTCTACGGCATGTCCAAGGCGGCCGACTACGCGCTGACGCGCAATCTCGCCGTCGAATGGGGCCCCAAGAACATCCGCGCGAACTGCATCGCGCCCGGCCTGATCAAGACCGACTTCTCCCGCGCCTTCTGGGAGAACCCGAAGCTGTCCGATCGGGTCAACGCCCGGACGCCGCTGCGGCGGATCGGCCTGCCCGAGGATGTCGGCGGGGTCGCGGTTTTCCTGGCCGGGCGCGCCGGCGCCTACCTCACCGGCCAGGTCGTCGTGGTCGACGGCGGGCTCACCATCGTCGAACCGGGCTGATCGGTCATGGACTTCGCGCGCTACTCCACGCTCGCCTTCGCCCGCCGCGGCCGTGTCCTCACCGTCACGATCAACCGGCCCGCGCAGATGAACGCGGTCGACCAAGCCATGCACGAGGACTTCGCCCGCGTCTTCGGCGAGCTCAACGAAGATCCCGACAGCGACGTCGTCGTGCTGACCGGCGCCGGCCGCGCCTTCTGCGCCGGCGGCGACGCCGCCTGGATGCAGTCGATGATCGACGATCCGGCGCGCTTCCGCGCGATCGCGCCCGATGCGAAGCGCATCGTCTTCGGCCTCCTCGAGCTCGAAAAGCCGATCGTCTGCCGCCTCAACGGGGCGGCGGCGGGGCTCGGGGCCACGATCGCGCTGATGTGCGACGTGATCATCGCCGCCGAGTCGGCCCGGATCGGCGATCCGCACGTGCGCATGGGCTTCGTCGCCGGCGACGGCGGCGCGGTGATCTGGCCGCAGCTCGTCGGTTTCGCACGCGCCAAGGAATTCCTCATGACCGGCCGCATGATCGAGGCCCGCGAGGCGGAGCGCATCGGCCTCGTCAACCATGTCGTGCCCGACGGCGCATTGGACGCGCGCGTCGACGCGCTCGCCGACGAGCTCGCCGCCGGGCCGAAATGGGCGATCCGCTGGACCAAGACGGTCGTCAACATCCCGCTGCGCGAGCTGGCGCACCGGCTCATGGACGCCTCGGTCGCCTACGAGATGATGAGCAACCTCACGGCCGATCATCGCGAGGCCGTGGCGGCGTTTCGCGAACGGCGAAAGCCGACCTTCGGCGGCGGCTAGCCATGTACTTCGCCGACGAGCCCGAGCACATCGCGCAGCTGCGCGACTCGATCCGCAAATTCCTGGCGGCGGAGATGCCGCGCGAGAAGGCCCGGCGTCTCGACCGCGAGCAGCGCTTCGACCCGGAAAGCTTCGCGAAGCTCGCCGGTCTCGGCGTCTGCGGCCTCACCGTTCCCGAGGAATACGGCAGCGCCGGGCGCGACATCGTCGCGGCCATTGCCGTGATCGAGGAGCTGTCGAGGCGCGGCACCGCGTTGTCCGGGCCCTATATCCACTGCGCCTTCTACGGCGGCGTCAACATCGCCGAGAACGGATCGCCTGAACAGAAGCGCGAATTGCTGCCGCGCATCGTGCGCGGCGAGGTCGCGTTCGCCTACGGCCTCTCGGAGCCCGACGTGGGCGGCGACCTCGCCAGCGTCACCACGCGCGCGCGCCGCGAGGGCGACCGCGTGATCGTCAGCGGCACGAAGCGCTGGTGCACCGGCGCGCGCTTCGCCGACTACATCTACTGCCTGGTGCGCTCCGATCCCGGCGCGGCGCGCTACCGCAATCTCTCCCTGCTGCTCGTTCCGGCCAAGGCGCCGGGCATCACCATCCGCGACATCGACCACCTCGGCCTGCGCTATGCCGAAACCACGGACGTGATCTTCGACGAAGTCGCGATTCCGGCCGCCAATATCGTCGGCGGCGAAGCCGGCTGGAACGCCGGCTGGGCCATGTTGGCGGGGCCGTCGCTCGACGTGGAGAAGCTGGAGATCACGGCGGTGACGCTCGGCATCGCCGCGGCGGCGGTCGAGGACGCGTGGCAATACGCGCAGGAGCGGCGGCAGTTCGGCAAGCCCATCAGCGCGCACCAGGCCGTTCGCCACGCGCTGGTCGACGCGCGCACCAAGCTGCAGGCGTGCCGGCACATGCTCTATCACGCGGCCTGGCTCGCCGACGGCAAGCGGCCGTGCAGCGTCGAGAGCTCGATGGCCAAGCTGTTCGTGGCGGAGACGGCGGTCGAGATCGCGCTCATCTGCCAGCGCATCATGGGCGCGTATGGCTGCACCGGCGAGTACGACATGGAGCGCTATGTCCGGGATCTGATCCACATGCCGATCGTCGGGGGATCGTCCAACATGCAGCGCAACAACATCGCCAGCCGCCTTCGGCTGCCCGAGTAGGGCCGGGCGAAAAGCGGCGGGCCGCCGGACGCGCGGCAGGAGTGAGGCACGCAGTGCAGATGCTCCTCGAACTCACGAACGTCGAAACTTGGTATGGACCGATACCGGCGCTGCGCGGCGTCAGCCTCAGCGTGTCGGCAGGCGAGATCGTCACGGTGCTCGGCGCGAACGGCGCGGGAAAGTCGACCCTGCTCCGCACCATCGCGGGGCTGGTCGATCCGCGCGTCGGCGAGATCCGGTTCGAAGGGCGAGCGATCCACGGCCTCGAGCCCGACGCGGTGGTTCGCGCGGGCATCAGCCTGGTACCGGAGGGCAGGCAGGTATTCCCGCTGCTTTCGGTCGCGCAGAATCTCGAAATGGGCGCGTTCTCGCGGCGCGACAAGGACGGCATCGCGGAAGACCGCGCCCGGGTTTTCGCGATGTTTCCGCGCCTCGAAGAACGCCAGCGCCAGGCTTCGGGGCTCCTGTCCGGCGGCGAGCAGCAGATGCTGGCGCTCGGCCGCGCCCTGATGACCCGGCCCAAGCTGCTCATGCTGGACGAGCCTTCGCTCGGCCTCTCGCCGCGCCTGGTCGCCGAGATTTTCGCCGCGATCCGCCAGATCAACGAGACGATCGGAATGACCATCCTCGTCGTCGAGCAGAACGCGCGCGTTGCGCTCGCGAACGCGCATCACGGCCACATACTGGAGCTCGGCCGCGTCGTCCTCTCGGGCTCGACGGCCGCGCTGTCCGACAACCCCGACGTGCGCGAGGCCTATCTCGGGATTCGCGAAGGCGGGATCCGCGGCCAGAGGCGCTGGCGCCGCCGCAAGACCTGGCGCTGAGCGGCCGCGGCGAACGGGCGGCGCCGTCGCGGCGCCCGCGCCGCGATCGGGCGGGATGGCGGCGAGGCCCGCCGGGCACGGGCGGCGCTGCCGCCCGCGCCGGCGAACGCCGCCGTTCACTTCCGCTTCGCAACGCCCATTTTCGTCCAGTCCGTCGCCTGCTCGAACGCATGGGCGGCGCGGTAGAGCGTCGATTCCTGCCAATGCTTGGCGATCAGCATGAGACCGATCGGGCGGTCGCCCTCGCCGAGGCCGCACGGAAGCGAGATCGCCGGATGGTGCGTGATGTTGAACGGGCACGTGTTGCCGATCTGCTCCCAGCTGTGCGCCATGATCGCCGGCAGGTCCGCGTCGGCCGGCGGTATCTTCGACGCCATCACGCGCGTCGTCGGCATCAGCAGCAGGTCGTTCTCGGCCAAGGCGGCGTCGTAGGCGGCGCGCAGGCGCCGCCGCAGGTTCATGGCCTTGTAGTAGAAGTAGCCCTGGTAGTAGCGGTCGGTGTAGGCGCCGAGCAGCATGCCGACCTTCACCGTGTGCGGCAGCTCGTTGGCGCGGTCGCGCAACGAGGCGCAGCGCGCGGCGAGCGAGACCGGGTAGACGCCCTCGACGTTACGGCCGAGGCTGCCGCCGTGAAACATCGCGTGGTAGGTGCCTTCGAGCGCGATCGCGCTCCAGATCGAAACGCCGTTGGGATGCCACGGAATGGAGATTTCCTTCACCGTGCAGCCGAGCTCTTGCAGCTTCTTCGCCGCCGCGCGGACGCCCTTGTCGACGTCGGGGTGCGAATCGTATTGCCCGAAGCCCTCCTTGACGATGCCGATCTTCAGGCCCTTCACCGGCTGTCCGATCGCCTTCGTATAGGCGTCGGGCCTGCATTCGCCCTGGCGCGAATCGAACCCGTCGGGCCCGGCCAGCACCTCGAGGAACAGCGCGTTCTCGGCCGCGGTCTGGGTCAGCGGCCCCGCGTGGTCGATCGTCGCGTCCATGCCCATGATGCCGGTATAGGGCACGAGGCCCCAGGTCGGCTTGATGCCGACGATGCCCGACAGCGAGGCGGGGATGCGGATCGATCCGGCTTGGTCGCCGCCGGTCGCCATGTCGACTTCGCCGGCCGCCACCAGCGCGCCCGAACCGGTCGAAGAGCCGCCCGGGGTATGGCCCCAGGCGCGCGGATTGTGCACCGGACCGCTGATGCTGGTCGCGGCCCCGCCGGAAAACGAGAAATACTCGCACACGGACTTGCCCACGATCTCCGCGCCGGCGTCGAGCAGCCGCGTCACGATCGTCGCGTCGAACTCGGGCACGTAGCCTTCGAGCACCGAGGCCCCGTTGGTGAGCGGGATGCCGGCGACGCAATAGGTGTCCTTGATCGCCACCTTCTTGCCGGCGAGCCTGCCGGACTTGGCACCCTTGATGGACGCCTTGACCGCCCAGGCGCCGTACTTGTTCTCGTCCCCTTCTGGCCGGCGGAAGCCGCCGCGCGGATACTTGATCGGCGGCAGCTCGTCGCTCTGCGCCATGATCAGGCGATAGCCGTCGGCGAACGGCTTGATGTAGTCGATCACCGCCTGCGCGTAGTCGGGCGTGATGTCCATTCCCATCTCGGCCCCGACCTTCCTGAGCTGATCGTGGTTCGGCAGCTTGAACGCCATGGTGTGGTCCTCCGGTTGCTGGCGAGGTTGATGCGGCGCGGGCGTCAGCCGCCCATGCCGACGATGTCTTCGATGGCGGCGCGGTCGGCGAGATCCGCGGCCGGCATTTCCTTCACGATCGATCCCTTCTGCATGACGAGCACGCGCCCGGCGAGGCCGGCCACGAATTCCAGCCGCTGCTCGACGACGACGAGCGCGAGATTGCGCTGCGCGCGCAGGCGCGCCAGGAGCGCGGCGATCTCCTCGACGATCGAGGGCTGGATGCCCTCGGTCGGCTCGTCGAGCAGGATGCATTTCGGCCGCGTCGTCATGCAGCGCGCGATCGCGAGGATCTGCTGCTGGCCGCCGCTCAGCGCGCCGCCCTGGCGCCGGAGCAGCGGGGCCAGCGCCGGAAAATCGGCGACGATCTCGTCGAGCCCGGTCCCGGCGCGGCCCATGCGGAGATTCTCGGCGACCGAGAGGAACGGAAAGATCTCGCGGCCCTGCGGCACATAGGCGAGGCCGAGCCGCGCGCGCCGATGGGTGGGCTCGCGGCCGATCTCGCGCCCGTCGAAGCGGATGGCCCCGGACGTCAGCGGCAGGTAGCCCATCAGTGTCTTCAACAGCGTGGTCTTGCCCATGCCGTTGTGGCCGACGATGCCGACCGCTTCGCCGGCGGCGACGGCGAGGCTCACGCCGTGCAGCGCCGGAATGTGGCCATAGCGCGCGCCGATGCCCGTCACCTCAAGCATGGCGATCCTTGTGCGCGCCGAGATAGACCTCGCGCACCCGCGCATCGCGCAGAACTTCGCCGATCGGCGCCTCCATCAGGATGCGGCCCTGATGGAACACCGTCACCGCCTCGGCGATCATGCGCACGAAGTGCATGTCGTGCTCCACGACGATCATCGCGCGGCGCTGGCGCAGGCGCGCGATCAGCGCCGCGGTGCGCCGCGTCTCGTCGGGCGTCATGCCGGCGGTGGGCTCGTCGAGCAGCAGCAGCAGCGGCTCGCGCGCCAGGACCATGCCGAGCTCGACCCATTGGCGCTGGCCGTGCGCGAGCTCGCCGACCTTGCGGCCGGCAACGGCGTCGAGATGCGTCTCGGCGAGGATCGCATCGACGATGCGCCGCGCGTCGCTCGCGCCGTGAAAGCGGCGCGCGGCCAGATGCAGGCTCTCGCGCACGTCGAGGCCGTCGAAAAGGCTCGGCACCTGCGTCTTGATACCGATCCCGTGCCGGGCGAGGCGGTGGCGCTCCTCGCCGGTCACGTCGGCCCCGCGGAACAGCACCGTGCCCGCGGTGGGCGCGAGCTGGCCGGTGATCATCTTGAAGAACGTGCTCTTGCCGGCGCCGTTGGGGCCGATGAGGCAGCGCAGCTCGCCTTCGCCGAGCTTGAAGTCGACACCGTCCACGGCCGGCACGCCGCCGAAACGCTTGGTCAGCCCGCGCGTCTCGAGAATGGGCGCGCTCATGCCGAGGCTCCGCGGCGCCCGAGCCACAGCTTGCGCAAGGTCGGGATGACGCCGCTCGGCACCAGCAGCACGAACAGGATGAGGACGGCGCCGAGCACGAGGCTCGTGTCGATCTTGGCGAGGCCGATGAGAGCCGCCACCGACTTGCTCTGGCCCAGCCAGGTGGTGAGATACTGGATGAGCACGGTGCCGAGCACGGCGCCGGCAAGCGTCCCGAGCCCGCCGACCAGGATCCAGATGATGATCTGCGCGGCGAACGCGATGCCGAACACGCCGGGGCCGATGAACGAGCCCCAGCTCGCGAACAGCACGCCGGCGAAGCCCGCGATGCCGCCGCCGATCACGAAGGCGATCAGCTTGTAGCGTCGCGAATCGTAGCCCAGCAGCTCGGCGCGCAGCTCGTTCTCGCGGATCGCCACCAGCGCGCGGCCGAACCGGCTCGCGATCAGCGCACGCAGCCCGAAATAGACGAGCAGCAGCGCGCCGAGCGAGAGGCGGAACGTGCCGGCGTAGTCGAGCTGCGCCGCGGCGTTGCCGGGAATGTTGATGGGCGGCAGGCCCGGAATGCCGTTATGGCCTCCGAGCCGCGCGCGCCCGATCGCGTATTCGGGGCCGGCCGTGCTGTTGATCAGGTGGTAGAAGATCAGCGAGACGGTGAGCGTGATCACCGCGAGATAAACGTCGCTGATCCGGCCGTAGATCATGAAATAGCCGAGCAGCGCCGCGAACAGCATCGGCACGATGGCGCCGAGCAGGATCGGCACCGTGCTCTCGCCCATGTTGATGACGGCGAGCGCATAGGCGTAGCCGCCGAGGCCGAAGAACGCCGATTGCCCGAACGAGAGGATGCCGCCGAAGCCCCAGACGAAGGCGAGGCTCAGCGCCAGGATCGCGAGGATGCAGTAGACGGCGACGTCGACGAGCGTGAACAGCTCGACGACGTGGGGCACGCCGATCAGGGCGCCGAGGCCGAGGATCGCGATCGCCGCGATGCCGATCCGGTCCGCCGCCCGCTTCATACGCCGCCCCGGAACAGCCGCCCGGTGATGCCGGCGGGCAACAGGCGCAGCAGGATGATCGCCGCGGCGAGCAGCGCGACCTCGCCGACCACCGGCGTCGCGAGGAACGTCACCACCTGGTTGACGGCGCCGAGCATCGCCGCGGCCGAGGCGGTGCCGGCGAGCACCGTGGCGCCGCCGCTGATCACCGTGATGAACGCCTTGGCGATGTAGGTCGCGCCGATCACCGGCACCACGCCCGAGATCGGCGCGAGAATTCCGCCGGCCAGGCCCGAAAGCGCCGCGCCGAGGCCGAACGTCGCCGCGTAGATCCTGCCGGTGTCGACGCCGAGCCCCGCGGCCATCGCCGGGTTCTGCATCGTGCCCCGCGCCAGCAGACCGAAGCGCGTCCGTTTCAGGCCGAGGTAGAGCGCCGCCATGATCGCGAGCGTGACGGCGATGACGAAGAATGTGTAGCCGCTTTCGCGATACGCGCCGATCTGAACGCTGCCGAGCGGCGGCTTCGAGCCCTCCTGATAGTAGCCCAGCACCGCCGAGGCGAGGCCGATCAGCAGCAGGCTCAAGCCCCAGGTGGCGAGCACCGTGTCGATCACGCGCCCGTAGAGCGGGCGGATGACGAGCCGCTCGACGACGACGCCGAACGCGCCCACCGTCACCGGCGCGATCACCAGCATCGCGATCCAGATGTTGACGCCCGCCTGCACCGGCAGGATCACGGCATAGCCGCCGAGCATCAGGAACTCGCCATGCGCGAAATTGATCACGCGCATCATGCCGTAGATCACCGCCAGCCCGACGCTGATCAGCGCCAGGCTGGCGATCGCGTAGGCGACCTGGATCAGGAAGATCGCCGCATAGTCCAAGGCAAGCCTAGAGCTTCGGCTCGAATTGCTGGTTCGTGTCGGGGTTCTTGAGCAGGTCGCAGACGCCGTCCGGATTCGTCGGCGGCACCTGATCGAACGACTGGAGGATCTCGAACTTGCGGCTCTTGCACTCCGCGAGGTGCATGTCGAAGACGAAGTGGTGCGTCTTGGGATCGGCCTTCATCGTGCCGCCCGGCCCGTCGACCGAGAGGCCGGCCTCGAGCGCCTTGATCACCGGCTCGCGCTCGATCGCATTCGCCTTCTTCACCGCCTCGGCCCAGATGCGAACGCCCATGTATTCCGACATGCCGAGGTCGCTGACGTAGCCGTAATTGGTGCCGAATTTCTTCCGGAAGCGCTCGAGGAACGCGGCGTTCGCCGGCTTGTTGAGCTCCTCGAAGTAGTTGTAGCAGACGAAGATGCCTTCGCTGAGTTCCTGGGGCATGCGGAGGTGCTCGCCGGCCTCGCCGAACGTCTGCGACGCGATCGGAATCTGCTTCTTCATGCCGGTGCCGGCCCATTGGCCGTAGAACGCGGCGTGGCCCGGGCCGACGAACGTGTTCACGATGAAATCGGGCTTCGCCGCCTGGATCTTGCCGATCGTCGGCCCGAACTGGTTGACGTCGAGCGGGAAGAACTCGCTCGCGATCACTTCGGCGCCGTTTTCCTTGGCGATCTTGCGCGTCCACTTCTCGGAAAGCTGGCCGAAATTGTAGTCGGCGGCCAGCACGTAGATCTTCTTGCCGAACTTCTTGATCATGAACGGCAGCAGATTGGCCAGCAGCTGGCCGGGCGTCGTGCCGGTCAGGAACGCGTTGCGGTCGCAGACGCCGCCTTCGTAGGGCGTATTGTAGAAGTAGAGCGCGTTGGCGCGGCGCAAGATCGGCCGGATCACCTCGCGCGAGGAACTCTGCAGCCCCGCGTGCACGACGTTGACGCGGTCGCGCAGCGCGATCTGCTGCGCGAACTGCGCGTAGAGCTGGTCGCTCGACTGCGCGTCGTAGGTGACGAGCTCGATCTTGCGCCCGAGCAGGCCGCCGGCCGCGTTGATTTCCTCGACCGCGAGCTGGATGCATTGCAGCTTCTGCGTACCGAAGGGCTGCAGCGGCCCCGACGTGTCGGCTATGGTGCCGAGCTTGATGGCCGCGCCCTGTGCGAACGCGAAACGCGGAAAGGCGCTGGCCGCGACGGCGGCGGTTGCGCTGGCGAGTGCCTGACGGCGACTGATCTTCATGACGTTCTCCCTCGTTTGGACCGACGTGCCGATTATCGGGCGATTGGCAGCGGCGCCGCCCCCGGCTCGGAACAGTTCCTGTCGGCCATCTCTAGCATAGCGCCGCGCGCGGCGCTTGCCTCGTGCCGCCGCGCAAATGGGCTGTGCGCGCCACGCCTGACTGGCGCCGCCGCCGGCGCACGCCAGGCACGGCCACTCGATATTGTGGCGGAGGCCCGATGGCCGAATAGCGTTTGCGCGCGGCGCCGGCTCAGGCGTCGCGCGTGCAGATGTCGGCGATCACGCACGCATAGGCCCGCGCCGCCTTGACGAGGTCGTCGGTGCGGCAGCGTTCGTCGGGGCGGCTGAGGTAACGGCCGGTCGGCCCGTAGATGACGCCGGTCATTCCGGCGGCCTGCATCCAGGACGCGTCGGACGCGGCGAATTTTAGCACGGTCGCGGGCGTCGGCTCGGTGCCGTGCACGCGCCTGTGCGCGGCGGCGACGCTGCCCGCGACCGCCGAATCGCGCGGCGCGTCGAACGGCAGCGGGAAGAAATCCTGCGCGAATTCGATGTCGTAGCGGAAGTCGGGGTCGGCCGCGGCGATGCGATCCAGCCGGCGCGCGAGATCGGCGCGGATCGTCTCCTTGCTCATGCCCGGCACGACGCGGAAATCGACCGTGAGCGTGCAGCGATCCGGGAACAGCGCCGGGCGCGACGCATCGTGCGACTTGCCGATGCCGCCGCGGATCGGCCCGATGTTGAGCTGCGGCAGCCCCTCGAAGCCCGCCGCCGGTTCGTGATCGAGCCATCCGCCCGCGGCGGGGGCGGGCATCGGCGTGTGGCTCGGCCCGAGCGCGGCGATGACCTTCGCCGCCTTCTCGACCGCGTTCACGCCCTTGACGCCCGCCGTATCGATCGTCGCGAAATGCTTGCTGCGCCCGAGCACGTGGATGTAGGCCACGATCGACGCGGTGTGGTTGAAGGCGATGTCGAGCTCGGTCGGCTCGCCGAGCACGAAGTAGTCGGTACGCGCGCCGTTCGCGAGCGCGTGGCGCGTGCCGGAGCCGCCGCGGAGCTCGCCGCACACCAGCGCGATGACGAGGTCGCCCTTGAGCGCGATGCCGGCCCGCATCACGGCATGCGCCGCCGCGACGTAGGCGGCGTCCGCCGCCTTCATGTGGACGAAGCCGTACAGCCATCCGTCTTCGACCACGCCGCCGAACGGATCCTTGGTCCATCCGTCGGAGGTGGGATTGTGGTCGATATGGCCGTTCAGCATCAGGCTGGGCCCGCCGCCGCTGCCTCGCAGGCGGCCGATCGCGTTGAAGCTCGCGCCCATGTTGTGCGAGGCGGGCACGGGCTGAAGCTCGGCTTCGAGGCCGATCGCCCGCATGCGCTCGACGAAGAAGCGCGCCACGCCTTCTTCTTCGCCGGACGGGCTGCGGATGCGCAGCGCCTGGCGCGAGAGCTCGATCACCTCGCCGGCGTCGACCGCGGCGATGGCCTTGTCGAGCAGCGCGCTCATCGGACCGGCCACGGCATCTCGAGGCGCATGCCGGCGCGTTCGATCCAGGCCTTGCCGGCGCGGATCACGTCGCGTTTCAGGCGCTCCTCGTCCACGGTCAGGATGACGCGGTCGCGCATCACGATGCGTCCGTCGATGATCACGGTCTCGACGTCGTCGCCGTCGGCGGCATAGACGAGGCTGCGGACCGGATCGAGATTCGGGTGCCAGCGCAACTCGTCCATGCCGACGACGACGATGTCGGCGCGCTTGCCGGCCTCGAGCGAGCCGATCGCGTCGTCCCAGAGGCAGGCGCGCGCGCCGTCGATCGTCGCCATCTCGAGCGCCTTGTAGGCACCCATGATCGTCGCGTCGGCGAACTGATCGCGATGCGCGCAGGCGGCCAGGTACATGACGCGCACCATGTCGAGGAAGCGCCCCGCGGTCGCCGAATCGGTTCCCAGCGAGATCGTCATGCCGAGCTCGATCATCCGCTTCATCATCCGGTTGCCGACGACGCCGTAGGCGCCGTGCATCGAGGCGGACGGGCAATGCGCAACCTTGACGTCGTGCTCCCTCAGCCAGCCGATCTCGCGCTCGTTCGGATATCCCATGTGCACGAGATAGAGATTGGGGCCGAACAGCCCGAGGTCGTGGAAGCGCTCCAGCGAACGCTTGCCGAAGCGTTCCTGGATCGCCTCGTTCTCGCCCTCGACCGCCGCCGCATGGGCGTGGATGCCGACTTTGTATCGGTCGGCCAGCGCCTTGATCGCCTTGCAGAGCTCGTCGCTGACGTTGAAGACGTAGCGCAGGCCGAACCAGCAGCGCAGGCGCCCCTCCGCGGCGTTGTTCCATTTGGCAACGGCCGCCTCGCCCTGGCGCAGGTTGGTTTCGAGGTTCTCGAACAGCTTCTCCGGCAGCGGCGCGCCCTGATCGGCGATGTCGCGCGTCGAGCGGTTGAGAATGCCGCGGATGCCGACGTCGGCCGCGGCCTGGGCCAGCGAATCGGTGTGATAGCCGCCGGGCTCGTTGAAGCAGGTCGTGCCCGACTTGATCATCTGCACGTAGTTGCCGAGCGCGCCGATATAGGCCTCCTCGGCGTTCACGTGAGTCTCGTAGGGATAAACGCGCTTGTAGAGCCACGTCATGATGTCGACGTCGTCGCCGATCCCCTTCGAGAGATACTGGAACGCGTGATTGTGGCCGTCGACGAGACCGGGAAGCACCAGCTTGCCGGACGCGTCGATCACGAGCGCGGCGCGATGGCGCGCGAGAACGTCCTTGGTGCGCCCGACGGCGACGATATTGCGTCCTTCGACGGCGACGGCGCCGTCCGCGTAGATCTGCCGCCGCGGATCCATCGTGACGACATAGCCGTTGGCGATGATGAAATCGGCCACTGTACCTCCCGGGCGCTAGCCGGCCACGCCGAGCAGGCTGCGCAGATGTTGTCCGTAGCGCTGGAAGTCCGGCAGCGCGCGCGAAGCGGCGCCGCGCGGGCGCGGCAGCTCGATGCGAAGATCCTCGGCGACGCGGCCCGGCCGGGCGGACATGACGATCACGCGGTCGGAGAGCAGCACGGCCTCGTCGATCGAATGCGTGACGAACAGGATCGTCTTGTGCGTCTCCGCCCAGATGCGCAGCAACTCGGTCTGCATGACCTCGCGCGTCAGCGCGTCGAGCGCGCCGAACGGCTCGTCCATCAGCAGAAGTTCGGGGTCGTGTATCAGCGCGCGGCAGATCGAGACGCGCTGCTGCATGCCGCCGGAAAGCTCGTTCGGCAGCTTCCGTTCGAAGCCCTGAAGCCCGACCATGGCCAGCAGCGCTTGCGCTTTATCGACATAGTCGCGGCGCGGCTTGTTCAGGATCTCGATCGGCAGCAGCACGTTGTCGATGATGCGCCGCCACGGCGGCAGGGCCGCGGTCTGGAAAACCATGCCGGCACCGAGCTGCGGGCCCGAGACGCGCTGGTCGCCGAGGCGAACCTCGCCGCCCGAATAGGGCACCACTCCCAGCAGGATCTTCAGCAGAGTGCTCTTCCCGCAGCCGGACGGGCCGACGATGGACACGAACTCGCCCTTGCGCACCGCGAAGGTGATGCCGTCGAGTGCCTGCACCGCGCCGTCGCGCGTGTCGTAGGACTTCCGGAGGTCCGCGAACGCGACGTGGACGCGCTGCGCCGCTGGCGGCGGCGCCGTGCCCGACTTTCGCTCGTCGCTCGCCGCGCCCATGTTTCGCCAATCAAACATCGTCGTGCAGATGAGACTGAGAATTGACAACGCGCGACGGAGCGCGCAACAGTTTTTTCGCGCGCTTGCGCTTCAAGCGTCGCGACTTCAGCGAGGGAGGCAGGACATGACACGGAACATGGCGCGGGCCTTGCCGCTTGCGGCAGGCATCGCTTTGTCGTTGAGCAATCCGCTCGCGGCGGAAACCAAGGTCAAGATGTACCTCGATTTCCTCGTGAACGGATATCATTCGCCGTTCTATCTGGCGAAAGAGAAGGGCTGGTACAAGGAAGCCGGCCTCGACGTGACCATCTCGCCCGGCAAGGGTACGGCCGATTCGATCAAGACGGTCGGCACCGGCAACGCGGAGTTCGGTTTCCCCGACTTCGGCGCCCTGGCCAAAGCGGTTTCCGAAGGCGTGCCGCTCACCGCGGTCGCGGCCTTCGTGCACGACACGCCCGGCGGCATCATCAGCTTCGCCGACAAGCCGGTGAAGACGCCGAAGGATCTCGAGGGCAAGTCGCTCGCCGTGGCGCCGTTCGGCGCGACCACGATCATGCTCCCGGCCTTCGCCAAGCTGTCGAGTGTCGACATGTCGAAGGTGAAGACGGTCACCTACAATTTCGGCGCGATGGTGCCGAGCTTCCTGACCGGCAAGGTCGACGCGACGATCGGCTACTATTTCGGTGAATATCTCGCCGCGCGCACCGAATCGAAGAACAAGCCCGTGCTGTTCCTGCGCATGGTCGATTTCGGCATCAAGACCTACGCCAACGGCATCGTCGTCAACAACGACTTCATGGCCAAGGACCCGAAGGCCGTGGCGGCGTTCGTGAAGACCTCGCTGCGCGCCCTGGAATACACCTACAAGAACGTCGACGAAGCGGCGGGCTACGCGGCCAAGCACACCGAGACGCCGAAGGCCCTGCTGAAGGAGCAGCTCACGCTCGCCATCGAGCTGATGGACACGCCGGAGGCGCGCAAGGCCGGGTACGGCCTGATGACGTCGGAAAAGTGGGCCTCCACGCAGAAGCTCCAGGTCGAATATGGCGGCCAGAAGCAGCCCGTGGCCGACGACAAGCTCTGGACCAACAAGTTCGTGAAATAGGCGAGACCCGGACGATCGGCTTCCGCCGGCGCCCGCCCGAAAGGGCGGCGCCGGCGGCTGTGCGCGCGGCCCTGGAGGGATGGCGAGTAGTCTCGTGACCGACCTGATCGTAACCAACGGCTACGTGCTCACGATGGATGCCGCGCGCCGCATGTTCGCCGACGGCGCCGTCGCGATCGGCGGCAGCAAGATCGAAGCCGTCGGCCGCTCGGACGAGATCCTGGCGCGATACAAGGCGAGCCACGTGATCGACGCGAAAGGGTCGGTGGTGATGCCGGGCCTGATCGACGGCCACAACCACATCATGTCGTATTTCTGCTGCGGCTATGGCGACGAGGCGGACATCATGAGCCGCCTCTACGATACGCTGTATCCGTACGAGACGCTGCTGACGCCCGAGGAGGCCTATTTCTCCGCGCTCGGCAACTACATCGAGATGATCAAGAACGGGACGACCTGCTTCAACGATCCCGGCGGCTATCTCGTCGATTCGCTCGCCCAGGCGGCGGTCGATATCGGCATCCGCGGCATCGTCAACCGTTCGACGCGCGACATCGCGCCGAAAGGCAAGCCGCTGCCGCCGCAGTTGTTCGAGGACGTCGAGACGAATCTGCGCGAGGCCGAGAAGACGGTGCACGCATGGAACGGCGCCGCCGGGGGCCGCATCCGGGCGTGGTACAGCCTGCGCTACGTCTTCAACATCAGCGACCGGCTCGCGACCGGAATCCGCGACCTCGCGCGCCGCGACGGCGTCGGCGTGCATGCGCATGTCGCCGCCGTGCGCGGCGAGAACGAGGCGGTGCAGCAGATCTTCGGGAAGCGCTCGCTCGAGCGCTATTACGATCTCGGCCTGTTCGGCCCCAATCTCTACTGCGTGCACATGGGCTTTCCGAACGAGCGCGAAGTCGATCTGCTCGTTCGCCACGGCGTGAAGGTCACGCACTGCCCGAGCGCGGCGATGGTCGGCGCCTGGGGCGTCATCGGCAACAAGATGATCCCGTACATGATCGAGAAGGGCGTGCCGGTTTCGATCGGGACCGACACGGCCGGCGCCGCCGGCTCGCTCGACATGTTCCGCGTGATGTACGTCTTCGCCACGGTTCACCGCGATCCCTACAACGACCCGACGCTGATCGGCGCCTACAAGGCGCTCGAGCATGCGACGATCGTCGGCGCCAAGGCGTGCCTCTGGGACGACGAGATCGGCTCGCTCGAGCCCGGGAAGAAGGCCGATCTGCTGCTCGTCGACCGCTCGGCGCCCGAGTGGCAGCATCCCGGCCGCGACGTCGTGCGCAGCCTCGTCTATTCGGCGAACGGAAGCCACGTCGATACGGTGATCATCGACGGCAAGATCGTGATGCGCCATCGCGCGCTCACCACGATCGACGAAGGCTGGGCCGCCGGCAAGATCCGCGCGAGCGCTGCGGCGGTGCGCGAGCGTGGCGGGTTTCCGGTCCGCACCGCCTGGCCGGTGGCCTGAGCGATGCGCGAACTGATCGATCGGCTGCTGCCGGTGCTGTTCTTCGCCGTGCTGATGGCGGCGTGGCAGATCGCGTGCAACGTGTTCGACGTGCCCGAGTTCCTGCTGCCGTCGCCGCTCGCGATCGTGAAGAAGATCGGCGAGGTTCCGGAGCGCCTGCTGCTGCACACGCTCACGACCCTGCGCGAGGTGGTGATCGGATTCGCCGCCGCCTGCGCCGGCGGCATCCTGCTCGCGTCGTTCACGGCGCAGTCGCGCATCTTCGGGCGCACCGTGTTCCCGATGCTCGTCATGTCGCAGACGGTGCCGACGATCGCGATCGCGCCGGTCCTCGTCATCTGGTTCGGGCCCGGCGACGTGGCGCGCCTCATCGTCGTGTTCCTGATCGCGTTCTTCCCGATGGTCGTGAACACGACGGCCGGGCTGCTGCGCGTCAACCAGGAGCTCATCGATCTGGCCCGCGGCCTCAACGCGTCGCGCTGGAAGATATTCACGAAGATCCGCATGCCGAACGCGTTGCCGCACATCTTCACCGGCATGCGCATCTCGATCGCGCTGTCGGTGATCGGCGCCGTCGTCGCCGAGTTCGTCGCGGCCGAGCAGGGCCTCGGCTACCTCATCTTCTCGGCCAACACGAACCTCGACACGAAACTCGTCTTCGCCGGCGTCGTGCTGCTCGCGATCATGGGCATCATCCTGTTCCAGGCGGTGCGCACGGCGCAGCACCTGATGCTGCCCTGGGCCCGCGAATCGGCGCCCGGCGGGCCGTGAGGCCGGCCTTGCGCCTCCGCATCGCGACCGACGACTACGACCGCATCCAGGCCCTCAAGTCGGGCAAGGTCGCGGTCGAGGGCTGCGCGCTCGACTACCTGACGCTCGAGCCCGGCGAAACCTTCACGCGGCTCTTCCGGCATCACGAGTTCGACGTCTCCGAGATGTCGTTCAGCACCTACATGCTCGCGCTCTCGCAGGGCGGCTTTCCCTATCGTGCGATTCCCGTGTTCCTGTCGCGGGTTTTCCCGCACGGCTCGATCTATGTGCGCGCCGGCAGCGGCATCCGCGAGCCCGGCGACCTGAAGGGCCGCAAGGTGGGCGTGCCGAGCTACCACTTCACGCGCGGCCTCGTCGTGCGCGGAATGCTGCGCGACGAGTACGGCGTGAAGCCGTCCGACATCCGCTGGCGCGTCGGCGGCGTCGACAAGCCCGAGGACTACAGCTACGTGGCGAGACCGAGCCCGCCCGGCGTCGAGGTGGACTTCATCGCGCCCGGCCGGCACCTGACGCTCGAACTGGCCGAGGGGAACATCGACGCGATCGTGAGCTATCGCGACCCGCAAATGCTGCTCGACGGCGATCCGGCGATCGTCCGCCTTTTCGAGGATTTCCGCGCGCTCGAGCAAGATTGGTATCGCCGCACGCGCGTCTTTCCGGCGATGCACCTGGTCGGCATCCGCGAAGACGTTCTCGCCAAGCGGCCGGGCCTCGCGCTCGACGCCTGCCGCGCGTTCGAGGCCGCAAAACGCGCCTGCCTGCCGCGCCTGTTCGATCTCGACTCGCTGAAGGTCACGCTGCCGTGGCTCGTCGCCGAGGCGCGCGCGACCGTGGCGCTGATGGGGCCCGATTTCTGGCCCTACGGCATCGAGAAGAACCGCCGCATGATCGAAACGCAGGCCCGCTGGTCGTTCGAGCAGGGGCTTTCGTCCAAGATCTTCTCGCCGACCGAGCTGTTCGCGCCCGGCTCGCTCGATTGGAATCCGTGAGCTCGCGGCAATCGGCGATGGTTCGCCGCAGCGGCCGACGGCGCGCGAGGGCGTCGTTCGACTCGCTTGACTCGTTTCAATCCAACGCTGATGATGACATTGTTTGAATTTTCGTGAAGTCCGCGCGCCGACGAGGGAGGGGCGGCCCGAGGGCCGCCGGGGAAGGCGACATGCGAGTTCTTCTGCGCGTTCTCTTTGCGGCTGCGCTCGGCGCTTCGGCCGCATCGCAGGCGCCGGCGCGCGACATCCAGCGCGGGGCGCTCGGCACCGGGGCCGGGCACGAGCTCGAATACCAGTACTGCGAGTTCAACGGCAGCACCGCGGCGGCGGCGCCGGCGCTGGGCGCGAAGCAGGGCGATCGGAAGGCCCCGGCCGAGCTGGGCAGATGTTAGGCGCGGCCGGCAGAAGGAGGCGCCGCGAATGTCGATAGCGTATCACGAGCCGGAGGCACTCGATGCCGCGGTCCGGCTGCTGGCCGAAATCGAGGGCGCACGCTGCATCGCCGGCGGGCAGACCCTCGTGGCCATGCTCAACGCCGGCCTGGTCGAGCCCGCGGCGCTGGTCAGCCTCGCGCGCATTCCCGAGCTCGGCGCGATCTCGCGCGCCGGCGACGGCTCTCTGCGCATCGGGGCGATGGCGACGCACGAAGCGATCGCGGAGTCGCCGCTGGTCGCGCGCGAGTCTCCGCTGATCGCAGGGGCCGCGGGCGCGATCGCGCATCCGCCGATCCGCAGTTTCGGGACGATCGGCGGCGCCGTGGCGCATGGCGATCCCAACGCCGACTATCCCGCGGCACTCGTCGCCGCCGATGCGCGCGTCGAGATCGTCGGCGCCAACGGCCGGCGCGCGGTGCCGGCGGCGGAGTTCTTTCAGGACTATCTCACCACCGCCGTCGAGCCCGGCGAGATCGTGACCGCCGTTCTGGTGCCGCCGCCGCCCGCGGGCGTCCGCGGACGCTTCCTCAAGTTCACCCGCGTCGATGGCGACTACGCGACGGTATCCGTGGCCGCGCTGCTCGGGTGCGAGGCGGGCGCGTGCAAGCACATCGCCGTGGCGCTCGGCGCCGTGGCACCGCGCCCCGTGCGCGATCGCGACGCCGAGATAGCGCTGATCGGCCGGCCGCCGACGGATCAAGCCATCGCCGTGTTGGGCGAAACCTTGGCCGCCGCCTGCGACCCGGTCGACGACGTGCGCGGGTCCGCCGCCTACCGCCGCGCCCTGGTGCCGATCCTGGTCGGGCGGGCGATCAAATCCCTCATGCAGTGAAGATGCGATGATCGAAGTCGAACTCGCGGTGAACGGCGAGCGGGAGACGGTGAGCGTCGACGCGACGCAGACGCTGCTCGACGTGCTGCGCACGAAGCTCGGCCTCACCGGCACGAAGATCGGCTGCAATCAGGGCGTGTGCGGGAGCTGCACGGTCCTGATCGACGGCAAGCCGGCGCGGTCGTGCCTCGTGCTCGCCGCCGGCTGCCGCGGCCGCGCGATCACGACGATCGAGGGCGTCGGCACGGCCGATGCGCCCTCGCCGGTGCAACAGGCGTTCATCGAGGCGGGGGCGGTACAGTGCGGCTATTGCACGCCAGGCATGGTCCTGGCGGCCGAAGCGCTGTTGCGGAAGACGAAGCGGCCGAGCGTGCCGGAAATCCGCGAGGCGCTCTCGGGAAATCTCTGCCGCTGCTCCGGCTATACGAAAATCGTCGATGCCGTGAAGCTCGCGAGCGAGAGGGCCGCGCCATGACCGAGATCGCAAGCGCCGTCGGACTTCGCCTGCCGCGGCTCGAGGTTCGCGAAAAGGTACTGGGCCAGGCGCAATACGTGGACGATATGGTGCGCCCGCGCATGCTGCACGGCGCGGTGCTGGGCAGCCCGATTCCGCATGGCCGCATCAAGCGTTTCGACAAGTCGCGCGCATTGGCTTTGCCGGGCGTGAAGGCCGTGATCGTGGGGCCGGAGCTGGCCCCGCATCATCTCGGCGCCTTCATCAAGGACGAGACGGCGCTCGCACGCGACAAGGTTCGCTACATCGGCGATGCGGTCGCGGCCGTGGCCGCCGTCGATCTCGCCACCGCGCGCCAGGCGCTCGGGCTCATCGACATCGAATACGAAGAGCTGCCGGCGGTGTTCGACGTCGAGGAGGCGCAGAAGCCCGACGCGCCGCTGCTGCACGAAGACTACGACAAGTACGTCAAGGTGTTTCCCGCCGAGTACAAGGGGCGGAACGTCCTGTCGATCTCGACGATCACCGAAGGCGATGTCGACGCGGCGTGGGCCGCGTGCGACGTCATCGTCGAAGGCGAGTACGAGACGCCGGGGCAGGCGCACGCCTATCTCGAGACCAACGGCGCGCTGGCGGAATTCGACGCCGCCGGCAAGGTCACGGTGTGGTCCTGCACGCAGAGCGTCTTCAAGATGCAGGCGGCGATCTCGGAGGCGCTCGGCCTGCCGATGGCCAAGATCCGCGCGATCGCGACCCGCATCGGCGGCGGCTTCGGCGGCAAGGCCGAGCCGGGCACGCAGATCATCGCCGTTGCGCTCGCGCGCGCCACCGGCCGGCCGGTGAAGGTGATCCTCTCGCGCGACGAAGACTTCACGATGATGCGGGTGCGCCACCCCGCCAAGATCCGCGTGAAGACCGGCGCCAAGAAAGACGGCACGCTGGTGGCGCGCGCGTTCGACGCGACCTACGATGCCGGCGCCTATGCCGACGAGAGCCCCGGCGTGATGGGGTTCGGAATGCTGATGGCGCGCGGACCCTACCGCGTGCCGCATCTGAAATGCGTGGGCCGCGCGGTCTACACGAACAAGCTGCGCACCGGCGCCTTCCGCGGCTTCGGCAATCCGCAGACGGCGTTCGCGAGCGAGGCCAATCTCGACGATCTCGCGGCGAAGCTCGGCATGGACCCGCTCGAGCTGCGTCTCAAGAACGCGATGAAGCCGGGCGATACCTGGGTCGGCGGCCAGAAAGTCGAGGCCTGCGGCCTGGTCGAGTGCCTGGAGAGGCTGCGCAAAGACTCGGACTGGGATCGCCGCCGCAAGGCGCAGGCCCCGGCGAGGCCGGGGAAGAAGCGCGGCCTGGGCATCGCCTGCCTTTCGCACATCAGCGGCGTTCTGGCGACCAGCGCGATCGTGCGCCTGCTCGAGGACGGCAGCTTCTCCCTCAACACCGGCGCCGTCGATATCGGCCAGGGGTCCGACACCACGCTGGCGCAGATCTGCGCGGCGTCGCTGCGCGTGCCGGTCGAGCGCGTGAACCTCGTCAATCCCGATACCGACGCGTCTCCCTACAACTGGGGCACCGGCGCGAGCCGAGTCACCTACACCGTCGGGCGCGCGGTCGCTTCCGCCTCCGACGCGGTGGGCGAACAGATCAAGCAGCGCGCCTCGATCATCTTCGAGTGCGCGCCGGGCGATCTCGAGCTGCGCGACGGGGGCATGGTCGGCGTCAAGGGCGTGCCGGGCAAGGTTCTGCCCTACGGCGCGGTCGCGGGATTCTCGCACTTCGTCGCGGGAGGCCCGATCATCGGCACCACGTCGCTGATGTTCGACGGACCGGGCTTCGATCCGAAACGCACGCTGCTGCGCGGCGTGCCGTTCTCCAATCTGGGCGCCTACGTGTTCGGCGCGCAGGCGATCGAGGTGGAGGTCGACGAGCTCACGGGGCAGGTCGAGGTCGTGGAGGTCTGGTCGGCGCACGATGTCGGCAAGGCGATCAACCCGCAGTCGGTCGAGGGGCAGATCCAGGGCGGAGTGGTGCAGGGCATCGGCTACGCGCTCACCGAGTCGGTGGAGTGGGATCAGGGCAAGGTCGTCAACCCGAGCTTCATGGACTACAAGATTCCCGGTGCGATGGACGTGCCCTATGCGATCCATCCGATCATCGTCGAGCACCCCGAAGCGTCGGGACCGTTCGGCGCCAAGGGGGTCGGCGAGCCCGGCCTCGTCGGCGTCGGCCCCGCGATCCGCAACGCGATCGCGCACGCGATCGGCGCGCGGCTCGCCGTCATGCCGTTCACGCCCGAGCGCGTCTGGACCGCGTTGCAGGGCCGTGCGGCTTGAGCCCTGCCATGGGCAGCGCCGCAACGTTCGCGGAAGATGAAGCGGGGCGGCCGGACGCGGCCGCCAGAAGGAAGCGCCGCGCGTCGCGGCGGCTGACATCGCTACTTCTCTACTTCGCCTTTCCCGGCGCGGTTCTGATCGTCTGGCAGATTCTCGGCGCTGCGGGGCTGTACCGGCGCGCGATCCTGCCGCCGCCGAGCGACATCGCGCTGGTTCTGTTCGATCTCGTCTCCGGCCTCACCGGCGAGGCCGGGCGGTACAGCGGCACCTGGCTCGATCATACGCTGTCGAGCACCTGGCGCGTGTTCGCCGGCTTTCTCTGGGGCGGCGCGCTCGGCACGCTGCTGGGCCTGCTGATCGGCCTGTCGCGCGTCGTCGAAAAGCTGTTCGATCCCACCGTGCAGGTGCTGCGCAACGTTCCGGTCACGGCGTGGGTCCCGCTGTCGCTGATCTTCTTCGGCATCGGCAATCAGCCGGCGATCTTCCTGATCGGGCTCGGCGCGTTCTTCCCCGCCGTGCTCAACTCCACGCACGGCGTTCGCCAGCTCAATCGCACGCTGTTCAAGGCCGCGCAGATGATGGGAACGAACCAGCGCGAGATGCTGGCGCGCGTGATCCTGCCCGCCGCGATGCCCGCGGTGATGACGGGCCTCCGCCTCAGCATGGGCATCGCGTGGGTGCTCGTCGTCGTCGCCGAGATTCTCGCGGTGAGGAGCGGCCTCGGTTATCTGCTCAACGACGCCTACCAGTTCTACCGCAACGACGTCGTGATCGCCTCGATGCTCAGCATCGGCATCCTCGGCTTCCTTTCGGACCGCGTCGTCGTGTTCGTGCGCGACCGCATGCTCGAGTGGAACCGGCTGGAGAGCTACGATGGCTGAAGTCGCGCTCGAACGCGTCACGAAGGTGTTCGAATCGCGCGGCGCGCGCGTGACGGCGCTGACCGGCGTGGATCTCCGCATCGGGCACGACGAGTTCGTCGCCATCGTCGGCGCGAGCGGCTGCGGAAAATCCACGCTACTGAATCTCGTCGCGGGCTTCGAGCATCCGACCTCCGGCACCGTGCGCGTCGATGGCGCGGCGGTGACGCGGCCGGGACCCGATCGCGGCGTGGTCTTCCAGCAGAGCGCGCTGTTTCCGTGGCTCACCGTGCGCCAGAACATCGCGTTCGGTCCGAGCCTCGCCGCCAATCGCGCCCGCACGATTCGCGCGCCCGGCGTCGATCAGCTCCTGAAGCGGGTCGGGCTCGCGGCCTTCGCCGATCACTTCCCCTCTCAGCTCTCGGGCGGCATGCGCCAGCGCGCGGCGATCGCCAGCGTGCTCACGATCGATCCCGGCGTCCTGCTGATGGACGAGCCGTTCGGGGCGCTCGACGCGCTGACGCGCTCGCTGATGCAGGATTTCCTGCTCGAACTCTGGGAGGAGAACCGGAAGACCGTGCTCTTGGTCACGCACGACATCGGCGAGGCGGTGTATCTCGCCGACCGTCTGGTGATCATGGCCGGACATCCGGGCCGCGTGCGCGAAATCGTGCCGGTCGATCTGCCGCGTCCGCGCCGCTACGCGCTGCAGGCCGAGCCGGAATTCATTCGCCTGCGCGATCACGTCACCCGCGTCGTCCGCGAGGAAGCCGCGAAGGCCGCGGCCGTCGAAGCCGAATCCGCCGCGGCTTGAGGCGCATCGAACGGAGCCGAACATGGACCTGCCGAAGGAAGCACCCGACTACGCCAAGGCCTTTCTCGAGGCGCTCAAAGAGGCCGGCGTCTCGATCGTGGCCGCGCTGCCCGAGTCGCTGCTCGGCAGCGTCTATCGCCTGCTGCGCCAGCAGAACGAGATCCGCTACGTGCAGGTCACGAACGAGGCCGAGCTCCCCGGCATCTGCGTCGGCGCCTATCTCGGCGGCAAGAAGGCCGTGATGATCATGGAGAATTCCGGGCTGCGCCAGGGCCTCGAGCCCATCGCGCGCTTCGCCTACAGCCACCACCTGCCGGTCACGATGATCATGGCGTTCCGCGGCGAGTGGGGCGAGCGCAACTGGTGGGGCCACAATCACGCGCAGACGATGGAGCCCATCCTGAACGCGCTCCGCATCCCGTACCGCTTCGTGCGCGAGATCGCCGAGATCAAGCCGGCGATCAAGCGCGCGCTGCTCCATGCCGATGGTAGCCAATGGCCGGTGGCGCTCGCCATGACCGGCAACTGCGTCGAGGTGCCCGCTTATGCAAAGGATTGATCTCATCAAGGCGATCGCGCCGCTGGTCACGTCGGAAGATCTCTGCATCAGCTCGATCGGCGGCCTCTGGGACGACTGGTGGAACCATCGCCCGCCCGGCGACAACACGTTCTTCCCCGGCATCCTCGGCTCGATCACGACGACGGCGCTGGGCCTGGCGCTGGCATTGCCGCACCGGCGCATCGTCGCGTTCGAAACCGACGGCTCGGTGCTGATGAACACCGGCGCCATGTGCACGCTCGGCTGCGAGCGCCCGCCGAACCTGACGGTGCTCGTCATCGACAACGGCATCTACGAGAACATCGGCGGCCCGCCGACGCACACGTCGCGCAACACCGATCTCGCCAAGATGGCCGAGGGCGGCGGCTGCATCAACGTCGCCACGGTGCGGGACGTGTCGGCCGGGCTGGCCGCCTTCAAGCGCATGCTCGAGGACCGCGAGATGGGCTACATCGTCGCCAAGATCGAGCCCGGCAAGCATCCCTGGGCGTGGAAAGACAGGAAGCCCACCGACGGCGTCGAGGACAAGTATCGCTTCATGCGCCACGTCGAGAAGCTCGAGGGGATCGTCATCCATCCCGGCGCGCCGCAGAACTAGCGCGGCGGCGTGAAGGGGCGGCCGAGCGCGGCCGGCAGTCGCGAGCGGCGCGAAACGAACACGAGCGCGCCCACGGCCAGCACGTATGGCGCCATCACGAAGAACTGGTACGGCACGTCCGGGTTCAGCGCTTGCAGGCGGATTTGCGCCGCATCGGCCGCGCCGAAGAACAGCGCCGCGAGCAGCACGCCGAACGGATTCCAGCGGCCGTAGACGACGCACGCGATCGCGATGAAACCGCGGCCGGCCACCATGTCCTCGACGAAATTGCCGATCTGCGCGATCGAGAGATAGGCTCCGCCGGCGCCGGCGAGCGCGCCGCCGACCAGAACGCAGCCCCACCGCACCCGCAGCACGTCGATGCCGGCGGCGTGGGCCGCGGCCGGCTCCTCGCCGCAGGCCCGGATCGCGAGCCCCCAGCCGGTGCGGTTCACGAACCACCACAGCAGCGGCGCCAGCGCCAGCGCGACGTAGACGAGTAGATGGTGCTGGAACAGCATCGGGCCCAGGACCGGCAGCTCGCCGAGCGCGCCGAGATCGACGCGCGCGAAGCTCGGAATCGCGACGCCGCGGTCGGAGCCGAGCGTCAAGCGGTAGGCGTAGCCCGACAGCCCCAGACCCAGCACCGTCAACGCGATGCCGGAGACGATCTGATCGACGCGGAAGTGCAGGCAGAGCAGGCCGTGGACCGCTGCCGCCGCGGCTCCCGCTGCGATCGCGACGCCAAGGCCGAGCCAGGGCGAGCCGGTCGCCGCCGATCCCCACGCGCCGGCGAAGGCGCCCACGAGCATGATGCCTTCGATGCCGACGTTGAGAACGCCGGCGCGCTGCGAGATCGCCTCGCCCAGCGCGGCAAACACGAGCGGCGTGGCCAGCCGGAAGGCGGCCGCGACGAGCCCGACGAAGAAGATCTGATCCACGCCGCGTCAGGCCGCGCGCGCGCGCCGACCGCGCACGCCTGCGAGAAGAAAGGCGATGATCACCATCGCCTCGATGATCCACAGCAGTGGGAACGGCACGCCCATGTCGCGCTGAAGCGCGCCGGCGCCGACGGTGAGGATGCCGAAGAGGAGGGCCGTGAACGGGATCGCCAGCGGGTGCAGCCGCGCGAGCAGCGCAACGGCGATTCCGGTGATGCCGGCGCCGGGCGCCATGTTCTCCTCCAGGCGGTGGAACACGCCCGCCACTTCCACGGCGCCGGCAAGGCCGCACAAGCCGCCGCTCGCGGCCATGGCCAGGAAGATCACGCGCGCGCTCGCGATGCCGCCGAATTCGGCGGCCTCGCGGTTCTCGCCCACGGCATCGAGCTGAAAGCCGAACACGGTGTTGCGGACGACGAAGAAGAGCAACGGCGACAGCGCGAGCGCGAGGAAAATGCCGGCATGGCTCTGCCCGAGCGCCAGCTCGATCAGGCGCGCGCTCTCCGGCACGGCGTCCGATCTCGGCATGATGCGCGCCGTCTCCTGCAACGGTCCGCGCACGAGCCACGCGACGGCCTGCACCCCGACGTAGTTCAGCATGATCGTGACGATGATCTCGTTGGCGTCGAAGCGCGCGCGCAGCGCGCCGGCGATCCCGCCATAGAGCGCGCCGCCGAGCGCGCCCGCGAGCAGCAGCCAGACGACGGCGAGCGGCCCGGCGTCGCCGATCGCCTGCACCACGGCGAAGGCCAAGGCGGCGCCGGCGAGAAACTGGCCGTCTCCGCCCACGTTGAACACGTTGGCGCGGAACGCGATCGCGAGTCCGAGCCCGATGATGCAGAGCGGCACGGAGCGCGTGACCACCTCCCAGAGCCCGTCGACGCTGCCGAGCGATCCGGCGACGATGACGACTGCGGCGCGCACGGGGTCCTGCCCGGCCGCGAGCAGGAAAAGCGCGCAGACGGCGAATGCGCCCAGCGCGGCCAAAGCGCCGCGCCGCAGCGCGACGAGCGAGCCGCGCCCCGCTACGCTCCGGAGATCCATGCCCCCACCTCCTGCAGGGACGTCTGCCCGACCGGCACGGGGCCCCGCAGCCGCCCCTGCGCCAGGACCATGACGCGGTCGGCGACCTGCCAGATCTCGGCCAGATCCGACGAGATGAGGAGTATGCCGAGGCCGGCATTGCGCCGCTCGATCAGCGCCGCCTGCAGCGCGGCCACGGTCCGCACGTCGAGCCCGCGCGTCGGATGCGAGGCGATCAGCAGGCTTGCATCGCCCCACAGCTCGCGCGCCACGACGAGCTTCTGCTGGTTGCCGCCCGACAGCGCGCCGAGCGGGCCGCCCGGCGCGCCGCGCACGCCGAAATCGCGCACGAGCGTGCGCGTGATCTCGCCCGCGCGCCGCCGGCGCAGCAGGCCGCGGCGGCGAAAGCCGGCATCGAACCAGTGCGCGAGCAGGAAGTTCTCGGCGAGGGAGCGCCGCGGAAGAACGCCGTTGCGCAGCCGATCGTGCGGCACGTGCCGGATCCCGTGCGCGCGGCGACGATGCGCGCCGGTGCCGGCGAGGACGCGGCCGCGGAAGCGGCACGTGCCGCGCACCGGCGCGCGCAATCCGGCCAGCACTTCGGCCAGTTCCTGCTGTCCGCTCCCTTCGACGCCGGCCAGAGCCAGAATCTCTCCTTCGTGCAACTCGAACGAAACCCCGGCGAAGGCGGCGGCGCCGTTGTCGCGCCGCGCCTCGAGGTCGTGCACGCTCAGCAACGTCGCGCCGCGGGCGGCGGCCTTCGCGGGACCGGCGGGGGGATCGGCGCCCACCATCGCGCGCACGAGCGCATCGCCGCCGCGTTCCGCGATCGCGGCCGCGTCGACGACGCGGCCCCCGCGCAGCACGACGACCCGGTCGCAGACGGCGAAGATGTCTTCGAGCTTGTGGCTGATCAGCACGATCCCGACGCCCGCGCGCTTCAGCGCGCGGATCACCTCGTAGAGCTGCGCGCGCTCGCGCTCCGAAAGGACCGCCGTCGGCTCGTCGAGTATGAGGACGCGTGCGCCGCGGTGCAGCGCCTTCAGGATCTCGACGCGCTGCCGCCCGCCGATGTCGAGATGGGCCACGCGCGCGGAAGCGTCGAGCGGAAGGCCGACGCGGCGCGCCAGCGCTTCGATTTCGGCGCCGTGCCGCCGGAGATCGGGCCGGAGCGAGCGGAGGCGCGGGTCGCCGAGCATGATGTTCTCGGCCACCGTGAGGCTCGGCACGAGCAGATAGTGCTGGTGCACCATTCCGATGCCGGCGGCGGCGGCGTCGCGCGGGCCGCCGAATGTCCGCGCGCTCCCGTCGATGCGGATCTCGCCGGAATCGGGCGCGAGCAGGCCCGACGCGATGTTCATCAGCGTCGACTTGCCGGCGCCATTTTCGCCGAGCACGCCAACCACCTCGCCGGCGCCGGCGGCGAGATCGACGCCGTCGAGCGCCACGAGGTCGCCGAAGCGCTTGCCGATCGCCCTCAGTTCGAGCGGCGGCGCCATCCGCACGCTGCGCCGCCGGTCAACGGATCTTCGGTAGGTCGGCCACCTTGCCGGCTTTGATGTCTTCGATCAGCTGCTTGATCCTGGCCTTGTTGGCGTCCGAGATCTTGCTCTCGAAGGCGCGGTAGGGCGCGAGGTCGACGCCGTTCTCCTTGAAGCCGAGCAGGTAGTTCTTGGGCTCGATCTTCTTGCTGCTCACGAGGCCGATCGCCATGTCGATGTTTACGTCCATGCGGATGATCGCCGTCGTGACGATCGTCTCGGGCGCCAGCGCGGCCGAGTCGAACGCGGTCCCGATCGCCATGACGTTCTTTTCCTTGGCGGCCTGGATCGTGCCAACGACGTTCTCGTTGCCGGTCGCGGTGACGACGTCGGCGCCGCGCTCGATCAGCGACAGCGTGATCTCCTTGCCCTTGGCGATGTCGGAGAACGAGCCGACGACGGCGGTGAGCACCTTGATGTCGGGCCGGATGCGCTTGGCGCCGCGCTCGAAGCCCTCCTGGTACTCCTGGATCACCGGCACCGGGATTCCGCCGATGTGGCCGACCGTTCCGGTCTTGCTGACCGAAGCGGCGACCGCGCCCGCGACGTAGCCCGCATCGCCCCAGCGATTGTCGAACGAGGCGAGGTTCGGGGCCGCCGCCACCTTCGCGGTGTTGACGATGAACCAGGTTTTGGGGAAGCGCTTGTGGATCTTCTTCGCTGGCTCGGCGAACTGGAAGCCGTGGCCGATCACGATCGCGTAGCCTTCGCGCGCGTAGCGCGTGAGCGCGGCCTCGATCTGCGCCGACTGCGTGTTCTCCTGGATCGAAACCTTGATCTTGTACTTCTGCTCGGCGGCCTTGATCCCCTGATGCGCCGCGGAGTTGAAGGTGCCGTCGCTGATCGGGCCGGGCAGCACCAGGGCGACCTTGAGCTCCTGTTGAGCCGCGGCCGGCGCGGCGAAGCCGATCGCCGCGGCCGCGAGAGCCGTCGCGAATGCGCGTTTCATGTTCAGCCTCCTCCTGTTATTCGCCAGCGTCCGCGCGGTTGGGCCGCGCGCTCAGCACGGCGACGACCTCTTCGCTGGTCATCACGTCGCCGAACTGCTGAATGAAGGTCTCGAGCGAAGCGCGATGCTCGTCGTCCGAGAGCGCCGCGAGGCAGTCGGAGACCATCACCACGCGGAAATCCATCATCATCGCGTCGCGGCCGGTGGCCTCGCAGCACACGTTGGTCTTGGTGCCGGCGACGAGCAGGTTCTCGATGCCGAGGCCGCGCAGCACGCGTTCGAGATTCGACGAGCCGGGGATGAGCGCGCTGTAGCGGTTCTTGACCACGTGGACGTCGCCGGGGTCGACGCGCATGTCGCGCCAAACCTTCTGGCCGGGCGCCGTCGGCGCCAGGCTCTCGATCGTGCGCTGGCGCACGTCGGCGGCGACGAAATTCTCGAAGAACATCGACCAGTCGCTGCCGCCGTTCGTGTGGATGTTCGCGTGCGTCACCCAGATCACGGTGCCGCCGAGCCTGCGCAGGCCGGCGGCCAGGCCGTTGATCGCGCCGACGATGCCGCGCGAGGCGGGCACTTCGGCCGGCGAGCCCGGCTCGACGAAGGCGCTCTGCATGTCGACGACGACGAGCGCGGTCTTCTTCGGATCGAGCCGGTCGAACAGGTGATAGCGTCGCCGGCGCGCGAGCACGCGGTCGACGATTTCCTTGCGGATCTCCACATTGTGCATGTTGCGCGCGCTTTCCCTAGAACGACAGGCCGTCCGAGAATACCCAGACGACCTCGGTGTTGCCCTTGGCGGCGTTTTCCCAGCGATGCGGGCGGTCGCTCTTGAAGTGGATCGCGTCGCCCGCGGTGAGCGTCCATCGCTCGCCGTCCACGTGGAAGACGATGCCGCCCTTCACGACGCAGCAGATCTCGTCGCCCGCATGGGTCATCGGTTCGCGGCCGGAATGGGCGCCCGGCTTCAGGATGCCGTAGCGCGCCTCGAGCAGCCCGGCGCTGAAATGGCCGTTCAGATCGTGCAGCGTCAGGCCCATTTCCTTGTATTCGAGCCGGTCGCGCTCGTTCGCGTAGACGACCGAGGTGCGCTGCGGCTCGGCGCGGTAGCGGTCGACGAGGAAGCCCAGATTCTCGTTCAGCGCCGAAGCGAGGTTGATCGCGTGCACGAGGCTGGGTTTCAGGAGGCCGTTCTCAATCTTGCTGATCGTGCTCGCCGGCACGCGCGCCACCTTGGCGAGGCTGTTGATCGTCAGATTGCGCTCGAGCCGGATCCTGCGCAGGCGCTCGCCGATCGACTTGGCGACGCCTTCGGCACCGCCATCGCGTCTGGGCTTCGCCATGGCCTGCGTGCGGGCTCGGGCCGAGCGCCGGGTCATGCGCGCACGATGTCGTCGAGAAACGGCTCGCCCGGCAGCGCCATCTCGCTGTCGAGCAGCGCGCCGCAACCGGGGCAGCCGAACTGGCGCAGGATCGCTTCGCGCGCGCCGGTATAGGCCTTGCCGCCGGCGCCGTTCATCGAAAGCTCGCGCAGGATCGCTTGGCGCTTCCAGGGCTGGCCGGCCGGGGCGAGCGCGTGGCCGCAGCTGCGGCAGGCGATGTGATCGCCCTTGCCGGTGGACCGGATCTCGAGATTGGCGGCGATCGGCCGGCTCATTCCGCCGCCCTCCGTTCCATGCGCGCGCCGCGCATCTCGGCGCGCAGGCGCTTCGTGGCGGCAAGATCGACGATGCCGCCCGCGTCGGTCACGACGCCGTAGACGCTGCGCGCCGCCTCGCGCGTGACGAACCGGCTCTCGACGTCGACCTGCACCTGCTCGGGATCGCGTTCGAGCGGATCGCCGAAGCCGCCGCCGCCGTTCCAGGCGACGTAGAGCGCGTCCTTGCCCATCAGCGGGAACACGCCCCAGGAGATGTCTTCGGTGCGGCCTGGCATGTCCTCGAGCGAGAGCGCGAAGGACGGATCGGCGTTGCGCTCGCCGGTCTCGTCGTTGTGCACCCACACATAGCGGTTCGGCGCGCCGGGATAGCCGCCGCCGAGGCCTTCGCTCATCGAATACTTCGCGCCTTTGCCCGAGACGACGTAGTGGAGGCCGCCGTCGGGCGCGTCGTGCGGCGTGATCGCGATCTCCATGCCGAGGCCGCCGCGGTACCGGCCCGGCCCGCCCGAATCGGTGAGGCGGCGGCGGAACAAATAGCGCAGCGGGAAGATGCTCTCCATCGTCTCGACGTTCGCCATGCGCGAGATCGGGTTCGGGATCTCGCCGCCGACGTCGACGCCGTCCGCGAAGGTGCGCGCGCCGCCGGCGCCGGCGAACGTCTCGGTCAGGATGCCGATCGACTGGCCGCCCCGCTGGTTGCGCCCGAACATGAAGATCGCGAAGTGGTTGGCGTGCCAGACCGTCGTCGCTTCCTTGCGATACTTCTCGCTCGCGGCGAGCATCTTGCCGATCGTGGCGCAGGCGGCGTTGTTGACCGACTGGATCGCGCCGACCGTCGCCACCGACACCGGCGCGGGCCGCGTGCAGTTCACGATCGAGCCTTCGGGCGCGATCATCGTGATCGGGCGGATCACGCCTTCGTTCCAGGTGATGTCGTAACAGAGCAGCGGGAACAGCGGCGCGAACAGGCCGCCCAGCGAGGCCCATCGGGTGCAGTTCAGCGCGTATCTCGACTGCGGGCTCGATCCGGTGAAATCGAAGGTGAGCGTGTCGTCCTTCTTCGTCATGGTCAGGCAGACCTTCGCGGTCTCGCCCTTCACGTCCATGTATTGGCGCGACTGCCACTGGCCGTCGGGCAGCTCCGCCAGCCGCGCGCGCAGCAGTTTTTCCGACTGCTCGATCAGCGTGGCGCAGGCTTCGTCCACCGTCGGGTAGCCGTATTTCCGGATCAGCGCCAGCATCCGGTCCGCGGCCACGTTGTTGCAGGCGATCATCGACCGGATGTCGAGCGTCACCATCTCCGGATTGCGCACCATGTTGAGGAGCGTGTCGAGCACGTCCTGGCGCAGCTCGCCGCGATCGACGAGCTTCAGGCCCGGCGAACTGATGCCTTCGGTGTAGATGTCCTGGGAATCGGGGCTGAACCCGCCCGGATTCATCGCGCCGATGTCGTAGACGTGCACGAAGCATGCGCTCCACGCCACGAGCCGGCCCTCGTGATGGATCGGCGCCACCAGATAGATGTCGGAGGTGTGCAGCGCCGCCGTGTAGGGATCGTTCAGCAGATAGACGTCGCCTTCGTTGATCTGTCCCTTGAAGCGGCGGATGATCGCCTTGCACGCCTCGGCGGCGCTGGTGAGGTGATGCAGGAACCCCACGCCGCCCATCAGCAGAGAGCCGTCGGCGCGGTAGAGCGAGACCATGAGGTCATGGCCTTCGTTCGTGATGGCGCTGCCGGAGACGTGCTTCAGCGTGATCACCGCCTCGTCGACGACGCGGAACAGGCGGTGGCGGATGATCGAGAACGTGATCGGGTCCATGGCGAACCTCAGCCTGCGAATTCAATCACGATGTTGCGGTAGGCGTCCATCCGCCCGGTCTGCCTGGCCTGGAGGACGATCGTCGTGATCGGCGTATGGATCACGGCCGGCCCGCGCATCACGTTGCCGGGCGCGAGCTTCGTGAAATCGTAGATCTCCGCCTCGGCCATGCCGTTCGCCGCGTCGACGAACACCTTGCGCCTGCCCATGCGCGCGCCGTCGGGCGCGGCGCCGCCGAGCTTCTCCTTCTCGATGCTCGGGCGCGCCATCAGGCCGCGCGCGGTCAGGCGGAACGACGTCATCTCCATGCCGGCGTCGCGATAGGCGGAGCCGCGTCCGTACTTCCGCTCGTACAGCGCCTCGAAATCGTCCATCAGGCGCTTCACGCCGGCCTCGTCGAGCGGCGTCGCTGCGCGCACCGGCGTCGTCACCTCGTGCACCTGGCGCGAGTAGCGGAAATCCACCGACCAGTTGAGCTGGATGCGGTCGGCGGCGAAACCCTCGCTGGCGAGCTCGCGCTTCGCGCGCTCGATCATCGGCGCGTAAATCGCGTTGATCTCGGCCGCCGGCGTCGGGGCGGGCAGCACCTTCGTCGCCGAGTACTCGTGCACGATGTCGGCGGCGACGAGGCCGAACGCGCAGTTCACCGAGGCGGTGTACGGCACGACGACGCGGCGCACGCTCAGCTCCTGGCCGAACACGCCGCACAGCAGGCCGCAGGTGCCGCCGAAGGCGTGCAGCACGAAATCGCGCGGGTCGAGGCCGCGCTCGACGGTGATCTCGTGAATGAGGTCGGTGATCTGCGCGCACGCCACGCGATAGATGCCGAACGCGGCCTCTTCGACCGGCATGCCGAGCGGATCGGCGATCTTGCTCTTGAACACGCGGCGCGCGTTCTCGACGTCGAGCTTGATCGAGCCGCCGAGGAAGGTGTTCGGGTCCATGTAGCCGATCAGCAGCAGCACGTCGGTGAGCGTCGGCTCCGTGCCGCCCTGGCCGTAGCAGACCGGGCCGGGGCGGGCGCCGGCGCTGCGCGGACCGACGAGCGGCGTGTTGGTCTTGGGATCGAGCGAGACGATGCTGCCGCCGCCAGCGCCGATCGACACCACCTCGATCTTCGGCGCCACGTAGTGGAAGCGGTCCACCATCGGCTCGCGCGCGTACTCGATCTCGCCGTCCTGGATCACGCCGACCTTGAACGTCGTACCGCCCATGTCGGCGGCGATGATGTCCTTGTCGCCCATGATCTCGCCGAGGAACTTCGCGCCGATCACGCCGGCAGCGGGGCCACATTCGATCAGGCCGACCGCGCGCTCCGACGCTTCCTTCGCCGGCAGGAGGCCGCCATACCCCTGCATGATCATGACCGGGCCGGAATATCCGGCGCCGGACAGGAGCGATTGCAGCCCGTTCAGGTAGCTCTGCGTGATGCGGCCGGCATAGGCGTTGATGACCGTCGTCGAAGTGCGCTCGTATTCGCCCGGCACCGGCGCGATCTCGCTCGAAAGCGTCACGAACACGGCCGGATTGACGCGCCTCAGGATATCGCGCACGCGGCGCTCGTGCGCCGGATTGAACACCGACCACAGGAAGCAAACCGCGATCGCCTCGACGCCCTTCTTGTCGACGAGATGGCGGAGCGCCTTCTCGGTCGCGGCTTCGTCGAGCTCGCGCACCACGGCGCCCTTGTAGTCCATGCGCTCGGCCACGCCGCAGATGCGGTCTGCCGGCACCAGCGGCGCCGCGCGCTCGGTCATCACCGGATGCTTGATCTCGTCTTCCGGCAGGCCGGCCCAGCGGCCGTAAGCGCCGCGCGTCACCAGCAGCGTATCCTCGAACCCTGCCGTGGTGACGAGGCCGGTCACCGCGCCATCGCGCGTCAGCACCGTGTTGTCGACGACGGTGGAACCGTGCACGAAGAGTTGCGTCTGCCGGAACAGCTCCTCGATCGACAGGCCCATGGTGGCGGCGCAGGAGCGCACCGAATTGATGACGCCCTCGCCGAAATTGGGCGGCGTCGAGAGCGCCTTGCCGATGTGCACCGGCTCGCCCTCGGCGAACACGATCGTGTCGGTGCAGGTGCCGCCCACATCGGTGGCGACGATATAGCGGCGGGTCTTTTCTTTCATTCCGTTCGACGCCCTCGTTCCGTGCCGCCGTCGAGATCGCCCTCGGCCCGGCTGTCCTTCACCCACAGCAGGCGCGCGGCGCCGCGCCCGGCATTCGCGAAATTGCGCGGCGGCAGATCGGCGATGTGGATCGAATCGCCGGCATCGAGCTCGTAGCTGCCGCCGTCGTTCATCGTGACGCGCACCTTGCCGTCGAGCACGAACGCGAAATGCGAGCCCGCGTCGGCCCTGCGCGAGGGCAGCATGTCGGTGCCGGCCGGGAGCGTCACGACCCGGCCGCGCATGCTCGGCTGGTACAGCTCGCTGACGTGGCGCTGCAGCGGCGCCGCGCGCGCGCCGGGCGCGCGCGAGACCGACACGGTCTTTCCGGCGCGGCGCGCGAGGCTGACGATCTCGTCGAGCGAGACGCCGAGTACCTCGAGGATCGCGACCACGGTGAGAAGGCCGGGATTGGCGCGCCCGAGTTCGATGTTGCGGATGCCCGTGACGCTGACGCCGCTCTGGCTCGCGAGCTGGTTGAGCGACAGCCCGCGGCGGTCGCGCAGCAGGCGGATCTGGCGGCCGAGGTCGCGCAGCTGATCGCGGGCGAACGCCCCGTCCTTCCTCGTCATGTGCGCTTTCCGCCGCCGCTGTTGGCCAACCGGTCGCACGGTATCATTCGGAGTTGACGCAGGCGTGTCAAGCAGTGTTTCCTCGTGGTTGAGTTTGAAACACGCGCAACCGATACCGGCGACGCCGCGAGGACCGACATGGACGCGATCATCCGCCAGGCCGGCGACATTCCGATCATCGATCTGGCGGCGTTCCGCGAGGGTCGTGCCGGGTCCAAGGCGGCGACGGCGCAGGCGATGCGCGGCGCGCTCGAGGCGATCGGCTTCTTCGCCGTCGTCAACCACGGGCTGGACGATACCGCGGTCGACCGCGCCCTTGCGGCGACGCGGCAGTTCTTCGCGCTCCCGGATGCGGAGAAGCTGCGGGTCAAGATCAGCGCCGCGCATCGCGGCTACATGCCGATGGGCGATCAGCATCGGGTCGAGGCGAAGCGCCCGAACCTCAGCGAATCGTTCCTGATCGGCAGCCACCACGCGCCCGACGATCCCGACGTCGTCATGGGCAAGCCGCTGCACGGGCCGAACCAGTGGCCGGCGCGTCCGGATTCGCTGCGGCCGGCCCTCGACGCGTACTACGCCGAGGCCACCAAGCTCGGGCTGCTGCTCGTGGAGCTCTTCGAGGCCGCGCTCGAACTGCCGGAGCGGCGCTTCCGCGACTGCTTCAAGCGCCCGATGGGCTTCATCCGCGCGCTGCACTATCCGCCGGCGCCGGAGCCGAGGCCGGACGATCTCTACGGCGCGGCGCCGCACAGCGATTTCGGCTTCCTCACCATCGTCACGCAGGACGATGCCGGCGGCCTGCAGGCGCAGCGCCGCGACGGCCGCTGGATCGACGCGCCGCGCATGTCCGGCGTCGCGGTCGTCAACGTCGGCGACATGCTGATGCGGTGGACCAACGACCGGTTCGTGTCGACCCAGCACCGCGTGCTCAATCCCAAGGGCCGCGACCGGTATTCGCTCGCCTTCTTCTTCGATCCGGATTTCGACACCGCGGTCGAGTGCCTTCCCACCTGCCAGGGTCCGGGCAATCCGCCGCGCTATCCGCGCACGACCTGGGGCGACTATCTCATCGAGCGCTTCGACGCCAATCACGCCTATCGCAAGGCCGCCGCCGCGGCCGCGCGCGCCGCCTCGGCATGACGCTCTTCAGTTTCTGACGAAAGACGGCAGAAACAGCGAGATCGCGGGGATCAGCACCAGCACCGCGAGCCGCACGATGTCGGCGGCGACAAACGGCATCACCCCGCTGAAGATGCTGCCGGTCGAGACGTCGCGTAGCAGGCTGCGCAGCACGAACACGTTCATGCCGACCGGCGGCGTGATCAACGCGATCTCGGTCACGACCACGACGATGACGCCGAACCAGATCAGGTTGAAGCCGAGGGAGTCGACCAGCGGTACGAAGACCGGGATCGTCAGGATGATCATCGACATGCTTTCGAGCACGCAGCCGAGCACGATGTAGATCATCAGAATGAGCAGAATCACGCCCATCGGGCCGAGCCCGGACTCCTTCACCATCGCCTGCAGGGCCGCGGGCAGGCCGAGCGCGTTGACGAGATTCGCGAACAGCAGCGCGCCGATCAGCACCGCGAACAGGATCGTCGAGGTAACGGCGGTCTCCACCAGCGTCTCGCGCAGGCTCGCGAATGTTAGGCTGCGCTTGGCCAGGGCGAACAGGAAACCGCCGAACGCACCGATGCCGGCCGCTTCGGTGGGCGTGAAGATGCCGAGGTAGATCCCGCCGATCACGACGACGAACAACGCGACGACGCCCAGTACGCCCGACAGCGCGCGCCAGCGCTCCGGCCACGGCGTGCGCTCGGCGGGCGGGCCGAGCGAAGGCCTGATCCGGATCGTGATCTGGACCGCCGCGATGTAGAGGAGGATGCCGAGGATGCCGGGCAGTATTCCCGCCGCGAACAGCTTGCTGATGCTCGTGCCCGTCATCAGCCCGTAGAAGACGAACACGACGCTCGGCGGAATGAGGATGCCGAGGGTGCCGCCGGCCGCGATCGAGCCGGCCGCGAAACCGGGATCGTAGCCGAACTTGCGCATCGACGGCATCGCGACCTTCGCCATCGTCGCCGCCGTGGCGATGCTGGATCCGCAGATCGAGCTGAATCCGCCGCAGGCCACGACCGTGGCCATCGCGAGCCCGCCGCGGCGGTGGCCGAGAAACGCGTGCGACGCCGCGAACAGCCCCTCCGAAAGCCGCGCCTGGCTGACGAAGTTGCCCATGAGGACGAAGAGCGGCACGACCGAGAGATCGGCCGTCATCACGGTGTCGCGCGAGACCTGGCCGACCAGGGCCAGCGCCGGCTCGATGCCGCGCAACAAGGCGAATCCCCCGGCCCCCACGATCGCCATCGCAAACGCGATCGGCACGCGCAAGAACGTGAGTGCCAGCATCACGGCGAATGCGATCAGCGCTTCGGTCATGGCCCGCGGGATCCGGCGCGAGTCAGGTCGTGACCGCGGTCGTCAGCGCCGCCGGACGCAGCGCACGGTAGACCTCGACCGCCGCCGCCAGCCCGGCCAGCACGCTCATCGCATAGGCGAAGGGCGCGAGCGGAAGCCTCAGGTACTCGGTCACGTCCTTGGACGATCGAATCTGGTCCGCATAGACCCAGAGACGCCATGCGACGATCGCCAGGACGAGCACGGACACGAGATTCACGACGATGTCGCGCACGCGCGCGATCGTCGGGGGCGTCAGCGAATCCAGCAGGTCGACGGCGATGTGCGCCCGCCGCAGGCTCACCAGCGGCAGCCCGGCATAGATCAGGATGGCCATCAGGATTTCGGTGATCTCCGAACTTCCGGGCAGCGGCCGGTTGAGGACGTAGCGCCCGACCACGTCGACGACCGACACCATCATCACCGCGGCCAGCACGAGCGCCGCGAAGGTGCTTAGCCCCTCGCGTGCGCCGGCGCCGGCGCGCGATGTGCGGTCTTGCGGCATCGAAAGAGGACGGTCAGCCGCCGGCCTTGATCTTCGCGATCTCCGAGCGGAGCTCTTTCAGCACCGCGGCCGGATCGGCGAGCCCGACTTCTTTCGCGCGCTTGATCCAGTCGACCTCGATGTCGGCGATCTTCTTCTGCAGCTCCGATGCCAGCGCGGCGGGAAGCGGGGCCACGGTGTTGTTCGTCTTGGTGAGCTCGGCCGCGCTCAACTTGTCGGCGTCGTCCCAGGTCTTGCCCATATGGGCGGCCATGAACTCGCCGCTCACCTTGCCCAGGGCCGCCTTGTGCGCCGCACTCAGGCCGTCGAACTTCGCCTTGTTCATCACCACGGCGAAGCTCGCCGTGTAGAGGCCGCCCGGCACCGTGTAGTGGTACTTCACCACATCGCCGAGCTTGAAGCTGGTGATGGTCTCGAGCGAGAAGAATATTCCGTCGGCGACGCCCTGGCTCAGGATCTCGTGCGCCTTCGTGGCCGGCGCCGATACCGCGACGATGCCGAGGCGTTTCGCGATTTCCGACTGGATTCCTCCGCCGGTCCGCACCTTCAGGCCCTCGAAGTCCTTGAGGCTGGTGATGGCCTTGCGCGAATGGATCATGCCCGGGCCATGCGTGAACACGGTGAGGGCTTCGACGCCCTTGTGCTCGCCGAGCTTCGCGAAGTGTTTCGCGTGGATGCGCCAGAGCGCGCGCGACATGATCCTGCCGTCGCCGTCGACGTTGGGCAGTTCCACGATCTCGGGCAGAACGAAGCGCCCGGTCGTGTAGCCGTGCGTGATCCAGGCCATGTCGGCGATGCCGTTGCGCACCCGGTCGTAGAGCGCGCGCGGATCGATCGGCGGATACGACATCTCGAACTTGAACATGCCGGGCGCCGCGGCCTCGGCGGCCTTGATCCATTCCGGCCAGCCGTGCGTGTTCATCGCATGGCGCGGACCGGCATAGGTTTCGAGCTTGATCGTGACGGTTTCGGCCTGCGCGGCGGCGCACCCGAACGTGAGCACCGCAGCGGCCGCTGCGACAGCGAGTTTCTGCATCGAGTCCTCCCTCCTCCTGGGCCCCGCGGGCCGCGAGCGCCAACGGCTTGGCGATGCGCGCGCCCGCGTGCTATTTTCAAACCATAGCGCACGCAAGCTTCAAGTGAAAGGGTGACGCCGCGCGATTCTGCGACCGGCGGCGCCCGCGAATCGGGCAGGGCATGCACAAGTTCGAGGATCTGATCGTCGAAATCCGCGGTCCGGTCGCGGAAGTCCGCATCAACCGTCCGGAGCGGCTGAACGCGCTCCGCATGACGATTACGGACCGCGAGATCGTCCGCGCCTTCGATCAGCTGGCCGCCGACGAGGCGGTGCGCGCGATCGTGCTGACCGGTGCGGGCGAGCGGGCCTTCTGCACCGGCTGGGACCTGGAGGAGATCGACGATACGCCGCTCGACAAGCTCGAGGCGCTGGTGCGCACGAATCTCGAGCTCTTCTTCAAGATCTGGCACCAGCGCCAGCCGGTGATCGCGGCGCTCAACGGCTATGCCGTCGGCACCGGGTCGGGCATGGCGCTGGCCTGCGACCTCGCCATCGCGGCCGAGCATGCGCGCCTCGGCGAGCCCGAGATCCGCCACGGCGCGCTCTCGCCGTTCCTGATGCTGCCGTTCCTCACGCACAGCCGCGCGG
>JAEULD010000058.1 GCA_016792765.1 Candidatus Odyssella sp.
CAGGGGAGACATCGAATGGCCATCAAGATTCTCGGCATCAGCGGCAGCCTGCGCAAGCAGTCCTACAATCTCAGCGCGCTCAAGGCGGCGCGGCAGCTCGTGCCGGCCGACGCGACGCTCGACATCTACGACATCGCCGGCCTGCCGCTCTTCAACCAGGACGAGGAGCAGAACCCGACGCCGAAGGTGAAGGACTTCAAGGCCAGCATCCGCGCCGCCGACGCGATCCTGTTCGCGGTGCCGGAATACAACTATTCGATCGCCGGCGTGCTCAAGAACGCCATCGACGTCGCCTCGCGCCCCTATGGCGACAGCGCCTGGGCCGGCAAGCCGGCGGCGGTGATGGGCGCCTCGGTCGGCGTGCTCGGCACGTCGCGCGCGCAGTATCACCTGCGCCAGTGCTTCGTGTTCCTCAACATGCAGCCGGTGCAGCAGCCCGAGGTGCTGATCCGCGAATGCGCGAACAAGTTCGACGCAGAGGGCAACCTCACCGACGACGCCGCGAAGAAGCTGATCGGCACGCTGCTCGCCAACCTCGTGGCGCTGGCGAAGAAGAAGTAGCGCCGCGCGCTATTCGCGAAACGCCGTTTCGCGCCGGCGGCGCCAGGCCGGCCAGGCCAGCGCCGCGATCAGCGCCGCGCACAGCGCCAGGAACACCGCGCTGATCGGGCTGGTCACGAAGACCGAGAAGTCTCCGTGACTCAGCCCGAGCGCGCGGCGGAAATGCTCCTCCATGAGCGGCGCGAGCACGTAGCCGAGCAGCATCGGCGCCGGCTCGAATTTGAGCTTCAGCAGCGCGTAGCCGAACGCCGCGAAGGCCAGCATGATCCAGATCTCCGAGACGTTGCCGCCGGTGCTGTAGGCGCCGATGCAGCAGAAGACGAGGATCGCCGGGAACAGATAGCGGTACGGCACGCCGAGCAGCCGCACCCACAGCCCGATCAGCGGCAGGTTGAGCACCAGCAGCATCAGATTGCCGACCCACATGCTCGCGATCACGCCCCAGAACACGTCGGGCCGCGTCGTCACCAGCGCCGGCCCCGGCACGATGTTCTGGATCAGCAGGATGGCCAGCATCAGCGCCATCACAGGGTTGGCCGGAATGCCGAGCGTGAGCAGCGGGATGAACGAGGATTGCGCGGCCGCGTTGTTGGCCGATTCGGGCGCCGCGACGCCCTCGACCGCGCCGGTGCCGAACCGCTCGGGTGTGCGCGACACGCGCTTCTCGGCCAGGTAGGCCGCGAAAGAGGCGAGAACGGCGCCGCCGCCCGGCAGCACGCCGAGCACGGTGCCGATCCCCGAGCCGCGCAGGATCGCGCGCCACGACCGGCGCCAGTGCTCGCGCGACGGCCACAGGCGGCCGATAGTGGCGCCGAGCATGGTTCGCCCGGTGGCGCGCTCGATGTTGACCATGATCTCGGCGATGCCGAACAGGCCCATCGCGATCGGCACGAAGCCGATTCCGTCCTGCAGCGCCGGAATGCCGAAGGTGAGCCGCTCCTGGACCGAGGTCGGATCCGCCCCCACCATGCCGAACAGCGCGCCGAGCACGATCATCGCGATCGCCTTGACGACGGAGCCGCGCGCCAGAACCACCGAGCCGATCAGGCCGAGCAGGATCAGGGAAAAATAGTCGGCCGCCGAGAACGCCGATGCCACCTTCGCCAGCGGCGGGCCGACGAATGCGATCGCCACCGTCGCGGCCGTCCCGGCCACGAACGAGCCGACCGCGGCGATGGCCAGCGCGGCGCCCGCCTCGCCCTTGCGCGCCATGCCGTGGCCGTCGATGCAGGTGATCAGCGACGACGCCTCGCCCGGCAGGTTGCAGAGGATCGACGTCGTCGAGCCCCCATATTGCGCGCCGTAGTAGATCCCGGCCGCGGTGATCAGCGCGGTGCTGGGCGGCAGGCCGTAGGTGACCGGGAGCAGCAGCGCGATCGTCGGCACCGGCCCGATGCCGGGCAGGACGCCGACCAGCGTGCCGAGCAGCACGCCCAGAAAGCAGTACAGCAGGTTCGTCGGCTGGAGCGCGACGCCGGCGCCGAGCAGGAGCCCGTCGAACACCTGCTCCATCAGGGCAGCACGCGGAACGGTATGTTCAGCCCGTAGCGGAACGCCGCGGTGCAGCCGGCCGCGAGCAGGGCCGCGAAGGCCGCCGAGCGCCAGTCGAGCAGGCCCGGCCGCGCCCCGGCGGCCGTCATGACCGCGCCGGCGACGGCGGCGGGCAGCCCCGCGCGCTCGAGCAGCAGCGCGAACACCGCGATCGCGCCGAGGATGCACGCGGCCGGACGGAGGTGGATGCGCTCGATCGCGTCCGGCAGCCCGAGCCCGCCCCGCAGCGTGACGAGCAGCCCGAGCGCGCCGAGCAGGGCGCAGACGATGGTGGGAAGGAAGGCGGCATCGGGGCGCGCGGCGCTCCCGAACGGCAGCGGCGCGAGGAACAGGAAGCCCACGGCCGCGATGGCGAGGAGAAGCAGGCCGCCGAACAGATCCGTCCGGTTGCGCGCCATCGCGTCCTGCCGTCAGGCGATCGCGATCGGATGCGGACTGGTGTCCGACGCCGCGAGCATCGCACGCGCCATCTTCTCGGCCATCTCGGCGCGCGCCGCGGCGTAGCCGGAATCGTCCCAGAGATTGGCCATCTCGTGGGGGTCTTCCCGCCGGTCGTAGAGCTCGCCCCACCCCGCGCCGTCGTACACGCTGAGGCGCCAGCGCGCGTCGATCAGCGTCCGCACGCGCACGCGGCGGTCGAAGCCGAGATAGGTGCGCTGCCCCTCCTCCTCGATCAGCACGCCATCGCGGCCCGCCGCCTCCGCGCCGCCCATCAGCGGCAGCAGCGAGCGGCCCTGCACGCCGTTGAACGGCGCCAGCCCGGCGCGCTCCAGGATCGTGACGGGAATGTCCTGCGCCTGGCAGAACGAAGCGCTCCGCCCGCCGCCCGCCGGCGCCTGCGGATCCATCCAGACGAACGGATTGCGGACGATGCCGTCGTAGTGCAGCGGCCCCTTGAACATGAGCTGATGCTCGCCGAGGAAATCGCCGTGATCGGTCGTGAACACGACCACGGTGTTCTCCGCGAGCCCGAGCCGGGCGAGCTCGGCCAGCACGCGGCCGATCGCGTCGTCGATCATCGCGATGCTGCCGAACGAGAGCGCCATCGCCTCGCGCGCCTCGCGCTCGGTGCACGCGAACACGGCGGGCGTGTGCTTGACGGCCTTGCCGGCGTCGCGCTGCGCATGCAGCCAGCGCACGTGCGGCGGCGTGCGGTTGTCGGCCGGGCGGAACGACGGCGGCAGCCGCATGTCGGCCGGGTCGAACATCGACCAATAGCGCCCGGGCGGCGTGAACGGATGGTGCGGATCGGGAAACGAGCATTGCAGGAAGAACGGGCGTTCGCCGGCCGCGGCGTAGTCGCGCAAGGCCCGGATCGTCTCTTCGGCGACGAACGACGTGGTGTAGAGCTCTTCGGGCACGCGCGTCTTCCACGCCTGCGGGCAGGCGATGCCGGGCGTGGGCTCGGCGTTGGCGGCGCCGCGCAGCCGGTCGGCCTCGGGATGGCGCGCGCGCAGCCAGCGCTCGTAGTGCCCGCCCACCTCGTCGCCGTGCTCGATGCAGAGGCGCACGCGCTCGAAGCCGTAGAACGGCATCCGCATCTCGAAATCCGGATCGGCCCAGCGCGGCGGCCATTCCTGTTCGTAGGCGGCGCGGTCGTTGCCGTCGCGCCACGCCTCGGCCAGCGGCGGCGCGGGCGGGTCGCCGGGAAATTTCGGCTTCGGAACGATCGACGGCGTGCCGGTGAAGTTCTGCAGGTGCGACTTGCCGATCAGCGCCGTGCGGTATCCGGCCGCGCGCATCAGGTCGACGAACGTGACCGCGTCGAGCGACAGCGGAATGCCGTTGTGCCGCACGCCGTGGACCGACGGCAGCCGCCCGGTCATCAGCGTCGCGCGGTTCGGCATGCAGATCGGCGTGGCGACGAACATGCGGTCCGCGCACCACCCGCGCGCCGCCAGCGCGTCGATGTTCGGCGTGCGCACCTGCGGATTGCCGTAACAGCCGAGATGCTCCGCCTTGTGCTGGTCGGTGATGATGAACAGGAAGTTGGGGCGCGCGCGCGCCGACGCTTCGGCCATGCGATCGTTCTTTCCCGCGGAGCGCCGCCGCACGCGGCGCGGATTACTGGACCTTGAGGTCGAGCAGCCGGACGGCCTCGGCCTTGTTCGCCGAATCGGCGGCCAGCCGCCTGGCGAAACCGGCGCTTCCTTCGTACTCCGTGCCGGCGCCGGTGTCGTCGAGCATCTTCTGGACCGAGGCCGCCTTGAACGTCCGCTCGCACGCCGCTTCGAGCTGCGCGAGGATCGGCTTCGGCGTCGCCGCCGGCGCGTAGAGTCCGCCGAACGCCCCCGACTCCGCCGGGAAGCCGAGCTCGGTCGAAGTCGGCACGTCCTTGTAGCGCGGATGGCGCTTCTCGCGCAGCACGGCGAGCAGCTTCATCGGCGGGCTCTGGAACGAGCCGAACGCCATCACGCCGAAATCGATGCGCCCCTCGAGGATGTCGGGCGCCAGCAGCGAGTAGTTCTTGTAGGCGACCGCGTTGAACTCGGTCTTGGCGCGGACCGCGACCATGTGGAACAGGAGATGCGGCACCGAGCCGATGCCCGACAGGCCGTAGGACACCTTGCCCGGGTTCTTGCGCCCCGCTTCGACGAGATCGGCGAAGGTCTTGTGCGGCGAGTCCGGGCGCACGGCGATCGCGAACGGCGATTCGAAGGTCAGGCAGATCGGCGCGATCTGCTCCACCTTGTAGGGCAGGCTCTTGCGCAGATGCGGCTGGAGCGTGAGCTGCCCGTTGGGCCCGAAGAACAGCGTGTGGCCGTCCGGCGCCGCATTGGCGACCGCGCCCATCGCGATCATGCCCGCGGCGCCGTCGCGATTGACCACGACGACCGTGCCGCCGATCTCGCTGCGGAACACCTCGGCGAACGCGCGCGCGTTGATGTCGACGACGTTGCCGGCCGTGAACGGAACGATCAGCTGGATGGGCCGGGACGGAAATTTCTCCGCCGCGGCCGTTCCGGCCCAGACCGAGGCCGTCAGCGCGAGGCCGAGTAGACGTGGCGCGATCATGGTTCCCCCTCAGCAGACGGCGCGTCTCGCATCGGCGCCGCCGCGATCACCGTAGTGACGCGATTCCGGGATGACAAGTGGCCGGGCATGGGCCTCAGGCCGTCTCCCCTTCGACCAGCGGCACGAAGCGGACGCCGGTGAGGAATTCGTGGCGGAAGCCGCCCGCCTCGTCGCGGCGGATGCGGACCAGCACCTGGTCTTCGGCCGCGGCTCCGACCGGAACGATCATCACGCCGCCGGGCACCAACTGATTGAGCAGCGTCTCGGGCACCCTGGGCGCCGCCGCCGTGACGATGATGCGGTCGAACGGCGCCTGCTCCGGCCAGCCGCGGCTGCCGTCGTCGAGCTTGGCGGTGACGTTGCGGATATGGAGCCTCTCGAACATCGCCTCGGCCCCGGCGAGCAGTTCCTTGATGCGCTCCACCGTGTAGACGCGGCGGCAGAGCTTGGCGAGCACCGCGGTCTGGTAGCCCGAGCCGGTGCCGATCTCGAGCACCTTGTGCAGCTTCGCGACCTCGAGCGCCTGCGTCATCAGGCCGACGATCAGCGGCTGGCTGATCGTCTGCGCGGCCCCGATCGGCAGCGCCGTGTTCTCCCAGGCGCGGTCCTTGAAGAAATCGGGCACGAACGCGTCGCGCGGCACCCGCTCCATCGCCGCGAGCACGTCCCGGTCGGTCACGCCGCCCTGGCGCAGCTCCATGACGAGACGCGCGCG
>JAEULD010000060.1 GCA_016792765.1 Candidatus Odyssella sp.
GGCCGCGCGCCGACGAATTCCTGCGGGCCCCCGCCGAGCACACGCTGCCGCCCGCGCACGCGTCTGTCCGGCTCTACGCGCCGGTCCGTTCCGGCCGGGAAGGGCCGTCGCACAGGCCGAACTCTTCGGCGATGAGCGCATAGCTCCGGCGGCGCACGCTCTCGTCGTGGGTCCAGGTGACGACGACGAGTTCGCCGACGCCGAAGGCGGCGGCCAGGGCGCGCAGCCTTTCGCCGACCTGGCGCGGCGTTCCGACGAAGGCGGCGCGCCGCATGCTCTCCATCCGGGCCTTCTCGGCCTCCGAATAGGGAAACGCGGCCGCCGCCTCGGGCGTGTCGATCGGCGGAAAGATCCCGCGGTCGCGGAGAAGGCGCCATCGCGCGCGCGGCGTGAAATGATGCTGCGCCTCGGCCTCGGTCGGCGCGGCCAGGGCCCAGACGCACAGCGCCGGATGGGGCTCCGGGTGGCGCGCGCTGGGCCGGTAGTGCTCCTTGTAGATCGCAACGGCCGCTTCGGCGCCGGCGCCGTCGGAAAAGAAATGGGCGAAGCAGAAGGGCAGCCCGAACAGCGCGGCCACCTGCGCGCCGTAGTCCGAGCTGCCGAGGATCCAGACCTCCGGAACGGTCTCGCCCTGCGGATAGGCCTTCACGGCCGCGAACGGATGGCGCTCGACGAGCGGCGTTCCGCTCACCCAGCAAAGCAGGTCGCGGACGTCGGAGACGAAGTGCGCGGGCCGCTCGTTGGCATCGGGGTTGAGCGCGAAGGCGGTGCGGCCGTCCGAGCCCGGCGCGCGGCCGACTCCGAGATCGACCCGCCCCGGCGCCAGCGCCTCGAGGACGCGGAACTGCTCGGCCACTTTGAACGGCGAATAGTGCGGGAGCATGATGCCGGCGCTGCCGATTCGGATCCGCTCGGTCTTGACCGCGATCGCGGCCAGCAAGACTTCGGGCGCCGTTCCGACGATGGTCGGATGATTGTGGTGCTCGGAGACCCAGAAGCGCGCATAGCCCAGGCGTTCGCAATGCCGGGCGAGCGTCACGGCATTGCGAATCGAATCGCCCTGCGCGCGGCCGCTCACGGCAATGGCTTGATCGAGAACCGAAAGGCGCAGCACGCGAGGCTCCGAACCGACGGGGTGCGACGGTTGTAGTGGAAAATCCCTCGCCGGCAACTCCGGCTCGGGAAGCGGCGCGCCGGATCGGCGGGGCGCTCGGGCTATCGCATCGTTCCCGGCAGCCACAGCACCAGGGCGGGAACTGCGAACAGGATCGCGAGACGCACCGCATCGACGGCGACGAACGGCATGACGCCGGCGAACACCCGCGACAGCGGCACGTCGGGAACGACCGACTTGATCACGAACACGTTGAGGCCGACCGGCGGCGTCAGCATGCCGATCTCGATCACCGTCACGGTCAGGATGCCCCACCAGATCACGTCGTAGCCGAAGCCGGTCACGATCGGGAGGACGATCGGAAGCGTCACGAACAGCATCGTGAACGGGTCCATGAAGCAGCCGAGGAAGACGTAGAACAGCAGGATCAGCACCAGCACCAGCGCCGGCGCCATGTCGAGGCCCTGCACGAATCCGACGATGTCGTTCGGCAGGCGCACGAAGCCGATGAAGAAGCCGAACGCCGAGGCGCCGATCGTCACGAGATAGAGCATGCCGGCGCTCGCCGCCGTCTCGTCGAGCACGCGCCAGAAGCCTCCGCCGCGCAGGCCGCCGCGCGCGACGGCGAACAGGAAGGCCGCGCCGGCGCCGACCGCGGCCGCCTCCGTGGCCGTGAAGACGCCGACATAGATGCCGCCGATGACCAGGCCGAACAGGGCCACGACGGTCCAGCTGCGCAGCGCGGCCAGCGCCAGGGCGCGCGCGCCGACCCATTCGCCGGCCGGCGCCGCCGCGGGCCTGAGCCGCGTCACCGCCACGACGACGAGCAGGTAGAGCGCCACGGCAATCAGGGCCGGCAGCATCGCGGCGATGTACATTTTCCCGATCGAGGCGCTGGCCAGCACGGCGAAAATGATCATCACCGAAGACGGCGGGATCAGCATGCCGAGGGTTCCGCCCGCGGCGACCGAGCCCGTGGCCAGCTCGATCGAATATCCGCGCTGGCGCATTTCGGGCAGCGAGACGCGGCCCATGGTCGCGGCGTTGGCGACCGACGAGCCGGTGATCGCGCCGAATCCGGCGCAGGCGCCGATCGTGGCGAGCGCCAAGCCGCCCCGGAATCGACCGAGCGCGGCATGCGCGAGACGATAGATGTCGCCGGACACTCCGGCCGCGGCCGCGAAGCCGCCCATCATCACGAACAAGGGAATGGTGGCGAGGTCGAGCGATGCCAGAAGGTCCGCGCTGTTGGTGGCCAGCGTGAAGAGGCCGGGCGCCGGGCTGCCGTGGACGGCCGACACCGCGGCGAGGCCGGTGAGGCCCATCGCGACCGCCAACGGCACCTGCAGCATGAGCAGCGCGAGCATCGTGACGAAGGCGACGATGGTGACCGCGCCGGGGCTGCGCAGGCCCCAGCTCTTGAGCGCGGGGAGCCATTCGGTCGGCATCAGCAGGACGAACGAGCCGGCCAATGCGACGAGCGCGACCCCCGCCGCCAGCGGCGCGTGCCAGCGCGCGGGGAGGAACGCCGCCGCGCGCTGCGCCTCGGGCTCGGGGGCCGAGCGCGCCACGTCGCGCACATGGACGAGCGACGCGATCGCCTGGACCGGTATGCAGGCGGCCAGCGCGCCGACGACGGCCCACCAGAACGGCGCCATCGGCAGCAGCAGCGTGACGGTCGTCGCGTCGCGCTGGGCCAGGCCCTGGGCGTGAATCGCGAAGCGCCAGGTCAAGACGATCATGAACACGACGCCCAGCGCGCCGCTCACCGTGGCCAGGATCCGCTTTTGCCGCCGCGAGAACACCGCTTCGAGGAAATCGACCGTCAGGTTCCGGCGCGATGCGAGCACGGCGGGGAAGCAGCCGGCGATGATCGCGGCCATGGCCAGTTCCGCCAGCTCGTTGAAGCCGCCGATCGGCCGGTTCAGCAGGAACCGCATCAGCACGTCGGCGGTCGAAAGGAGCGAGATGACCAGCATTCCCGCCACCGCCAGCAGCGCGAAGGCGCGGGTGGTCGTGCGCGAGACGGCGTCGGCGCGCGTCAGGAGATCGGCGGCGGCGCCGTCCTCGGTTCTCATCGCTTCCCCTCGCCCCCCGCGCACTCGCCCCGGGGGCCGTTCCCGTTGCCACAAGCCTGTTGCGGGGTAAAGCGGTCATGGCAAGATATCGCCGTGAATTCGGCCGGGCCGGTACCTGCCGGACAGCGAGGGAGTGGGCTCATGAACGTCCAAGCGAAGCCACAGACGCGCGCCGCCGGCGCGGCCGCGCCGCCGGTCCAGGGCCTGCACCACTACGCCTACAAGTGCCGCGACCCGGAAGAGACCCGCGCGTTCTGGGAGGATCTGCTCGGCCTGCCGCTGGTCCACGTGATCGAAGAGCACGACGTGAAGACGACGACCGGCGAAACCGTGTCCTTCGCCCATTTCTTCTTCCAGATGCGCGACGGCTCGTTCGTTGCCTTCTTCGATCTCGGCGACGGAAAGAAATGCGCGCCCGATCCGGCGACGCCGGCGTTCGTCAACCATCTCGCGCTGCGCGTCGCCTCCGAGGCCGAGCTGCTGGAGATGAAGCGGCGTCTCGAGGCGGCGGGCCATCCGGTGCTCGGGCCGATCGAGCACGGCGAGTTCGTGCGCTCGATCTATTTCTGGGATCCCAACGGCATCCGCGCCGAGTTCGCCTACACGAACGAGACGCCCGAGCATGCGGCCCATGCGGCCGCGACCGCGCGGGACAAGCTCGACCGCTGGATGCGTGAAACCTCGCCCGCCGCCCACCGCGCGCGCTAGGGCCGGCCGCATGAAGCGGATTCCGGGGCCGCGGATCGACCGGCAGGTCGAGCTCCATCTGATGGGCGACTGGGGCTGGGCGAACCTGCACCGCGTGTGCGGCTGGCTGGGCTCGCAGGTGATGGAACGGGCCGCGCCCGGCTCGCGTTTCGCGATCTGGAGCACGCCCTACGCGGCGACCGAGACCGTCTACGCCGTCGCCGAGCGCAAGGTCGACATGGCGCTTTCGACGCCGGCGCATCACGTTCCCAATGCGCTCGCCGGCATCGGGCAATACGAAGGCCGGAAGTTGGGGCCGCTGCTGTCGCTCGGCACCATGCCGCAAACCGACAGTTTGCTGTTCGCCGTCGACGCGCGGCTCGGCATCCGGAGCTTCGACGACATCCGGCGCAAGAAGCCGAAACTCCACGTCTCGACGCAGAGCGAGGACGGGGTCAACAATATCGGCTTCTCGGTCCATCGCCTGCTCGAGGCGGCGGGGCTGCCGCGCGCGCAGATCGAGGAGTGGGGCGGCTCGTTCGTCGAATCGGATCCGCCCGATCAGGCGTGCCAGGCCGTGCGCGACGGCCGCGCCAACGCCATCTTCTACGAAGCGGTGATGACGCCCTATTGGCGCAACCTCGCCAAGGACATCCCGCTCTCGTTCATCCCGTTCGAGCGGCACGTGCTCGACGCGCTGTTCCAGCGCTACGGCTGGAAGACCAACGTCGTGCCGGCCGGGTTCCTCACCGGACAGGACAAAGCCATCGAAGCGCTCGACTGGTCGGACTGGGTCACCATCGTGCGCCCCGATTTTCCCGACGACGTCGCCTACGTGATGGCCTGGGCGGCGTGCAACACGGCCGACATCATCGAGCGCCAATACCGCCACCTGCCGCCGCAATACAGCCCGCTCACCTATCCGCTCGAGCCCCGCAAGATCGCGACGACGGCGATTCCGCTCCACCCCGGCGCGGAGCGCTATTACCGGGAAGCCGGGCTGATCTGAGGCACATGAGGCCACCCATGCCGGAACCCGAAATTCCGCCGCCGCGCGACGACCGCCCGCCGCTCAAGGCCAACGTCTTCGCGGCTGCGCGCAGCATCACCTGCACGCTCGCGCCGATGTTCCCCTACATCCACGCCGGCGCGATGGTGCCCACGATCGCGCTGTTCTGGGGCCGCCGCGACGGCGACTACGGCCATTTCGAGCATTTCAACACCGTCGACGAGGTGGTCATCATTTTCGGCGCGAACGGCGCCGTGGGCCGCGCGCGGACCGGGCTGGTGCGCGTCAACGCCAAGACCCACATGGTCGGCAAATTCCTGCCCAACCCCGACGATCCCGAGAACTTCTCCCTCATCACGGTGACGCAGCGGCAGAGCGAAGCGGAGCTGCAGCGCGAGAGCGTGTGGTTCAAGTGCCACAAGTGCCAGCACGATTTCGCGCGGCTGGATTTCGCGTGGACGCCGGTCGCGACGGCTGCGGCCGAGGCCGCGCTCGGTCCGACGCCGCCGCTCGAAACCGTGGTGCGCTCGGCCGATGCCGTCGAGCGATACAACGCCGATCGGGTCTGCCCGAAATGCGGCCACGAGAATCCCGCGTTTCCGCTCGAACGCTGGGGCTGGGACCGCTACGCGGCCCAGACGGCGGCGGTGCGCACGGCCAGCGAGATGCTCGCCGCCGCCGCGCAGCCCGCCAAGGCCGCGGAGTAGCGCGATGGCCGGCAGCATGATGTTCCTGACCTTCAAGGAGGCGGCGGCGGCCGGTCCCTACGACGAGACTCCGATGCTGCCGCCGGCGGTCGATCCGCAGCTGCATCTGAGCCGCAACGATCGCGTCCAGCCCTTCCATCTCGTGTGCGGGAAGGATTGCGTGCTGGTGCAGATGTCGGGGCGCGGCAAGGTGCGCTTCGCCGAGGGCGGCGTCCGCTACTTCCGCCTCGAGCCCGGCGATTTCGTCTACGTCCCGGCCGGCATGCCGCACCGTATCGAGCCGGACACCGAGTCGGTCCAATACCGCTACAAGGCCCGCGAGGCCGGCCTCGAGGCGGTCGCCTGGTTCTGCACGGCATGCGAGGCGCCGCTCTGGCGCCTGACCTTCGACACGGCGATCACCGTGCCGCAGGAGGCCTACGCCGACGCCTGCGCGGCCTTCAATGCCGACGCCGCGCGCCGCACGTGCCGCAGCTGCGGCGCGGTGCATCCCGCGGTCGAGTTTCCCGGCGAGCGCTGGCGCCAGATCGCCAAGGACATTCGCGCGGCCGGCGCCCGCTAGAGGCGCGCCGGCACCGCGCGTATCGCCAAAGGCCGCGGCGCCCGCTTCGGGCGGCCGCGGCAGGAACCGAGCGTGCGGCCTACTTCTTGGCGCGCACCGCCGCCAGTTCTTCCCGGAAGGATTTCAGGATCGCGTCGCCCCCGGGCGTCTCCTTCGCCCAGCCGGCATAGATCGTTTCGAACTGCTTCCCGAGCGCCGCGATCTGCGCGTCGGTGAACTTGGTGATGCTCTGGCCGGGCAGGGCGCGCACCTTGGCCATGTTCTCCGCCACGTCGGCATCGTTGAACTTGCCGTAGGACGCCGAGAGGGCGGCGCCGGAATGCTTCTGGATCGCGGCCTTGGCGGCCGGCGACAGGCTTTCCCAGCTCTTGTTGTTCATGCCCATCATGCCGCCGATGCCGCCGAGCGGCACGTCGACGTGGAACTTCATCACCTCCTCGTGCTTGAAGGCGGTGAAGCCCAGCCACGGGCTCAGGCTTCCGTCGAGCACGCCCTTGCTGACGGCCTCGTAAACGCCGGTGATCGGCATCTGCACGCCGGTCGCCTTCAGCGACGCGATCATCTGGGCGTTGACCCGCCCGGCGATCCGCAGCTTCTTGCCCGAAAGCGCCTCCGGATCCGGGATCGGCGTCTTGCTGTGCAGCACCGAGGGCGGCAGGACCGTCAGGCCGACCGGCCGGACCTCGTTGTATTCGGCGGCGAGCAATCCCTTCTCGTAGATGCGCCACAGCGCGGCCGATCCCTCCGCGGAATTGGCGACGAGGAACGGAAGCTCGACGACGGCCGTGCGCGGGAATTTGCCCGGCACCAGCGGCTGCAGGATCCAGCCGAGATCGGCGACGCCGTTGCGGACCGCGTCGTAGACCGTGCGGGCGTTGGCCAGCGTCTCCCAGTAGAACTCGATCTTGACCGCGCCGCCCGATTCCTTCTCGACCGCCGCCGCCCATTCCTTCTGCGCGAGGTTGACGTTGACGTTGGGCGGCGCCCAGGCGGCGAACTTCAGGGTCACGGTCTGCGCCGATGCAGGCGCGGCGGCCAGGGCCGCGACGGCGGCCCATGCGAACAGCTGTTTCAAGGTCTCGATCCTCCCCGCTTGGCGGAAGCGTGACTCCGCATGGTCATTCTGGTGGGTCGCAGGCAGCCGCGCAATCGCAAAGGCGGCTCCTGCGCGCCGCGCCGGCCGCCGCGCTCGACAGGCTTCGGGCCGCGATGGCATTCTCCCCGGCGAGGGAGAACCATGACCGAATTGTCGTTCCAGCCCGGCCGCGCGAACCTGCCGGCGGGCTCCGTCGATTACGCCTGCGCGGGCGAGGGGCCGCCGCTCTTCTACCTCCATCCCGCCGCGGGATTCCGCGTCACCCCGCCCGTGGAGCGCCTCGCGCGGCGCTTTCGCGTGATCGCGCCGGTCGTGCCGGGGTTCGACGGCACGCCGATGCTGAACGGCGTCGCGACGGTGGCCGGGATCGCCGACGTCTACGCCGGGTTGATCGACGCCTTGGCCGGCGGCCGCGCCGCCGTCGTCGGCCAGTCGCTCGGCGCCTGGGTCGGCGCGTGGCTCGCGATCAGGCACGCGGCCAAGGTGGAGCCGCTGATACTCGCGTCGCCGGCGGGGCTTCGCCCGCCGTCGATGCCGCCGCTGAGCTTCGATCCCGCCGTCATGGCGCGGCAGCTCTACTCCCATCCCGAGAGGCGCCCGCCCGAGACGAAGACGCCCGAGCAGCTGGCCGCCAACCGGAAGGCGCTGGCGCATTACGGCATCGGCACGGCCTGGGACGCGGAGCTCGACCGGCGGCTCGGCGAGATCGGATGCCTCACGCTCGTCGTGCACGGCACCAAGGACGTGCGGGTGCCGGTCGAGGCGGTGCGCAAGATGCGGCGCGAGATTCCGCATGCGCATCTCGTCTACGTCCACGACGCGGCGCATGCGATCGAAACCGACCAGCCCGAGCGGGTCGGCGCGCTGTACGAAGACTTCCTGGCGCGCGGCGAGGCCTTCGTGGTCAACGCCGGCCGGGCACCGGAGGTGCTGTGATGAAATTCTCGCAGATCCATCACATGCCCTATACCGGCATCGACGAGGCCGGGCTCGGATGGCCGATCTCGAACCGCCGTTTCGACGGGCAGAAGGCCGTCGATCTCTTCCGCACCTACCTCGACGTGAAGGCGCAGGCCGAGGATTGCGGGTTCGACGAGATCGGCTCGAACGAGCACCACATGAGCCCGTTCGGCATGATGCCGAATCCTAACCTGATCGGCGCGGCGCTGATCGAGCGTACGCGCCGCGTCCGCATCTTCCAGTGCGGCAACCTCGTGCCGCTGATCAACCCGCTGCGTATCGCCGAGGAGTACGCGATGCTCGACGTGATGAGCGGCGGCCGCGTCACCGCGGGCCTGATGCGCGGCATCCCCCACGAATACGTGGCCTACAACATTCCGCCCGACGAATCGTGGGGCCGGATGCGCGAGGCGGTCGAGCTGATCCTCAAGGCATGGACCGAGCCGGAGCCGTTCGGCTGGGAAGGCGAGCATTTCAAGTTCCGCGCGGTCGCGATCTGGCCGAAGCCGGTGCAGATCCCGCACCCGCCGCTGGTGATGTCGGGCGGCAGCCAGAGCTCGGCGCGCTTCGCCGCGGAATTCAGGGCGATCATGGGCATCCTGCGGGTCACCGATCTCGGCCAGGCCCGCGAGCTGATCGCCATCTATCGCGAGCAGGCGCGCGCCGACGGCTGGGAGGCGGGGCCGGACCGCTTCATGGTCGGGCTGCCGACGGCCGTGGGCGAGACCTTCGCGGAAGCGAAGCGGGTGATGACCGAGGGCACCCGCTATTTCTTCGACGTGCTCCAGGGCGGCATCAACCGCGCGCAGCAGATCGTGCTGCGTCAGACCAAGTTCAACGCCGGCGACCGCAACATCCGCCCGCTCGACCGCGATCAGCAGATGAAGGTGCTGCCGGTGGAGGAGCGCATCGAGCGCGGCCAGATTCTCTGCGGCACGCCGGACATGATCGTGGACCAGATCCGCCGGCTCCACGCCGAGCTCGGCCACGGGCACATGAATCTGATCGTCAAGATCGGCAACATGCCCGACGATTTCGTCAGCCGCGGCATGACGCTGCTGCGCGACCACGTGTTTCCCCACGTGCGCGGGCTCGGCGAACCGGCGGCCAAAGGCCCCGGCCAGTCCCGGCCGCAGGATCGGGCGCACGCAAGCTCTTAGCGGTCGCCGGCGAAAGCGAATTGAGGGGCCGCGCGGCGCCGTGCCTCGGCCCTCCCAATGCGTCAGAACGGGACGACGAGGCCCCCGTGTTCCGCGTCGCAATTGACGAGGTTCACGCGCTTGGACGCGATCTTGAGCGCGCCGCCGGCGCGCACCAGGCGGTGGATGTAGCTGCCCGCGAAAATGCGCTGCGCGTTGCGCCGGTATTCCACCATCGCGAACTTCGAGCGCACCACCGCCGCGCCCGGCGGCGTCTCGAGAATGGCGGCGTTGGTGACCTGCCGCGTGGCGGCCGAGCGCGGATTCTGCGCGTGCAGCAATCCCTGCATCAGGCGGCGGACGCGCGTCTCGAGCAGCCGCCGGTCGTCGTACATCAGCGAGACCGTCTCGAACGGGTCGCGCTGGCCCGGCTGCGAGGGGACCCAATACCACGCGTCCGCGGCGAACAGGCTGAGCCAATCCTCGTAGCGGGCTTCGTCGAGCAGCGCCGCTTCGTGCGTCAGGAAGGCCTCGATCTCGCGCAGGTCGGGGGCGGTTGCGGCGTTCACGGCGGCGCTCATTCCGCGGCCGCCGCGAGGCCGGGCTTCGTCCCGGTCATGTATTGGAGCCAGGCTTCGTACATGTTGCGCAGATAAATCTCGCTGGTCGAATTCTTGCCGCGGCGCCCGTTGTGGGCGTCCGGCTTGTCGGTGTCGGCGCCGCGCGCGATGTTGAGCCACTCCGCGCCCGCGCTCGCCAGCCCGACGCCGACCCGGCCGTAGGTCTCGAGATCGTCGGTCAACACCAGCGAGCCGGTGCCGTTGACGACGTTGGCGAACGCGATCGTGTTGCGGAACATCCGCTCGGGCGCGCCCTTCAGGCGGAAATTGTAGGTGTAGACCACGGTGCGGTCGACCGAGATCGGGTGCACGACGCGGAACTGCTGGAACTGGCTCATGAACGAGACGTTGGGATAGATGTTCGTGTTCCAGCGGCGCACTTCGAGAATGCGCTGGGCTTCCGCCTTGCCCTTCTTCGCCTCGAGCGCCTCGATGTAGTCGCGGAAGTTGGGATCCTTCATCGCCGCGACGAGCTTGGCGTCGTCGTGATAGTCGCCGAGAAAGGCGTGGCCGTTGGGATACGTCCAGATGCCCACCTGGCTCTCCCAGAAGCCATAGGACGCGCCGTTCTGGCGCATCTGCCGGATCGCGATCTCGCCCGAGCCGTCGCTCGCGACCGCGTCGTCCTGCACTTTCGCGGCCTCGATCGAGGATTGGTGGACGAAGAGCGGATGCGCGGCGTCGAGCAGGTTCTCGAGGTAGAGCTTCCAATTGCCGTCGTAGCCGTGCTTGAACACGCCGCCGGCAATCTCGATCTCGCCGTCGGGGGCGCGATCGACCATGTCGTCGAGCGACGTCGCGATGTGGCCGAGGAAGTCTTCGAGCGAAGGCCCCGTCGGCGCGAGGCTCGCGAACACGAAGCCGCGGTAGGACTGAACCCGCGGCACCTGCACCATGGCCAGCTTCGGGTCGTTCACGTCGACGCGCGCGCCGTAGGCGTGACGCAGCGGAATGTTCTTGATGCGCCCGTCGGTATGGTAGCTCCAGCCGTGATAGCAGCAGCGGAATTCCTGCGCGTTCCCGCTGTCCTCGGCGACGACCTGCACGCCGCGGTGGGCGCACTGATTGTGCACGACGTAGACGCGGCCGTCGCTGTGGCGGCTCATGACGACCGGCTTCGTGCCGATCCGCGTCGCGAAGAAATCGCCCGGATTGCGCACCTGGCTCTCGTGCCCGACGTAGATCCAGATCCGCTCGAAGATCCGCTCCATTTCGAGCGCGAAAATGGCCGGATCGGTGTAGAGATTGCGGTGAACGCGATCCGGCTGGACGAGGCGCGCGAGCGACTGCGTGCTGTAGTCGGGCATGGAAAGCTGATCCGCTCGTTGCTGGTGTCGCAAGATAAAATGATACTGTGCAGTACAGTTATGGTCAAGCAAGGGGCGGGCGGCATGGGCGAGGGGCGGGCGAAGTCGCGGGGGTCGGGTCGCCGCAAGTCGGACCGCAAGCGCCGCGCGATCGTCGACGGCGCGTGCCGCGTGTTCCTGGCGCGGGGCTTCGGCGGCGCGAACATGGACGCGGTCGCCGCCGCCGCCGGCGTGTCCAAGATGACCGTCTACCGCTATTTCCCGAGCAAGGAGCGGCTGTTCGCCGGCGTCGTGCGCGACATGTGCGACCGCATCGTCGATCCGGCGCTCGCCGCGTCGCTGGAGACGGCGCCGCTGCGGGAATCGCTGCGGATTTTCGCGCGCCGCATGCACCGGATCATCTTCTCGCCGGAGACGCTCGGTCTGCACCGCATCGTCGTCGCCGAAAGCCGGCGCTTCCCGGAGCTCGGGCGGCTGTTCTACGACAGCGGCCCCGGCGGAAGCATCCGCGCGCTCGCGGAGCATTTCGCGCGCCATCGCCGCGATCCGGCGCTCAAGATCCGCACGCCGCGCCTGGCGGCGGAGGAATTCCTCGAGCTGCTGCGCGGCTACGACCACATGCGCGCGCTGCTCCGGGTCGGGCGGGGGCCGTCGCCGCGCGGCGTCAGGCAACGCATCGAACGCGCGATCGATCACGTGCTCCGGTGAGCCGGCCAGGCGCCGGCGGATCGTCTCGATCGCGGCGGAAGGCGGCGCCGCGTTCCGGCCGCCGCGGCCCGAATCCGCCGCCGCCCTGCCGCGATCCGCAGGCCGCTACTCGCCGAGCGGCTGCGGCTGGCTCCAGTTGCCGCCGCCGTACGACTGCATCGCAATGTACGTTCCGCCCTGGCGGCGGCTGAAGCGCACCGCGACGCGCGAGCGGCTGCCGTCCGCCCAGCGCGCGATGAAGATTCGCCATTGGCGCTCGTAGATGAAATCGACGCGCCCGGTGTCGACGACCTGCGCGTAGGGCCGGCCCTGGCTCGCGAACCACTGGGTCACCAGATAGGACGCGCGGTAGGAGTCGCCGCGCCAATCGCGCTCGTCGGAGTCGTAGCCGGGGCGATCGGGGCCGGGCGCATAGTTCGGCCCTGGCGGGCGATAGCCGGGCTGCCCGCGCGATTGCCAGGCCAGATAGTCGCCCGGATAGCGCTGCGGCAGCTTTTCCAGCCGCTGCCGCTCGAATTCCGAAATCGGCCGGCACGAGCCGCCCAGGCGCTGGACCCATTCGATCCATCCGCGGCTCGGATCCTCCATCCGGTAGACCGGCCCATAGGGCTGGCCATAGTTGTTGAAGCATTGGGCCGCCTGGGCCGCGGCCTCGCTGGCGAATCCCGCAATCGCCACGGTGGCTGCGAGAGCTAGAGCAAAACGCATGCAACGCCTCCCTCGCCGGGCCATGCCCGGACCTTGATTCCACGAACGATAATACATACGCAATTCGCCGAATGCATTCTCCCCAGAGGCGAGCATCGCGCGCAAACGATGGCAAGGTCGAGAGCGCTCGGTGCCCGCGCGGCATCCGGTGGCGGTGCGGCGCCATACGCGCGCCACAAGTTTGTACGATTGGATGCAAGCCGCGCGCCGCGCTACCATGGCCGCGCGGGCCGCAGGGGCTGGCGGGTAGCCATGGCCGGCCGCCCGCGGTGTTGCCGATGAGGGAGGCAAGAACATGCGTTGGCTCAAGCGGCTCGTCGTCGGCACCTTGTCGGTCGTCCTCGTCCTCGTGGCGCTGGCGCTGATCGTTCCGTTCCTGATCCCGACTTCGGCCTACAAGGACCAGATCGAGACGCGCGTCAAAGCGGCGACGGGCCGCGACCTGAAGCTCGGCGGCGAGCTGAAGCTCTCGATCCTGCCCAGCCTCGAGCTTTCGGCGAGCGACGTCGCGTTCGGCAATCGCCCGGGCGCCGCGCAGAAGGACATGGCGAAGCTGAAAGGCCTGAGCCTGAAGCTGAAGCTCGCGCCGCTGCTGAGCGGTCGTTTCGAGATCGTGGCGCTCGAACTCGTCGAGCCGTCGATCGTCCTCGACGTGGACAAGGACGGAAAGCCGAACTGGCAGTTCGAGAAGCCGGCGGGCGCCGCCCCGCCGCCGGCGGCGCCGGCCAAGCCGGGCGAAACCGCGCAGGCGCCCGCGCGGCTGCCGACCGATATCTTCGACACGCTGCAGATCGAGACGCTCCGGATCGTGCGCGGCAACGTCGTCTATTCGGATGCGCGCAGCGGCGCGAAATACGAAGTGGCCAAGGCCAACATCGACATTTCGCTGCCCGGCGGCACGCGGCCGTTCCGCCTCGCCGGCGACGTCGACTACAAGGGCAAGCAGGTCGCGTTCAAGACCGAGGTGAAAGCCCCGGTCGAGATGATCAAGGGCCAGCCTTCCGATCTCGCGATCGAGCTGAGCCTCGGCGATCTCGGCAAGATCACGCTCCAGGGCCGCGCGCAGGCGGATCCCGCCAACCCCAAGGCCGCGCGCGTTTCCGGGCCGCTCAAGATCGACGTGCCGTCGGTGCGCGCGCTCGCCGCCTGGGCGGGCGCGCCGCTGGCGCCGGGCAAGGCGTTCGGTCCGATGAACGTCTCGGCCACAGTCGGCTTCGCGGCCGATCGCGTCTCGCTTTCGGCGCTGTCGTTCAAGCTCGACGAGATCGCGGCCACCGGCGAGCTGGCGGTGGCCATGGGGCCGGTGCCGACGGTCACCGGCTCGCTGGTGATTCCCGCGTTGAACCTCACGCCGTTCATGGCCGGCGGCGCGCCCGCCGCCGCGCCGGCGCCGGCACGCCCGGGCGCCGCCCCGCCTGCGCGGCCGGCCAGCCCCGGCGCCGCGCCCGGCGCGATCGACCCGGCGCCGCTGCGCGCGGTCAACGCCGATCTCAAGATCGAGGCGCGGCAGATCCAGGCCAACCAATTCCGCGCCGAGCTCGCCAGGATCGGCATCAAGCTCGCGGGCGGCGTGCTCGCGGTGAATCTCGATCCGGTGCAGCTCTACGGCGGCGCCGTCACCGGCGTCGTCACGGTCAACGGGTCGCGCGCGCCGCTCTCGGTCAACCCCAACGTCCAGATCAAGGGCATCAACGGCCATGCGCTGCTCTCCGCCCTCGGCGCCACCGACCGCATCGACGGCACGCTGAACGCCAGCGCCAATCTCACCGGCACCGGCGCGGACGCGAAGTCGATCCAGAACAGCCTCGCCGGCACCGCGGCGTTCCAGTTCGCGAACGGCGCGCTGCGCGGCTACAACCTCGCCGGCATGTTCCGCGCGATCGGCGACATCAAGAACCCGCTCGAGGCGATCCAGCAGGTGAAGAAGGCGGTCGAATCGCTCAACAAGTTCGACGCGAGCCAGAAGACCGACTTCAGCGAGCTTTCCGCCTCGTTCCGCGCCGCGAACGGCGTGTTCAGCACGAGCGACCTGCGCATGTCGGCGCCGCTGATCCGCGTCGAGGGGCGCGGCAACATCTCGCTGCCCGCGAGCGCCCTCGACATGAACCTGCTGGTGAGGGCGGTGGCGTCGATCCAGGGGCAGGGCGCGGATTTCGCGAAGCTCGGCATCCCGATTCCGCTGCGCGTGCACGGTCCGTTCGGCAACGTGTCCTGGGGCCTCGACGAGAAGGCGCTCGGCGACGAAATCCGCAAGAAGGCGCCCGATCTCATCAAGGAGCAGATCTTCCAGAAGCCCGGCGACTTCATCAAGAAGCCGGGCGGCATCCTCGAGCAGTTCCGGCGCTGAGGGCTGTCGGCGGGCTGCGGCGGTCGCGCGGGGATGGATCGCGGCCGCGACGAGCCTATGTTTTCCGTGCGCGCGGATGGCCGCGGACCGTGGCATTCTGCGCTTGGGCGGATCGGGACGAGGCGAGCATGCGGTTTCGCGCAATTTGGCGGGTGGCGGCGCTGGCGGCGGCGCTGCTCGCGTTTGCCGGCTACGCCTCGGCCGAGGCGCTGCGCAATTGGCGCCTGTCGTTCGAAGTGCTGTCGTCGCAGCACCCGCAGCCGCCGGCCGGCCGCACGCCGAGCTATGCCGAGAAGGACGCGCTGACTCGCGCCGTGCTGGCGGAGGTCGTGC
>JAEULD010000039.1 GCA_016792765.1 Candidatus Odyssella sp.
TGCAGACCTCCTTCACCCTCGCGCAGCTCGCCGATCCCGGCATCCAGGAAGCCGACAAGATCCTGCGGGCCTGCGTGCATTGCGGGTTCTGCACGGCGACATGCCCGACCTATGTGCTGCTCGGCGACGAGCGCGATTCGCCGCGCGGGCGCATCTATCTGATCAAGGACATGCTCGAGAAGAACCGTCCGGCGGATACCGAGACGGTGACTCACATCGACCGCTGCCTCTCCTGCCTCGCCTGCATGACGACGTGTCCCTCGGGCGTGCATTACATGCATCTCGTCGATCACGGCCGCGCGCATATCGAGCGGACCTACAAGCGGCCGCTCGGCGACCGGCTGATGCGCAAGATGCTGGCGCGCGTCGTGCCCTATGCGGGCCGATTCCGCGCGGCGCTGACGCTCGCGCGCTTCGGGCGCATCTTCGCGCCGCTACTGCCGCGCCGCATGCGCGCGATGCTGGCGCTGGCGCCGCGCAGGCTGCCGCGCGCGTCGTCGCTCGACCGGCCGCAGACGATCCCGGCGCAGGGCGCGCGCCGGAAGCGCGTGGCGCTGCTCGCCGGCTGCGCGCAGCGCGTGCTCGATCCCGAGATCAACGCGGCGACGATCCGCCTGCTCACGCGCCATGGCTGCGAGGTCGTCATCGCCGAGGGCGCCGAGTGCTGCGGCGCGCTCGTGCATCACATGGGCATGGAGGAGCGCGCGCGCGCGCAGGCGAAGCGCACGATCGACGCCTGGTGGCGCGCGCACGAGGCGGCGCCGCTCGATGCCGTCGTCATCAACACCTCGGGCTGCGGCACGACGGTGAAAGACTACGCCTATATGTTCCGCGGCGACCCCGCCTATGCGGAGAAGGCGGCGACGCTCTCTTCGCTGGCGCGCGACATCAGCGAATTGGCGGCCGAGCTTGGTCTCGACGGCGCCGCGGCGCCGGAAAAGCTCACCGTCGCCTATCATGCGGCGTGCTCGCTGCAGCACGGGCAGAAGGTCACGGGAGCGCCGAAGGCGCTGCTGGCCAAGGCCGGGTTCGCGGTGCGCGAGATTCCCGAGGGGCATCTCTGCTGCGGCTCGGCCGGCACCTACAACATGCTGCAGCCGGAGCTCGCGCGGCGGCTTCAGGCGCGCAAGGCCGCGAACATCGCGCGCGTGCAGCCCGACGTCGTCGCTGCCGGCAACATCGGCTGCCTGGTGCAGATCGGCGGCGCGCTGTCCGTTCCCGTCGTCCACACCGTCCAGCTGCTCGACTGGGCCACCGGCGGCCCCAAACCGCCGCAGCTGATAAGAAAGTGAACAGGAGACGGGGAGGCGCGGAGAAGCAGGAGGGAATTCGAACCATGGAGGGCACGGAGGACACGGCGAACGGGGTATGCGCTCCAAGTGCGCGCAAGAAGTCCTTCTCCGCGTCCTCGGTGCCCGCTGTGTTTGACCTGCTTCCTTGCTTCTCCCCGTCTCCCCGCCCCCTGTTGCGTTGCCTTGCCCTCAACCGAACGTGACTCGGCGTTGATTTGCCCGGGCGCGGGGCCGGGCCTATGGTTCGGGGGCGGTGGCGCGTTCGAGCCGAAAGGGGATCGTCGATGCTGATCAAGATCAAGCGCGGGTGGGAGAAGCCCGAAAGCGCGGTGACGCCGGAGCATCTGTTCTGGAACCGCCGGCAGCTCATCAAGGGAATCGCGGCCGGCTCGATCCTGGCCGGCGGCACGGCGCTGCTCGGCGGCGATGCGGTCGCGCAGGCCGATCCCTCGTCGTCGCTGTATCCGTTCAAGAAGAACGACAAATACAAGGCGCCGCGGCCGGTCACGCCCGAGATGCTGGCCGCCACCTACAACAATTACTACGAATTCGGCTCGTCGAAGCGCATCTACGAGGCGGCGAAGGCGCTGCCGCTCCGGCCGTGGGAGGTGAAGTTCTCCGGCATGATCGAGAAGCCGTTCACGCTCGGCATCGACGATCTGATGAAGAAGATGCCGCTCGAGGAGCGCGTCTACGCGCATCGCTGCGTCGAGGCGTGGTCGATGGTGGTGCCGTGGAGCGGCTTCGCGATGAAGGCGCTGGTCGAGATGGCCAAGCCGCTGGCGGGCGCCAAATACGTCGCGATGAAGACCTTCATGAATCCCAAGGTGGCGCCGGGCCAGCGCGCCGCGTGGTATCCGTGGCCCTACACGGAGGGCCTCACGATCGAGGAGGCGACGAACGAGCTGACGCTGCTGGTCACCGGCGCCTACGGCAAGCCGCTGCCGCACTCGATGGGCTCGCCGCTGCGCCTGCACACGCCGTGGAAATACGGCTTCAAGGCGGTGAAGGGCGTCGTCTCGTTCGAATTCACCGACAAGCGCCCGAAATCCTTCTGGGAAGAGCTGCAGGCGAGCGAATACGGCTTCTGGGCCAACGTGAATCCCGACGTGCCGCATCCGCGCTGGAGCCAGGCGCAGGAGACCGTGCTCGGCCAGGACGAGAAGGTGCCGACCGTGATCTGGAACGGCTACGGCGAGTTCGTCGCCCACCTGTACAAGGACATCAAGGGCGAGCAGCTGTTCATGTGACGAAAGGGTGCTTCGCACTCTTTCGTCATCCCGAGCGAAGCGAAGGATCTCTTGACGCAGTACGTGCGGCGCGTGGCGAGAGAGCCTTCGCTTCGCTCAGGATGACGGGAGAGGGGGCGCCTTCTCGTGCCACCCGGTCGCGCGCTGATAGAGGTGCGCGGCGTTGAGCAGCAGCGCTTCCGAGAACGGCCGGCCCACGAGCTGCATGCCCGCCGGCATGCCGTCCGCGAGGAAGCCCATCGGCGCCACCAGCGACGGCAGGCCGAGAAACGCGAACGGCCAGGTGAAGCGGCCGAACAGGTCGGAGGCGTCGGGCGAGGCGGCGTCCGCCGCCGCCTTCTCGAGCGTCGGCGTCGGGCGCGCGAACGCCGGCAGGTGCAGCAGCTCGACCTTGCCCCACACCTCGTCGAGCCACTGCTTCAGCAGCATCCCGCGCCGGCGCAGCGCATCGATGTAGCGCGTCGCCGGCACGAAAAGACCCACCTCGAGCGCCTCGCGGATGCCGGGGCCGTAGTCGCCCGGCCGCGACGCGATCCAGTCGCCGTGGATGGCGGCGCCCTCGGCGCGGCCGACCACGACCGCGGATGCGGTGAGCGGTTGCGGATCGGGCGTTTCGATCTCGACGAGCGTCGCCCCCGCTTTCGCGAGTTCGGCGCGGCTCGCTTCGAGCAGCGCGGCGATGCCCGCGTCGAGTTCGACGTAGCAGCGGTTCTTCGGCACGCCGATGCGGATGCCGGCCAGCGGCTGCTGGAGCGCGGCGCGGTAATCCGGCACCGGCAGGTTCTCGGCCGTCGAATCGAGCGGGTCGGCGCCGGCGATCGCCTGCAGCAGCAGCGCCGCGTCCTCGGCGGTGCGCGCCATCGGGCCCACCGTGTCGAGCGACCAGGCGCGCGGAAACACGCCGTGGCGGCTGACGCGGCCATAGGTCGGGCGCAAGCCGACGATGCCGCAGAAATGCGCGGGCAGGCGCACCGAGCCGCCGGTGTCGGTGCCGAGCGCGCCGGGCACCATGCGGGCGGCGACGGCCGCGGCGGATCCGCTCGAGGAGCCGCCGGTCACGCAGGCCGTGTTCCACGGATTGCGGCATTCGCCGAAATGCGCGTTGTGGCCGGTGGCGCCGGCCGCGAACTCGACGAGATTGAGCGCGCCGATCTCGATCGCGCCGGCGGCGTCGAGCCGCGCCAATACGGTCGCGGTCTCGGAGCACGGCCGGTCGGTGATCTTCGAGCCGTTGGTCACGATCGTGTTGGCGCGGGCGAAGATGTCCTTGTGCGCGAGCGGCACGCCGTGCAGCAGGCCGGCCGCGGCGCCGTGCGCGGCCAGCGCGTCGGCGCGGGCGGACGCCTTGAGCGCGCCGCCGTGGTCGATCGCCAGGAAGGCGTTCGTGTGCTTCTGCCACGCATGCACGCGTGCGAGGCACGCCTGCGTCAGCTCCCACGAGGAGAATTTGCGCTGCCGGATGCCGTCGGCGGCGGCGGCGAGGGTGAGATCGGCGAGGTCGGTCATGCGCGGCGCGCGCCCTGGTTCTCGTGGGCCAGCAGCAGCTGGCGAAACAGCGCGCCCGGCGCCACGTCGGCCGCCACCGGGCCGGCCGCGGCCACTCCGGCCTCGAAGCGGCCGAGCTCGCCGGCGATCGCGGCCGCGCGCGCGTCGTCGAGCGAAAGCCCGTACAGCTCGGACGCCATCGCCTTGACGCTGGCGGCGCTGGGCGCCCCCGGCCTGTCCTGAGACATGCTCCCCGTTCTCCCTGTCGCGCGAAGCCCGGCGCAAATTTGCCGGGGCGCCGCGGAGCCGTCAAACCCGCCCGCCCGCGATTATGGGCGAAAAAAAGCCGGGCTCCTAAGAGCCCGGCCAGGAACAGGGAGGCTTCACGTCTGGGAGGACGTAGGACCCGCGGCATTGCCGGGATCCCGGCTGCCGCTGCGCGTCAAGCGCGGCGGCAACGCCACCGCAATATGATCGCGAGCGAAGGAAAAGACAGCGACGCAGGCGGTTAACCCGTCATGCGCGTCGCGCATGGCTGGCGATAACCGTCAGAACGCGGTCTCGGCGATCTTCTGCAACAGGAATTCGCGGAACACGCCGACCCGCGCCGAATGGCGCAGCGCCTCCGGGTACACGAAATAGGCGTCGACGGCGCTGCCCTCGAACTCGGGCAGCACGCGCACGACGTCGCTCACCTTCTCGCTCATGTAGTCGGGCACGACGGCGAGGCCGAGGCCGCTGCGCATCGCCTGGTAGATGCCGTACACGCTGTTGACGCGCAGCATCGGGCGGCGCGGCTTGGCGGGATCGGCCTCGGCCGTCAGCAGGAACTGCGACTCCGGCAGCTGCGGCCGGAACTCCTCGCCGAACACGATGAGGCGGTGCTTGTCGAGATCCTTCGCGGTCTTGGGAATGCCGTGCTTCTTCAGATACTCGGTCGAGCCGAACACGTGGAAATGGATCGTCATCAGGTTGCGGCGGATGAGATCCGGCTGCGTCGGCGGCGTCACGCGGATCGCGACGTCGGCCTCGCGCAGGGTGAGGTCGAGGTCGTTGTCGGAGAGGATCAGCGTGAGGTCGATGTGCGGATAGCGCTCGACGAACTCCTTGATGCGCGGCGCGAGCCAGGTGGCGCCGAGGCCGGTCGTGCAGGTGATGCGCAGCGGGCCCTCGGGCTTCGACTTGCTCTCGGTGATCAGCGCCTCGGTCTGGCGCAGCCGCCCGGTGATGTCGCGCACCGCGCGCAGCAGCATTTCGCCCTGCTCGGTGAGCACGAGCCCGCGCGCGTGGCGATGGAACAGCGGCGTGTCGAGGCTCTCCTCGAGCGCGCTGATCTGGCGGCTGACCGCCGACTGCGAGAGGCGCAGCATCTCGCCGGCATGCGTGAAGCTGCCGGCCTCGGCCACGGCGTGGAACACGCGCAGCTTGTCCCAGTCCATCGCGTAGGTGACTTCGCGCTTGGCGGTCATTCCGCGGCCTTCGCTTCGGAGTCGGCTCCGTGGGCCGCCTCGTGCGCGGCGATGAACTTCTCCGCCTCGAGCGCGGCCATGCAGCCGAGGCCCGCCGCGGTCACGGCCTGGCGATACACCTTGTCCTTCACGTCGCCGGCCGCGAACACGCCGGGGATGTTGGTCGCGGTGCTGTCGGGCGCGGTGACGATGTAGCCCTCGGCGTCCGTCTTCACCTGCCCCTTGAAAATCTGCGTCGCCGGCGAGTGGCCGATCGCGACGAAGAAGCCGTCGGTCTTGATCTCGCTGACCGCGCCGGTCTTGACGTTGCGCAGTTTCGCGCCGGTCACGGTGGGCGGCTCGGCCGTGCCGAGCACTTCGTCGACGACCGTGTCGAACACCACCCTGATCTTCGGATGGGCGAACAGGCGGTCCTGCAGCACCTTCTCGGCGCGGAAGTGATCGCGGCGGTGTACGATCGTCACCCGGGTCGCGTGGTTGGTGAGATAGAGCGCCTCGGTCACGGCCGAATTGCCGCCGCCGACGATGACCACCTCTTTGCCGCGGAAGAAGAAGCCGTCGCAGGTGGCGCAGGCGGAAACGCCGAAGCCGCGGAATTTCTGCTCCGAGGGCAGGCCGAGCCAGCGCGCCTGCGCGCCGGTGGCGATGATGACGACGTCGGCAAGATAGGTGTCGCCGCTGTCGCCCTTGGCCACGAACGGCCGGCGCGAGAAGTCGACCTCGACGATCACGTCGTTGACCATCTCCGTGCCGACATGCGCGGCCTGGAGCTTCATCTGCTCCATGAGCCACGGGCCCTGGATGACGTCGGCGAAGCCGGGATAGTTCTCGACGTCGGTCGTGATCGTGAGCTGGCCGCCGGGCTCGAGTCCGCTGACGAGGCGCGGCTTCAGATTGGCGCGCGCCGCGTAGATCGCGGCCGTGTAGCCGGCCGGTCCCGAGCCGACGATCAGCACCTTATCGCGGAATGTCTGAGGCATGACTTCCCTGCATAGCTCGCCGGGAACCTAAGGGGCGGCGGCGCTCTCGACAAGGCGTCTCGCCGGCCAGGGCGGGGTTTTCCCGCGCCCGGCCGGCGCGCGTCGCGGTCAGCGGCGGCGCGGCGGCGGCGCCGCCTCGGCGCGCCGCAGGAACGAAATGAGATCGGCCCGCTCGCGCGGATCCTTGATCCCCGGAAACGGCATCGCCGTGCCCGGCACCGCGGCGCGCGGGTCGGCGAGGAAGCGATCGAGCTCGGCTTCGGTCCAGACCAGCCCGGCCCGGCCTTGCGCCCGCAGGGCCGGGGAATAGTCGTAGCCGCGGACGGCGGCGGCCCGCCGCCCGACCACGCGCCAGAGCGAAAGCCCGTGCTCGCCGCGCTCGGAGCGATAGGCCGTGTGGCAGGCGTAGCACTGGCGGAAGGCCTCGCGGCCGCGCTCGATCTCGCCCGGATCGGCCATGACCGCCGGCGCGCAGCCGAGCCAGACGGCCAGCAACGCCAGGCGGCCGGCGCAGGGCGCGGTCATCGCGCGCACAGTTCCGCGCAGCGCCGCCGCGCATAGTCCCAGGCCGAGAAGGGCCTGCCGTCCGGGCCGCCGGCGTCGATCGACGGGTCGTCGCCGAAGGTCGTGTAGGAGCGGAACAGGTCGTCGGCGCTCATGCCGGGCGTCTTCGCTCCGGCAAGGTAGTCGTCGACGATCCTGCGGCAGGCGGCCTCCGCCTCGGCATAGGTCGCGAAGCTGCCGTGGTCGTAGGCTTCGCTCTCGTCCATGTAGTGCGAATTCTCGCGAATGCGCACGGTGAACGGCATGGTCAGAACCCGAACATGTGGTCGAGGCTGAACGCGCTTCCGTTGTCGAGGCCGTGATAGCCGAACAGGCGGCAGGTGGTGTCGCGGATGATGACATAGCCGCCCTCGCCGGCGGCCGCGATCGCATCCCTGCCGAACATTTCCGATGCGCGCCACAGCAGCGAGCCGTTGCAGGGGATCGCCACGCGCTTGCGCGCGCGCTCGGCGCCGCCGGCATCGTGGAGGACGAGGTCGGTGGCCGAGGCCGCGTGCCACGGCGTCGAGGCGGGATAGATCAGGTGGCACAGCGTTTCGCAGCCGCCATGGCCGAGCCGCAGGAAGAGCCGCGTCGACAGGCCGGGCGGCGGGCCGACATAGGATTGCGGCTCGCTGCCGAATGTCAGCACCGTGTTGAAGATGTGCGCGCCGAAGCTCGTTTCGGCGGCGTGGCCGGTGGCGCGGTCCCGGAAGCGGATGATCGCGTGCAGCCAGCCATCGGCCTCGGTTCCGGCCGCGAAATCGTAATGCACGAACATGTGGCCGTAGCCCGACGGCAGCGCGCCGTCGGCTTTCAGCACCTCATCGAGCTCGAGCCAGACCGAGTCGCGCCGCTTCAAGTTGCCGAAGCGGTGCAGGCGCACTTCCCGGCCGCCGGCATCGTGGATCGCGACGGCGACCGGCAATTCGGTCTGGTTCGTGGCCATCGGCGTCGGCAGCAGCGCGGTCGCATAGCGCGCGGGGGGCAGCAGCGGCGCCGGCAGAATGTGTCCGCGGCCCATCAGGTTCGCGAGCGCCGCGATGCGCGGATCGGGCCTGAGGTCGGCGCGCTCGACGTTCGGATGGGCGATGCGGCTGCGTCCGTTGGCGGCGCGGATCTCGTAGCGCGGGCGCACGAAGTGCTTGCCGGCCTGGATCTCGATCTGGCCCGGATGTTTCAGCCCCGGCAGGAGATCGGAGACGTCGAGCGCATGGCTGCCGAAACCCGGAATCTCGCGATCGAGCCACGCCACGTCTTCGTCGCCCATCGCGTTGAGGCCGACGCCGCGCTTCGGGATCGGGCAGGGGAAGCTGTTCTGCACCCACAGCACGACCCGTTCGCCGTCCTCAGGCGCGGGCAGGCCGGCATAGCGGTCGGCCGGCCACGCGTTCGCGTCGTGCGTGCAGGAAAGCTCCTCGGGCGCGTCGCCGTAGGTGTCGAGCGCGTATTTGACGACGTCGTGGAACTTGGCGCCGACGAAATGCAGGAACAGCTGGCCGGTGAATTCCGGCAGATCGAAACGCGCGCGGATCGCCCGGCTGTCGATCGCGAGGCCAGCGGCCGCGTCGGGCAGCGCGTCTTCCCATTCGGCCAGGGCTGCGCCGTCTTCGCCGAACAGCCGCGCCCAGTAGCGCACACCGCGCGCGCCGTGGCCGTGCCAGTAATTCGCGGTCACGATGCGCGTGTGCCGGCCGCCCGCGTCGCGGAAGAACGCGAAGTTCGTCGCGAAATTGAGCGGATCGAGATAGCGCTGCGCGTTCGTCACCAGGCGCGCCGGCAGCCGCAGCGGATCGAGGGTGACGATCTCGGCCCCGGCCGGAACGAGGTGGCGGATGTGCGCCGCGATGCGCTCGGCGTCGAATGCCGGAACGAACACGAGCCGGGCCGCCGACGCGGCCAGCTCCGTCACCGGCTGCGGCCGCCGGCCCAGCACCGGCCGATCGAGCGCCTCGATCTTCTGCACGAACAGGCCCGCGAAATTCACGCGCGCCAGCGGATAGAGCTCGGCGAACGTCGCCGCGAAGCCGAGCGGGTCGTAGAGCGCCACCGGCCCAGCCGCTTCGAGCCGCGCGACCAGCGCGCGGGCGGCGGGGGCCGCGAGCGGATGCGAGATCGCCTTGAACAGGCTCGCGCCGCCGGTCTGATTGCTGAACGTCTCGATCCTGAGCGCCATTCCCCGGTCCGTGCTCGGCGATTTTCGCGGGCGCTTGTAACACGCGCGTCCGCGCGGTCAATGCCGCGGAGGCGCGGGCCGCCGCGGCGTGCGCCGCCGGGGCGCCGGCGCTCCGGGCCCGCTCAGGCGCGCGCGCCGAACAGCGATTTCACGCGCGCGGAAAAGCTGTGGCGCGCGATCTCGCGCTGCTTCACCGCGTCGCTCGTCATCCAGTTGATCTGGATCGTGCGCCGCGGCCCGACGAACGGCTTGTGGCCGTGCCAGGCGTTCTCGGTGCAGCGGAACGCGAGCAGCGTGCCCTTGTCGGGCGGCACCTCGGCCGCGTAGTCCTCGAGGTCGCTGCTCGAGCGCAGCAGGCGCAGGCGGCCGCCTTCGGCGTTCCAGTCGTCGTTGAAGTAGATGAGGGCGGTCAGCAGCTTCGACTTGGAATCGGTGTGGATGCGGCCGTCCTTGGCGCGGGTGTGGCCGCGCACGGTGATCATCACCGGCCGGCCCTCGAGGTCGATGTCGAACTTCGCGGCGAACGCGCGCCGCATCGCGTCGCTCTCGATCTCTTCCACCAGGGCCGCGAAGGCGCCGCCGTATTTCAGCGCCTCGGTCGGATAACTGCCGCCCTTGGCGATCGCGGGAAAGTCGGCGTTGAGGCCTGGCAGCGCCGCGGCCGCGATGAAGCCGGGCACGACCAGGTGGTCGAAAGGCTGGCGCACCAGCGGCGTCGCGGCGAACCGCGCGAGGTCGAGAATGCCGGTGGTGACGGCGGCCAAGGGCGGAACTCCGCTGCTCGAATCGCGATGCCGCCGATCCTAACGCGTTGACTTGCCTCTGCAACGGCGGAACGCCGGCCGCGATGCCGCAGGCCGGCTCAGGGCCGCGCCGGCAGCTCCGCCCGCGCGCCGTGCAGGCGCGCTTCGAGCAGCGGCTTGATGCGCGCGGCGGCCTTGCCCGTGTCGTCCGGCGGCGCGTAGGTCCAGTGTTCGAGCCGGCCCTCGAAACGGCGCGTGTAACCCTGCCGCTGCATGTTCGCGTGAAACCGCTCGATGCGCCGCGAGCTGCCGTCGAGGTCGATGACGTGCACCGGCTTGCCGGTGTAGACGGCTTCCGAGGTCATCGAAACCGAATCGCGCGTGACGAGGATCGCGTCGGCGAGGCCCAGCATGCCGAAATACGGGTTCTCGCCCCGGCCGTCCCAGATGTCGGCGCCCGTGCCGGCGAGGGTGTCGGCGAGGATGCGCGCGGCCTCGGGCTCGGTGCGGCGCGAGGGCGTGATCATCAGGCCGGCGCCGCCGCGGGCGAGCGCGGCGAGCTGGTCGGCCAGCGTCCGCATCCGCCCGGCCGTCAGGCGATAGCGGTTGTTGCTGCCGCCGATCAGCACCGCGACCCGCGGCTTGCCGAGGCGCTCGTAGCGCGCGGCGAAGGCGGCGGCGGCCGCGGCGAGCTTTTCGCGCGTCACGCGGTGCACGGCGCCTTCGGTCTCGATCACGTTGGGGCCGGTCAGCCCGTCGTGCCTGGGCACCACGAGCACGTCGAATTCCCGGGCCGGCAGCGCCGGCTTCTGGATGTGGACCGTGAAGGTGCGCCCGCCGCTGGCGCGGCGCACCAGATACGCGGCGAGGGCGGCCTGGCCGCCGCAGCTCACGATCACATCCGGCCACGGCGGCGCGATATCGCCCTGGAGCGCGCCGAAGCCGACGCGGTTGATCCAAAGCCGCGGCGGCAGGCTGCGCCAGGGCTGCCGCGCGGCCACGGTCCGCATCGCGGGCGCAAGACCCAGCGCCTCGGCGATGCCCAGCGCCTGATTCTCGAGGCCGACATAGCCTTCGGTCACGACCCAGCAGACCGCCTTATCCATAACCGGAGCGCCAATCCTCTTGAAATTTTATTTCGCGAATCGCATATAGCGCGGCAACAAACCTGCCGAATACGCGCATTCGGTCGCGGTTCCTACGAAGATCGGTCCGATGAGCCCCAAGGACGACGACACCGGCTCGAGCCGCCGCATCAAGCTCGACAAGGTCGATCGCCGTATCCTGCGCGACCTGCAGGACAACGGCCGGATGACCAATGTCGATCTGGCCAAGCGCGCGCAGATTTCGGCGCCGCCCTGCCTGCGCCGGGTGCGGGCGCTCGAGGATGCCGGCATCATCAAGGGCTACCACGCCGATGTCGATGCCGAACGGCTGGGTTACGAGGTGCTGGTTTTCGCGCTGGTCGGCCTCGACAGCCAGGCCGAGGCGGTGCTGACCGCGTTCGAGGCCAAGATGCGCGAATGGCCCGAGGTCCGCGAGTGCCACATGGTGCGCGGCGCCGGCGACTTCCTGCTCAAGATCGTCTGCCGCAACACGGCGCACGAGAACGAGATGACGACCAAGCTCACCTCGTCGCCGCACGTCGTCACGGTGCAGACCATCCAGGTGATCCGCACCGACAAGAAGCTGCCGGGCGTGCCGATCGCCGCCGAAGGCTAGCCGGCCGCCGCGCTTAACGCGGAATAAACCGCGCGGCGAAAGCCGGAATCGACCATTCGCGCTCCCGTCCCGTTAACGTCCATGCCGTCTCATGCATCCGGTACGGGATGCGATGCGCCGCCGGCGCGGGAAACGCGCCGCGGTTCGGGGGTTGGAGCGATGAGCGAGAACGGCCGCTTCACCGCGCCGGGCGGGGCCGGCGCGAACGCGAGGGACGCGGGCGCGCCGCGGCCGCGCGTTCTCGTCGTCGAAGACCAGGCGCTGATCGCGCTCGCGCTGGCCGCCGATCTCGCGGAGCTGGGCTGCGACGTGGTCGGCCGCGCGGCGAGCGGCGAGGCCGCCCTCGCGCTGGCGGCGCGCCTCGCTCCCGACACCGTCGTCGTCGACGCGGAACTCGGCGGTGGCATGGGCGGCATCGAAGCCGCCGCGCGCATCAAGGCGCGCTGCGCGCCGCGCCTCGTGTTCGTGACGGCCGAGGCCGGCGGGCCCGGCCGCCGCCGGATGGAGGCGCTCGGCCCGGCGGCGATCCTCGCCAAGCCCTATCACCCGAGCGAGCTCAATCTCGCGGTGAACGTCGCGGCGCGGCGCCGGCTGCGCCGCGCGCCGCCGGCGCCTGCCGCCGCGCGGGACTGACGCCGTCGCGGGAGACTGACGCCGCGCGCTACTTGTAGACGACGCGCGTGATCTCGTAGGCCTTGGAGCCGCCCGGCGTGCTCACCTCGACGCTGTCGCCCTTGGTCTTGCCGATGAGGGCGCGCGCGAGCGGCGCCGTGATCGAGAGCAGGCCCTTCGCGATGTCGCCCTCGTCGGCGCCGACGATCTGATAGGTCGCCTTCTCGTCGGTATCCTCGTCCACCAGCGTCACGGTGGCGCCGAACCGCACGACGTTGCCCGTGAGCTTGGAGACGTCGATGACCTCGGCGCGCGCGATCTTGTCCTCGAGCTCGGCGACGCGGCCTTCGATGAACGCCTGGCGCTCTTTCGCCGCGTGATATTCCGCGTTTTCGGAGAGATCGCCGTGCGCGCGCGCTTCCTCGAGCGCGCGGATCACCGAGGGGCGCTCGACGGATTTCAACGTCTTCAATTCCTCCTGCAAGCGGGTCAAACCGCGGGAGGTCATCGGCAGCTTGTCCATGCCTTTGGTCCTGAAACTGCTCTTTTCGGGATGAGGTATCTTACGGACCGCGGAAGGCGGCGCAACCCCTGGGGGCACGCCGCGGGCCCATGCCTCAAAACGAAGCGGGGAAGTAGGATTGCAGCGGCGCCACTTCAAGGGCGCCGGCCTGCAGGGCCGCGATCGCCTCCACCGCCGCGCGCGCGCCGGCGACGGTCGTGTAATAGGGAATATCGCCGCTCAGCGCGGTCTGGCGGATGCTGGCGCTGTCGGCGATGGCGAGCGCGCCTTCGGTCGTGTTGAAGACGAGGTGCACGTCGCCGCTCTTCATCGCGTCGACGATGTGCGGGCGGCCCTCGAGCACCTTGTTGATGGTCGCGGAGGCGGCACCGGCCGCATTGAGCACCTCGGCCGTGCCGCGCGTGGCGACGATCTTGAAGCCCATCGCGACGAGCTTACGGGCCACGGCCACCATCGGCTCCTTGTCGTGGTCGCGCACCGAGATGAAGACGGTGCCCGAGAGCGGCAGCTTGACGCCGGCGGCGAGCTGCGATTTCGCGAAAGCGCGGCCGAAATCGTGGTCGATGCCCATCACCTCGCCGGTCGATTTCATCTCCGGTCCCAGCAGCACGTCGACGCCGGGGAAGCGGTTGAACGGGAACACGGCCTCTTTCACCGCGATGTGCGCCTCGCGCGGCGGGCGGGCGGGCGCGAAGTCCGCGAGCTTCTCGCCGGCCATGACGCGGGCCGCGATCTTGGCGACCGGAACGCCGGTGGCCTTGGCGACGAACGGCACCGTCCGCGACGCGCGCGGATTCACCTCGAGCACGTAGACCGCGCCGTCCTTCACCGCATACTGCACGTTCATCAGCCCGACGACGTTCAGCGCGCGCGCGAGCACTTCCGTCTGCCGCTCGATCTCGCGCACCACGGCCGGATCGAGCGAATAGGGCGGCAGGCTGCAGGCCGAGTCGCCGGAATGGATGCCGGCCTCCTCGATGTGCTCCATGATTCCGGCCACGCGCGCGCCGTCGGCGTCGGCGAGGCAATCGACGTCGACCTCGATCGCGTCCTGGAGATAGGCGTCGACGAGCACCGGATTGGTGCCCGACACCTTCACCGCCTCGCGCACGTAGCGCAGCAGCCCTGTCTCGTCGTGGACGATCTCCATCGCGCGCCCGCCGAGCACGTAAGAGGGGCGCAGCAGCACCGGATAGCCGACCTCGGCGCCGACCTTCACCGCTTCCTCGACCGAGGTGGCCGTGCCGTTCTTGGGCTGGCGCAGGCCGAGCTTCACGAGCAGCTTCTGGAACCGCGCGCGGTCTTCGGCGAGATCGATCGCGTCGGGCGACGTGCCGAGGATCGGAATGCCGGCATCCTCGAGCGCCTGCGCGAGCTTGAGCGGCGTCTGCCCGCCATACTGCACGATCACGCCCTTGAGCGTCCCGCGCTGGCTCTCGCGCCGCACCAGTTCGATCACGTCCTCCGCCGTCAGCGGCTCGAAATAGAGCCGGTCCGACGTGTCGTAGTCGGTCGAGACGGTCTCGGGATTGCAGTTGACCATGATCGTCTCGTACCCGGCCTCGCCGAGCGCGTAGACGGCATGGACGCAGCAATAATCGAACTCGATGCCCTGCCCGATGCGGTTGGGGCCGCCGCCGAGGATCACGACCTTCTGCCGGTCGCTGGGATCGGACTCGCATTCGGGCGGATCGCCGGTCTCGTAGGTCGAATACATGTAGGGCGTCTGCGACGCGAATTCGGCGGCGCAGGTGTCGATGCGCTTGTAGACCGGCGTCACGCCGAGCCGGCGGCGGCGCTCGGCCACCTCGCGCTCGCTCGTGTTCGCGAGCTTGGCGAGGCGCGCGTCCGAAAAGCCCATGCTCTTGAGCTTCAGCCAGCCGTCGCGATCGAGGCCCAGCCCGTTGGCGCGCACTTCGGCCTCGGCGCGCACGATGCCGCGGATCTGGCGCAGGAACCAGTGATCCACCTTGCACGCGGCGTGGATCTCGTCGTCGGTAAGCCCGGCGCGCATCGCCTGGGCGACGTGCAGCAGGCGGTCGGGCGTGGGCTTCGAAAGCGCCGCGCGATGCGCGTCGCGGTCGCCCTCGCCGCCGCCGAGCATGACGTCGTCGAGGCCGGTCAGGCCCGTTTCCATCGAGCGCAGCGCCTTCTGCAGGCTTTCCTGGAAATTGCGCCCGATCGACATCGCCTCGCCGACGGACTTCATCGCCGTGGTGAGGATCGGATCGGCGCCCTTGAATTTCTCGAACGTGAAGCGCGGGATCTTCGTCACGACGTAGTCGATCGTCGGCTCGAAGCTCGCCGGCGTCACGCCGGTGATGTCGTTCTGGATCTCGTCGAGCGTGTAGCCGACCGCGAGGCGCGCGGCCACTTTCGCGATCGGGAAGCCGGTGGCCTTGCTCGCCAGCGCCGAGGAGCGCGAGACGCGCGGATTCATCTCGATGATGACCTGGCGGCCGGTTTTCGGATCGACGCCGAACTGCACGTTGGAGCCGCCGGTGTCGACGCCGATCTCGCGCAGGCACGCGATCGAGGCGTCGCGCATGATCTGGTATTCCTTGTCGGTCAGCGTCAGCGCGGGCGCCACCGTGATCGAGTCGCCGGTGTGGATGCCCATCGGGTCCACGTTCTCGATCGAGCAGACGATGATGCAGTTGTCGTTGCGGTCGCGCACCACCTCCATTTCGAATTCCTTCCAGCCGAGCACCGACTCCTCGACGAGCGTGGTGCCGACCGGCGAGGCGCGCAGCGCGCGCGCGACGATCTCGCGGAATTCGTCCTTGTTGTAGGCGATGCCGCCGCCGGTGCCGCCGAGCGTGAACGACGGGCGGATGATCGCCGGCAGGCCCACGAAGTCGAGCGCCTGTTCGGCCTCGGCGGCAGAGCTCACCATGCGGCTGCGCGGGCAGTCGAGGCCGATCTTCTCCATCGCCTCGCGGAACTTCAGGCGGTCTTCGGCCTTCTCGATCGCCTCGCGCTTGGCGCCGATCAGCTCCACGCCGAGCGCGTCGAGCGTGCCGCGCGCGGCCAGCGCCATCGCGGTGTTGAGCGCGGTCTGTCCGCCCATCGTCGGCAGCATCACGAGCTTCTCGGAGGGCCGCGCCTTGCGCTCGCGCTCGATGATCTTCGCCACCGTGTCGGGCGTGATCGGCTCGATGTAGGTGGCGTCCGCCAGCCCCGGATCGGTCATGATCGTGGCCGGGTTGGAATTGACGAGGACGACGCGATAGCCCTCGTCCTTGAGCGTCTTCACCGCCTGCGTGCCCGAATAGTCGAACTCGCAAGCCTGCCCGATGATGATCGGCCCCGCGCCGATGATCAGGATGCTGTCGATGTCAGTTCTTTTGGGCATGAAGGATATTGAACCACGGAGGCACGGAGGCACGGAGGAGAATTACTGGCGCTTCGCGCCGAAGCCGGCGCTAAAGCAACATCCGCTTGATTCCGTCGCGAAGCAGGGCAGCATGAAAATTCAGGAGCAATCCCCGCTTGAGTCCAGAGAGCTTCAAGTAGGTGAGTAGCTGCGCTTCATGAATAGGCAGAAGGCGCTCGACAGTCTTCACCTCAACCACCACTTCGTCACTGACGACCATATCCATGCGGTATCCGCAGTCCAGCTTGAAGCCTTTGTACACGACCGGCAGCGCTACTTGTCGTTGAAACGGCACATTGTTGAGAGTCATCTCATGGCAAAGACAACTCTCGTAGGCGGATTCGAGAAGCCCCGGCCCAAGCGCGCGATGAACTTCGATCGCGAACCCGATCACTTTCTCTGTAATTCGATCGTCGATGGCCATGGTTCCGCGCGAAGCGCCAATTGTTCCCTTCTCCGTGTCTCCGTGCCTCCGTGGTTCATTTTTTCTTCCCCATCAGGCCGATGAAGCGGTCGAACAGGTAGTGGGAATCGCGGGGGCCGGGGCTGGCTTCCGGATGATATTGGACCGAGAAGATCGGCTTGCCTTCGACCTTCAGGCCTTCGAGCGTGTTGTCGAACAGCGAGACGTGCGTGGCTTTGACGCCGGCGGGCAGGCTCGCGGGATCGACGATGAAGCCGTGGTTCTGCGAGGTGATCTCGACCTTGCCGGTCTCGAGATCCTTCACCGGATGGTTGGCGCCGTGGTGTCCGAGATGCATCTTCTTGGTCTTGGCGCCGAGCGCCAGGCCGAGCATCTGGTGGCCGAGGCAGATGCCGAAGATCGGCAGTTCGAATTTGATCAGCTGGCGGATCACCGGCACCGCATAGGCGCCCGTCGCCGCCGGATCGCCGGGCCCGTTCGAGAGGAAAACGCCGTCGGGCTTGTGGCGCAGCACGTCTTCGGCGTTGGCGGTGGCGGGGACGACGGTGACGGCGCAGCCGGCGTCGGCGAGACAGCGCAGGATGTTGCGCTTGGCGCCGTAGTCGATCGCGACGACCTTGAATTTCGGCGCGGTCTGCCGGCCGAAGCCTGCGCCGAACGCCCAGCGCGTTTCGTCCCAGCTGTAGGTCTGGCGGCACGTCACCTGCTTCGCGAGGTCCATGCCTTCCAGGCCGGGCCAGGCGCGGGCATTGGCGAAGATGTCGTCGAGATCGAAGCGCTTCTCGGGGTCGTAGCGCAGCACCGCATTGGGCGCGCCGCCGTCGCGGACCCGCCGCGTGATGCGGCGCGTATCGACGCCGGTCAGCGCCGGCAGGTCGTGGCGCTTCAGCCATTCGTCGAGGTGCTGCGCGGCACGGTAGTTCGAGGGATCGGTGATGTCGGCGCGCAGCACGCAGCCGAGCGCCGCGGGCGTCGCCGTCTCGATGTCCTCGGCGTTGGTGCCGACGTTGCCGATGTGCGGGAACGTGAAGTTGATGATCTGCCCGGCATAGGAGGGGTCGGTCAGGATCTCCTGATAGCCGGTCATCGCGGTGTTGAAGACGAGCTCGCCCACGGCGGTGCGCGCGGCGCCGGCGCCCCGCCCCCAGAACACGCTCCCGTCCGCCAGAAACAGCCCCGCATCGGCCCATGCCGGGCGCGCGGAAATTGGCGCCGCCGGCTCGCGCGAGCCTTGCGGCGCTGATCGGGCGATGGGCGTCGCCATTCTTAGAGCAACCTTCTCGGGCTGAAGCCGCGGCCACCCAAAGCGGTGCGCGACCGGGCGCAGATTTAGGGAGATTCGGGGCGAGCGTCAACCGCGCGCGAGCGGGCAAATCCGCCGCAGCCTCAACGGGATGGCTGTGGATGGAAGCGGCGGCCCGATCCCGTGCGTCGCCGCAAACCCGATGGTGGCGCGGCGCGCGATTCGGCCTATGCTGGCCGGGAGGGATCGGCCCGCAGGCGGACACGAGAGCCGCGGCGGCAGGGGAGGAGCGCGGAGCGATGGCGCAATCGGTTCTGGTCGTGGACGACGAGCCCAGCATCCTTCTGGCGCTGGAGTTCATGATGAAGAACGCCGGCTTCGAGGTGCGCACGGCGCGCGACGGCGAGGAGGCGCTCAAGGCGCTGGCCGAGAAGAAGCCCGATCTCATGCTGCTCGACGTGATGATGCCGCCGCCCGACGGCTACGACGTGTGCCAGCGCGTGCGCGCCGATGCGCGCTGGAAGGACACCAAGATCATCATGCTCACCGCGCGCGGCCGCGACGTGGAGCGCGAGAAGGGGCTCGCGATGGGCGCCGACGACTACATCACCAAGCCGTTCTCGACGCGCGAACTGATGGCCAAGGTGCGCGAGATCCTGAAAGCCGGCGCGAACTGAAGGCGGGCGATGGCCGGACGACCGCCGCGACGAGGCGATCCGGGCCGGACGGCGGGCCGCGTCTTCGCCGGCCTCGCGCTGTTCGCGGCCGCCGCGTTCGCGATCGGCCTCGTCTTCGTTCCCGACATCGAGCAGCGCGAGCAGCGCACGGCCCTCGTGAGCGGCCTGGGCGCGGCGCTGCTGCTCGGCATCGCGGCGGCGTGGCTGCTGCTGCGCCGCGCGCTCGTGCGCCCGCTCGAAGGCATGGGGCGCGATCTCGAGCTCGCCGCGCACGCGCAGCCGGGGGCCGCCGCCGAGCGCCCGTCGCTGCCCGATCTCGGCGCGCTGTCCGACGGCGCGCGCCTGCTGATCGAGCGGTTCGCGGCGCTGCGGCGCGAGACCGGCGAGGCGGCAGCGCGGGCCGCGGCCGGGCTCGAGGAGCAGAAGCGCCGGCTCGAGGCGATCCTGCTCGATCTCACCGAGGGCGTGCTCGTCTGCAATCGCGATCACCAGATCCTGCTCTACAACCGCGCCGCCATGCGGCTGCTCGGCGCGGCCGAGGAGATCGGCCTCGGCCGCAGCCTGTTCGGGCTCGTCACGCGCGAGCCGGTGCTGCACACGCTCGAGATCCTGGGCGGGCAGGGCACGGCCGACGACGCCGACGCGCCGGTCGCCGCCGTCGTCGCGGCCACGGTCGATGCGCGCACGCTGTTGAAGGGCCGCATGAGCCTCGTCGCGGGCGCCGGCGGCGCGCCCGCCGGCTACGTGCTGAGCTTCGCCGACGTCAGCGCCGAGGTCGCCGATCTCGCCAGACGCGATTCGCTGCTGCGCGCCGCCACCGAGGGGCTGCGCGGCCCGGTCGCGAACATCCGCGCGATCGCCGAGACGCTGCCGACCGTGCCGGCCGGCGAGCGCGCCCGCTTCGAGGGCAACCTCGCCGACGAGAGCGCGCGGCTCGCCGCGCGCGTCGAGGCGCTGGCCGGCCAGTATCGCGCGCTCACCGTCGGCCAGTGGCCGATGGACGACGTCTACTCCGCCGACCTCGTGAGCTGCGCCGCGCAGCACCTCAAGGAGCGCGCGCAACTCGAGCTCACGATGATCGGCATCCCGCTCTGGCTGCGCGCCGACAGCCATGCGGTGCTGCTGGCGCTGGAACACCTCGTCGAGCGGCTTGCGTCGGCCACCGGCGCCAAGAGCTTCGACGTCGAGCCGCTGCTCGCCGACCAGCGCGTCTATCTCGACATCAGCTGGCCGGGCGCGCCGGTGCCCTCGCGCGAGATCGACCACTGGCTCGAAGCGCCATTGGCGGGCGCGCTCGGCGGCTCGACGCTGCGCCAGGTGCTGGAGCGGCACGGCAGCGAGATCTGGAGCTTCGCCGGCAAGGACCGCGCCGCGCTGCGCCTGCCGCTGCCGAGCCCGCAGCGCCCGCAGTTCCGTCAGCGCCGGACAGGCTTCACCGCGCGGCCCGAGTTCTACGATTTCGACCTGATGGCGCGCGGCCGGCCGGCGCCCGAGCGCGACCGGCCGCTGGCCGAGCTCGATTTCGTCGTGTTCGACACCGAGACGACCGGGCTCAGGCCCGAGGCCGACGAGATCGTGGCCATCGGCGCGGTACGCATCGTCAACCGCCGCATCCTCACCGGCGAGACCTTCGAGCGCATCGTGCATCCGGGCCGGCCGATCCCGCCCGCGTCGACGCGCTTTCACGGCCTCACCGACGCGATGGTGGAGGGCAAGCCGCCGATCGCCGTCGTGCTGCCGCAGTTCCACGCCTTCGCCAAGGGGGCGACGCTCGTCGCGCACAACGCCTCGTTCGACATGAGCTTCCTCGTCAAGAGCGAGGCGGCGGCCGGCGTGCGTTTCGGCAATCCGGTGCTGTGCACGCTCACGCTCGCCGCCGCGACGCTCGAGGACATGCCGGAGCATTCGCTCGACGCCGTGGCCCAGCGCTTCGGCATCGCGATCGAGCGCCGGCATACGGCGCTCAGCGACGCGATGGCGACGGCGGTGCTGTTCCTGCATCTGCTCGACGTGCTCGACGGCCGCGGCATCAAGACGCTCGGCCAGGCGCTGTCGGCCAGCGGCAGCATCGCGGAGTTGCGGAAAAGGAGGATGCAGGCCTAAGATTCCCTTGGGAGAAAGCGGGGAGGCGCCGCCGGCCTCGCGGTAACGAGGCCGCGGCGCGGAGAGGAAGCGCGCATGAGGCGGCCTGGCCTCGGAGCGGAGCGGCTCATCGGCCTGTTCCTGATCGGCGCGATCGGGTTCAGCCCGCCGGTGCTGACCCTGTTCAACAAGGCGATCCTGGTCGCCGGAATTCCGCTGCTCTACCTCTACCTGTTCGGCCTCTGGGTGCTGCTCGTGGCGCTGGCCGGCATCGTCGTCACGCAGCTCGTGCCCACCGGCGAGGACAAGCCGCCGCCGCCCGCCAACGAGGAGGGCCCGCGCTGATGGCCGGCTGGGTCGTCATCCTCGCGTCGCTGGCCTACCTCTCGCTGCTGTTCGCGATCGCGTATTACGGCGACCGGCGCGCCGACGCCGGCAGGAGCCTGATCCGGAACCCCGCCTTCTACGCGCTGTCGATCGCCGTCTACTGCACGTCGTGGACGTTCTACGGCTCGGTGGGCCGCGCGGCCGAGAGCGGCGCCGAATTCCTGCCGATCTATCTCGGCCCGACGCTCGTCTTCCTGCTCGGCTGGTTCATGCTCAGGAAGATGATCCGCATCAGCAAGGTGAACCGCATCACCTCGATCGCGGATTTCGTCGCGGCGCGCTACGGCAAGAGCCAGATGCTCGCGGGGCTGGTCACCGTCATCGCCGTCGTCGGCATCCTGCCCTACATCTCGCTGCAGCTGAAAGCGGTCTCGCAGAGCTTCAGCGTGCTGCTCGCCTATCCCGCCGTCACGCAGCCCAATCCGGCCGGCAGCACGCTCCTGCTGCTCGACGAGGCCCTCTGGGTGGCGCTGCTGATGGCGATCTTCTCGATCCTGTTCGGCACGCGCCACATCGACGCCGCCGAGCACCATCAGGGCATGGTCGCCGCGATCGCGTTCGAATCGATCGTGAAGCTGGTCGCGTTCCTCGCGGTCGGCCTGTTCGTCACGTTCGGCATCTTCGGCGGATTCGCCGACCTGTTCGGCAAGGCCGCGGAAAGCCCCGCGATCGCCAGGCTGTTCGCGATCAGCGGCGCAGGCGGCGTGAGCTCGTGGGTGATGCTCACCTTCCTCGCGATGGCGGCGATCGTGTGCCTGCCGCGCCAGTTCCAGGTGACGGTGGTCGAGAACCTGAACGAGCGCGACCTGAAGCGCGCGATCTGGCTGTTTCCGGCCTATCTCATCGCCATCAACCTGTTCGTGCTGCCGATCGCGGTGGCGGGCCTGCTGCAATTCGACAAGAGCGCGGTGGCGCCCGACACGTTCGTGCTCTCGCTGCCGATCGCCGAGCAGCAGCCCTGGCTCGCGCTGCTGGTCTTCTTGGGCGGGCTCTCGGCGGCCACCGGCATGGTCATCGTCGAGACGATCGCGCTCTCGACGATGGTGTGCAACGATCTCGTGATGCCGGTGCTGCTGCGGAGCCGCTGGTTCGGCCTCGCCCAGCGCGCCGATCTGACGAAGACGCTGCTCGGCATCCGGCGCGGCACGATCATCGTCATCGTGCTGCTCGGCTATCTCTATTATCGCCTGATCGGCGAGACCTACGCGCTGGTGACGATCGGCCTCGTCTCGTTCGTGGCGGCGGCGCAGTTCGCGCCGGCGATGGTGGCCGGCATGTTCTGGAAGGGCGGCACGCGCGCCGGCGCGTTCGCCGGCCTGCTCACCGGCTTCGCGATCTGGACCTACACGCTGCTGCTGCCGTCGTTCGCGCGCTCGGGCTGGCTGCCGCTCGACTTCGTCGAGCAGGGGCCGTTCGGCATCGAGCTCTTGAAGCCCTATGCGCTGTTCGGCCTCGCCGGGTTCGACGCGATCGGCCACGCGACGTTCTGGAGCATCGTCGCCAATATCGGCGTCTATGTGGGCGTCTCGCTGCTCACGCGCCAGGACGCGATCGAGCGCATCCAGGCGGCGCAGTTCGTCGACGTGTTCCGCACCGGCGCCGCGCACGAGACCGTGTTCTGGCGCGGCACCGCCACGCTGACCGAGCTGCGCGATCTCGTCGCCCGCTTCGTCGGCCACGAGCGCGCGGAACAGGCGTTCCGCGACTATGCGCGCGCGCGGGGCATCAATCTCGAGAAGGCGCGCGAGGCCGACGCCGACCTCATCAGCTTCGCCGAGCGCGTGCTGGCCGGCGCGATCGGCGCCGCCTCGGCGCGCGTGATGGTGGGCTCGGTCGCCAAGGGCGAGATGGTGGGCATCGAGGAGGTGATGCGCATCCTCGACGAGGCCTCGCAGATCCTGCAATACAGCCGCCAGCTCGAGCTGAAGTCGCAGCAGCTCGAGGCGGCGACGCGCGAATTGCGCGAGGCGAATCTCCGCCTCCAGGAGCTCGACCGGCTCAAGGACGATTTCCTCTCCACCGTCAGCCACGAGCTGCGCACGCCGCTCACCTCGATCCGCTCGTTCTCCGAGATCCTGCTCGACAATCCGGCCCTCGACAAAGACCAGCGCGGCAATTTCATCGGCATCATCGCGCGCGAGGCCGAGCGGCTGACGCGGCTCATCAACCAGCTGCTCGACCTCGCCAAGCTCGAGGCCGGCCGGCTCGAATGGCAGATGTCGGATTTCGATCCGGGGCCGGTGGTGCAGGATGCGGTGGCGGCGGTGCAGGGCCTCATCGTCGAGAAGAACATCGCGCTCGAAAGCGACGTGCCGCCGGGCCTGCCGTTCGTGCGCGCCGACAAGGACCGGCTGACGCAGGTCGTCATCAACCTGCTGTCCAACGCGGTGAAATTCGCCGAGCCGGCGAACGGGCGGATCTGGGTGCGCGCGCGCGCCGAAGGCGACTATCTCGAAGTCTCGGTGCGCGACAACGGCCCGGGCATTCCGCGCGAGTGGCAAGACCGCATCTTCGAGCGCTTCGTGCAGGTGAAGAAGCGCGACGATCCGAAGCCGCAGGGCACCGGCCTCGGCCTGCCGATCTGCAAGCAGATCATCGAATTCTTCGGCGGCCGCATCTGGGTGGCGAGCCGCCCCGGCCACGGCGCCACGTTCAGCTTCACGGTGCCGCTGTCGCGCGCGATCACGCGCAAGCTCGTCGCGGCGGCGTAGGTCGCCGCCGCTGCGAGAGAGTTGGAGCGAGGCAGAGGGCCCCGGCCCGCCCGCGGCGGGTTCGGGCCCTTCACCATCCGGTCCGCAGCACGCCGTTAACGCGCCGCCTTGATCTTCGTCAGGATGTCCGGGCGCAGCGTCGCGGACGCTCTGCAGCCAATGACGCCCTTCGGCTGGTCGAAGCCGATGCTGTCGTTCACGTTGACGTCGCGATACGCGATCTGCGTCTGGCTGAGCGGGACCTGCGGACGCGTGCCGGGCGCATAGCGCACGACATAGCGCAGCGCGATCGGCGTGCCCTTCTTGATGACGTGCCCGCTGGTGTTCTTAACCATGATGCGGACCTTGAGCGCGACGCCATCGTTGGCGTTGGCCTGGCACTGGAGGAAGTAGGTCTTCCCGAAAACGGTGGCCGGGGCGGGGCGGGCCGAAGCCTCTAAGGCGGCAGCCGGAAGCATCACCGCGGCGAGCGCCGCGGCGGCGAGAGTGCGGTTCATGGTTGTTCTCCTGTCGGGCCGCGCGCAATGCGCGTGGCCGGGGTTCAGCGTGCGGGTTCAGGACGGGCGGGCGGGTTTCGCTTCGCACCGGTCTCGCGCCGACTGTGAAGCAGTTCACACCCGAAGACTGCGACGACCGTCACAGGCGCGCAGAAACATAAATAGGCGCGGCCTGCGGACCGTCACGGCGGGAGAGCGGTCCCATCGGTACGATCGCGCCCATTGCCGGTCCCAACCGAGTGGAGACTTCGATGGCCATCCAACTCAAGACGTCGCCGAAGGCGCCGGCGCTCGCGCTGGCCGCCCTCGCCGCGATCGCGCTCGCCGCGCCGGCCGAGGCCGAAACCGGCTATCGCGCTCTCTGTGCCGGACAATACTGCTTCCACGTCAGCAGCTTCGCGAAGAGCCGCACGCTCGACGGGAAGGGGCTGTGGGACGTCTATTACTACATCAGCTTCGGCAATCTGCGGCCGACGCACTACAACATCCGCTTGCGCAATGCCGCCGGCCAAACCGTGCAGATCGAAGTGCCGGGTGCCGGGACGCGCAGCGCGGTTCGCGCGTTCGGCGTGAAGCCGGGCGGCGTCTATGTCGTCAGCACCCAGGCCTGCACGCGCCAATTCCTCGGGAAATCGCAGTGCACCGCGTGGCGCACGACGCGGTTCACGGCGCCCAACGGCTGAACGCAGGCGCAAATCGGGTCCGGAACCCAGCGCAGGCTCCGGACCCGTTCGACGGCGGAACTACCGCGGCGGCAGGATCACGTGATCGACGACGTGGATCACGCCGTTCGAAGCCTCGACGTCGGCGGTCGTCACATGGGCGTTGCCCACGCGCACGCCGCGGCGCGCGTCGATCGGAAGCTTGGTCCCGGCCGCCGTGTCGGCGGCGAGACGCTTGCCGGCGATATCCTTCGACATCACCTTGCCCGGCACCACGTGGTGCTTGAGGATGCGCGCGAGCTGGTCCTTGTTCTCCGGCTTCAGCAGCGACTCGACGGTGCCTTTCGGCAGCTTCGCGAAGGCGTCGTCGGTCGGCGCGAAGACGGTGAGCGGGCCGGGGCTCTTCAGCGTGTCGACGAGGCCCGCCGCCTGCGCGGCGGCCAGCAGCGTCTTGAAGGTGCCGGCCTTGGCGGCCACGTCGACGATCGTGTTGGACGCCATCGGCTGAGCCGGCGCGGGCCTCGGCGACATCGTCGACATCGTCGAACAGGCGCCGAGGACGGCGCCCACGAGCGCCACGGCGGCGAGGCGCGTGATAGTGCGGAACATTCCCTTACTCCCTGGTTTTGATGCAACCGGGTCGGGATACGCCGCCGCCGGAGGGCCGGATCATAAGTGTTTCCCGCAGGCCGGCGCGTCCCGCCAGGCTCAGCGCTTCAGCGCGAGCGTCACGCCGTCGGAAATCGGCACGAGGCACATCGTCACGCGCTCGTCCTTGCGGATCTTCGCGTTGAGGCGCTTGATCGCGCGCGTGTCGGCGTCGTTGCGCTTGGGATCGGCGACGCTGCCGCCCCACAGCACGTTGTCGACCGCGACGAGGCCGCCCGGCCGCAAGAGCTTCAGGCAACCCTCGTAGTAGGCGTCGTAGTTCGTCTTGTCGGCGTCGATGAACGCGAAGTCGAAACGGCCGGCCTCGCCTGCTTCGAGCAGCGCGTTCACGGTATCGACGGCGGGCCCGAGGCGGAGTTCGATCTTCCCGGCGACGCCCGCGCGCGCCCAGAACCTGCGCCCGACCGCCGTTAAGTCCTCGCTCACGTCGCAGGCGACGATGCGGCCGTCCGGCGGCAGCGCGAGCGCCACGCTCAGCGCGCTGTAGCCGGTGAAGACGCCGATTTCGATGCAGCGCCGGGCGCCGATCGCCTGGGCGAGCAGGGCCATCAGCGCGCCCTGCGGCGCGCCGATCTGCATGCCGCCCATCGGCATCCGGGCCGTGGCCGCGCGCAGCGCCTTCTGTGCCGGATGCTCGCGCAGGCCGTTGGCGAGGATGTAGCCCTCGAGGCGGCGCGCGATTCGGGTCTGCTTGTAGCGGGCCATGGTTCTTCCGGCGGTGGACGGGGCGGGCGGGCAGCGCTCCGCGATCTAGGGTCGCCGCGGCCGGAAGGCCAGCGCGCCCTCGGCGGGAACGGCCGGCTCCGCCCTGTGATCCAGTTCACAGCCTTCCCGTGCCGGCCGTCACTGCGCCGCGGGCGCCTTACCCCTAGCTTCGCGCCCGTGATCGGCGATGCGCGAACGGCGCGCGCCGCAAACCGGCAAGGGATGACCCCACCATGTTCCGCTTCGCCCACACCCTCTGGCGCACCTGCATCGCGGCCGCGGCCGCCCTCGGCCTCATGGCCGGCGCCGCCCAGGCCGCCTCCACCGTCGGCAACGACGCGCGCAAGGTCGAGATCGTCATCGACAAGAAGACGCAGCGCATGACCGTCTACGTCGCCGGCGAGAAGCGCCACGAATTCGTCGTCTCGACCGGCCGCGCCGGCTACGACACGCCGGTCGGCACGTTCCGCCCGTCGAGCATGCACAAGATGGCGATCTCGGTGAAATACGGCAACACGCCGATGCCGCACACGATCTTCTTCACGCGCGTCGGCCACGCGATCCACGCGACCACGGCGCTGAAGCAGCTCGGCCGCCCGGCCTCGCACGGCTGCATCCGCCTCTCGCCCGAGAACGCCAAGCGGGTCTACGACCTCGTGCAGCAGATGGGCCTCGAGAACACGACGATCCGCATCGTGTGA
>JAEULD010000092.1 GCA_016792765.1 Candidatus Odyssella sp.
GCGCTTGCCGCCGTCCTCGCAGGATGCAGCGGCGTGAGCGAGCCACCGCCGGTTCGCTACGTTTCGGCAAATTTTGCCGACCTGCCCGGATGGGCGGCTTCCGATCCGCGCGCGGCTCTGGCTGCGTTCCGGCTCGGCTGCAAGGCGCAGCGGCCGGCGACGGCGCCGCTGCCGATCGGCGCCGCGGCACTCGCCGAGGGGCTGGCCGCGGCCTGCCGCGCGGCCCCCGGTAGCGGCGACGCGGCTTCGGCGCGGGCCTTCTTCGAAGCGCATTTCGCGCCGTGGCGCGTCGCGGGGCCCGGCGGCGCCGAGGGCCTGTTCACCGGCTATTACGAGCCGACGCTCGACGCCGCGCGCACGCGGCGCCGCGGCTTCGATACGCCGATCCACGCATTACCGGCCGAGGCGCAGCCGGGCGCCGTGCTTCCGCCGCGCGCGGCGATCGAGAACGGCGCGGCGAAAGCCTGGCGCGTTCTCTACTGGGCGCGCGACGCGGTGGACGTGTTCACGCTGCACGTGCAGGGCTCGGGCCGCCTGGCCCTGGCCGAGGGCGGGTTCGCGCGCGTTTCCTATGCCGGGAACAACGGACACTTCTATGTCGCGATCGGGCGGCTGATGCGCGAGCGCGGCCTGCTGCCCGAGGGCGGCACCAACATGCCGGCGATCCAGGCGTGGTTGCGCGCCAATCCCGAAGCCGGCCGCCGGCTGATGCAGGAGAACCCGCGCTACATCTTCTTCCGCGACGTGCCCGCCGACGAGGGGCCGAAGGGCCAGCCCGGCGTGGCGCTGACGCCGCTCGCCAGCCTCGCGGTCGACCCTGCCTTCATCCCGCTCGGCCTGCCGCTCTGGCTCGACACGACCTGGCCACTCGAGCGCGGCAAGCCGATGCGTATCCTCGTCGTGGCGCAGGACACCGGCGCCGCGATCAAGGGCCCGGTCCGCGGCGACGTGTTCTTCGGCAGCGACGCCGATGCCGCCCGCAACGCCGGCCACATGGCCCAGCGCGGCCGCTACTTTCTTCTGCTGCCGAAGCAGAAGTGAACAGGTGGCCGCAAGCGGTGACGACGCAAGAAAGGGAATAACCACGAGGGCCAGAGGCGCGGAGAGAAAAGGAAAGCGTGCCAAAGCCGCGCAAAGTGCCCCTCCGCGCCTCTGTGGTCCGATTTCCTTCACTTACTCCCCGCCTCCCGTTCGCTTCCCTCTTCCCAGGGTTCCTAACGGCTTCACCCTTGACCCGCGGGCAGCAAAGCGGAGACTGCGCGGCATGGTGGAACGACCGCAGAATCCGTCCGTCGGCCTGTTCGCGACGTGCCTCGTCGATCTCTTCCGCCCGAGCGTGGGCTTCGCCGCGGCGAAGCTGCTGGAGGCGGCCGGCTGCCGCGTGGCGGTGCCGCGCGCGCAGACCTGCTGCGGCCAGCCCGCCTACAATTCCGGCGCCAAGGCCGACGCGAAGCGCATCGCGCGCCGGGTGATCGCGACGTTCCGCCCGTTCGACTACGTGGTGGCGCCGTCGGGCTCCTGCGCCGGCATGATCAAGGCGCACTATCCCGAGGCGTTCGCCGACGATCCGCGCTGGCTTGCGCGCGCCGAGGCGCTGGCCGCGAAGACCTACGAGCTGACCGGCTTCCTGCACGACGTGATGGGCGTGCGCGCAGTGCCGGGCAAGTTCGAGGGGATCGCCGCCTATCACGATTCCTGCTCGAGCCTCCGCGAGATGAAGGTGCGCGAGCAGCCCCGCGCGCTGCTCGGCGCCGTGCCGGGCATGGCCTTGCGCGAGCTTCCGGGCCGCGACGTGTGCTGCGGCTTCGGCGGCACGTTCTGCGTGAAGTATCCCGAGATCTCGAACCACATGACCGCCGACAAGTGCCGCGAGATCGCCGAGAGCGGCGCGGACACGGTGATCGCCGGCGACATGGGCTGCCTGATGAACATCGCCGGCAAGATGCTGCGCGACGGGCGCGCGATTCGCGCCTATCACGTGGCCGAGGTGCTGGCCGGAGTCGAGGCGGCGCCGATCGGGCAGGTGAAGCCCGAGGCCGAGGAGGCGACCGCATGACCGAGATGTCGCCGCTGCACTTCAAGGAAGCGTCGGTGCGCGCGCTCGGCGACGCGGAGCTGCAGCGCGCGCTCGGCAACATGCGCCAGGGCTTCATCGAGAAGCGCAGCAAGGCCGCCGCGCGCCTGCCCGAATTCGAGGCGCTGCGCGACAAGGCGAAGGAGATCAAGGACCACGTCCTCGCGCATCTCGACGTCTATCTGGAGCAGTTCGAGAAGAACTGCGTCGCCAGCGGCGGCACCGTGCACTGGGCGAAGGACACCGCGCAGGCGCGCGACATCATCCTCAACATCTGCCGCCTCGTCGGCGCCGAGACGGTGACGAAGGGCAAATCGATGGTGGGCGAGGAGATCGCGATCAACGCGTTCCTCGAGGCCAACGGCATCCGCCCGATCGAGACCGACCTCGGCGAATACATCATCCAGCTCCGCAACGAGCCGCCCTCGCACCTGATCGCGCCCGCGATCCACGTGAACAAGGAGCAGGTGGCCGAGGCGTTCCGCGCCCATCACCGCGATCTTTCGCCGGAGCGGCCGCTGACCGACCGCGCGGCGCTGCTCAACGAGGCGCGGCGCGCGCTGCGCGAGCGCTTCCTCGAGGCCGATGTCGGCATCACCGGCGCCAACTTCCTCGTCGCCGAGACCGGCTCGACGATGATCGTGACCAACGAGGGCAACGGCGACCTCACCCAGACGCTGCCGCGCATCCACATCGTGATCGCCAGCCTCGAGAAGGTCGTGCCGAATCTCGACGACGCGATGACGCTGGTGCGCGTGCTCGCGCGCTCGGCCACCGGGCAGGAGATGTCTGTCTACACGACGATCTCGACCGGCGCGAAGCGCCCGGGCGATCTCGACGGCCCCGAGCAGTTTCACGTCGTGCTGATCGACAACGGTCGCAGCAAGCTCGTCGGCACCGAGTTCCAGGAGGTGCTGCGCTGCATCCGCTGCGGCGCCTGCCTCAACCATTGCCCGGTCTACGGCTCGGTCGGCGGGCACGCCTACGGCTCGGTCTATCCGGGGCCGATCGGCAAGGTGCTGACTCCGGCGCTGTACGGCCTCGACAAGGCGCGCGACCTTCCCAACGCCTCGAGCTTCTGCGGGCGCTGCGAAGACGTGTGCCCGATGCGCATTCCGCTGCCGAAGATGATGCGGCATTGGCGCGAACAGGAATACCAGCAGCGCCTGATCGCGCCGCGCCTGCGCTGGGCGCTGAAGACGTGGGCGTTCGTCGCCGCGCAGCTGCCCACGCTGTATCACCTCGGCGCGCGCGTGGCGGCCTTCTGGCTCTATCGGCGCGGCAAGAAGCTCCACGGCCGCCTCGCGGCGCTGCCCTATGCCGAGGGCTGGACGCGCTTCCGCGATTTCCCGGCGCCGCTCGGCAAGACGTTCCAGAGCCAATGGCGCGGCGCGCGCCGGCACAAGCGCGCCGAAGCGCCGCCGGCGGGACCGCCCTCGTGAGCACCGCGCGCGATCAGATCTTCGCGGCGCTGCGTGAGGGTTTCAAAGGCCGCAACGACGCGGCCGCCAAGGTGGGCGCCGACGCGCGCATTGCGCGGCGCGAGCCCAATCTCGTGCCGGCGCGCGGCAAGCCCGTAGGCCGCAAGGCGGCGCTCGCGGCCTTCACGGCGATGGCCGAGGAGGCCTCGGCCACCGTCGCGCGCGTCAACACGATGATCGACGTGCCGAACGCCGTCGCCGATTTCCTGCGCATGCACAACCTGCCGATGCGCGCGGTGCTGGCGCCCGATCCGCTGCTCGACGCGGCGCGCTGGGAGCGGCGCAAGACGCTGGAGCTCCGCAAGGGCGCGGCCGAGGCGTTCGACGAGGTGGGCATCAGCCTCGCCTGGCGCGCGGTGGCCGAGACGGGGACGCTCGTGATGCTCGCCGGCGCCAACCCGCCGACCACGATCAACTTCCTGCCTGAGACCGAGATCGTGATCCTGCCGGCCGACCGCGTCGTCGGCTGCTACGAAGACGCGCTGGCGCCGCTGCGCGCGAAAGGCGGCGACGGGCGCCATTCGCTGCCGCGCGTCGTGAACTTCGTCACCGGCC
>JAEULD010000093.1 GCA_016792765.1 Candidatus Odyssella sp.
AGCGCCTCGAGCGTCGTTGCGGCGGCGGCGGCATCGCCCTTCTCGAACTCCACACTCGCCAGGGCGAGCATGATCTTCGGCTCGTGCGCGAAGATGCCGGCGAGGCAGGCGCGATAGGCCGCGATCGCTTCGTCGTAGCGCTTCGCCGCCGCCAGCTCCGCGGCGAGCTTCAGCTTGCTGTCGACCGAATCCGACAGCCGCGCCTCGGCCGCATAGCGGCGCAGGTCGCGCTCGGGGTCGAGCTTCTTCTGGAACGCGCGCGCCGCCCGCCGCGCCTCGGGGCTGCTCATCAGCCAGGGCAGGAACTCGACGAAGAAATAGGCTGCTGAGCCCACCCCAGGCACCAGCGCGAGCACGTAGACCCAGGTCTGGTTGCGGCCGGTGCGCACCGCATGGATCAGCATCGCGATCTGGAATGCGATTCCGGCGGCGGCGAGCAGATAGGGCATGGGCGGGCGGACCCCTTGGCCGGGCGACTATAGCGCGACATTCGTGAACGAGAATCGAGCGCCACCGCCTCAGTCGGGCGAGAGTTCGACCGCGACGCCGTGGGCCGCGGCGGCCGACACCTGAAGCAATCCCTCTCTCGCCCGGTGCGGAATTCCCGCCGATGCAAGCCGCGTTTTCGCCGCGCCGACATCCACGCCCGCGATGCGGAACGCGGCAAGATGCGGCGTGGGCGGGCTCGGCGGCGCGGCGCCAAAGCGCGCCGCGAAGGCACGCGGCGTGAGCACGAGGACGCGGCCGCGCGCCGTCGCGACGGCGAGCGCGCCGTCGGCAACGCGCACCGAATCGCCGCCCTGCAGCCCGGCGAAGAGATCCGCGAGCGCCGGCGGGTCGGGCGCCGCCATCACGACTTCGGCGATGGTGCGCGCGCCGTTCGCGTGCACCTGGTATTCGCGTTTCCAGAAATACTTCGGCGCATGCTGCTGGCAGGAAAAGAACACGCAGTCCGGCATGCGCGGATCGGTGACGTAGGCGAGCGAAAAGGCGACCCGCGCGGTGCCGCCGTCGGGCAGCTTCGCCTCGCGCCCGAAATCGAACGGCGCGTAGGTCTGCAAGCCGGCGGCGGCGAATTCGTCCCGGTCGCGGCGCGCGTCGTGGCTCTGGAACACGAGCATCGACATGCCTTCGCGCCGGGCGAGGAAGTCGCGATTGTGGGCGCCGAAGCTGAACTCGCCGGGGGCATGCGGCGGGATCTTCGCCGCGTCGGCGATGCCGAGCAGCTCGAGGAAGCAGCCGTCGAGCTGCACGAGGTGATTGGCCGTGCCCCAGGGATGGAAGGCGCGCGGCGTCAGCGTGAATCCGAGCGACTCGTAGAATGCGCGCGCGCGGTCGAGGTCGCGCACGGCGAGGACGAGATGATCGATGCCGCGGGTCATCGAGCCTAGGTAGCAGAGCCGGGCCGGCGGCGCGAGGGCCGTTCCCGCGCGCGCCCGTCCATGACGTTGACTGGACCGGGCCGGCGCTGTACGCCGCGCCACCACAAGCGATTGTCCAGCCAGAGACGCGATGGACGAAGCGAAAGCGGCGCAGAGCGCGGCGTTCACCTGGGGCGGCGTGCGCAAGGGAGCCGTGGCGGGCAGCGCGATGGCGGCCAACGCCGCCATCTATGGCGTGATCTTCGGCGCGCTCGCCGCGCAGGCCGGCTTCGACCTGCTCGTCGCCGCCGCGATGAGCGGGCTGGTCTATGCCGGCGGCGCCCAGGTGGCGAGCCTGCAGATCTGGGCCAGCCCGATTCCGCTCGCCGCCGTGTGGGCGACGAGTTTCGCCGTCAACGCGCGCTACATCCTGCAAAGCGCGTCGCTGCGGCCGTGGCTGCGGGGCAGCCCGCCGGCGCGCACCTATGCCTCGCTGTTCACGCTGAGCGATGCGGGCTGGGCGATGGCGCTGCACCGCTGGCGCAGCGAGCGGCCCGATGCCGGATTCCTGTTCGGCACCGGCGCGGTGCAATACCTGCCCTGGGTGGGCGGCACGGTTTTGGGGCACGTTCTCGGCAACCGCATCGGCTCGCCCCAAAGCTGGGGTCTCGATTTCATCTTCCCGGCGTTCTTCGCGGCGATGGCGGCCGTGATGTGGAAGCGGCGTTCGGACATCGGCCCCATCGTCGTCGGCGGCGGGGCCGCGCTGATCGCCGAGCGCTTCCTCGCCGGCCATTGGAGCCTCGTCGTCGGCGGGTTGGCCGGCAGCCTCGTCGGAGTGATCGCGCATGGCCGCCGACCCTGAGATCTGGATCGCGATCGCCGGCATGGCGCTCGTCGCCTACGCCTGCCGCGCCGGCGGCTACTGGGCGATGGGCTTCGTGCGCATGACGCCGCGCCTCGAAGCC
>JAEULD010000104.1 GCA_016792765.1 Candidatus Odyssella sp.
AAGACCAAGAACAACCCGCGCACCGACTGGTGCTTCAAGACCGAGCCGGAGCCGGGGCTGAACGGCCGCGCCATCGATTACACGCGCGGGCGCGTGCTCGGCGGCTGCTCGTCGATCAACGGCATGATCTACATGCGCGGCCAGGCGCGCGACTACGACCAGTGGCGCCAGATGGGCAACCGCGGCTGGGGCTGGGACGACGTGCTGCCGGTCTTCAAGCGCCACGAAGACCACTATCGCGGCGCCGACGACATGCACGGCGCCGGCGGCGAATGGCGCATCGAGGAGCAGCGCCTGTCGTGGGACATCCTCGACGCGTTCCGCGCCGCCTGCGCCGAGGCCGGCATTCCGCCGACCGCCGACTTCAACCGCGGCGACAACGAGGGCTGCGGCTATTTCCAGGTGAACCAGCGCCGCGGCGTGCGCTGGAGCGCGGCCGACGCGTTCCTGCATCCGGTGCGAAGCCGCCGGAACCTCGCGGTGCTCACGCACGCGCAGGCGAAGCAATTGCTGTTCGACGGCAAGCGCTGCACCGGAGTCGAGTTTTTCGCGGGCGAGGGAGTCCGCCGCGCCCAGGCGGCGCGCGAGGTGATCCTCGCCACGGGCGCCATCGGCTCGCCGCAGCTACTGCAGCTTTCCGGCATCGGCCCCGGCGCGGTTCTCGCCGAACACGGCGTCGCGGTGCGCCACGAATTGCCGGGCGTGGGCGAGAACCTGCAGGACCATTTGCAGATCCGCTGCGCGTTCAAGGTGCGCAACGCGCGCACGCTGAACGAGCGCGCGAACCGGCTCGCCGGCCGCATCGGCATGGGGCTCGAGTATTTCCTGCTGAAGCGCGGGCCGCTGACGATGGCGCCCTCGCAGCTCGGCGCCTTCGCCAAGAGCGATCCCGCGCGCGAGACGCCGAACCTCCAGTTTCACATCCAGCCGTTGAGCCTCGACGCGTTCGACAAGCCCCCGCATCCGTTCCCGGCCTTCACCGCGTCAGTGTGCAACCTCAGGCCGGAAAGCCGCGGCCATGTGCGGATCAAGAGCGCCGACCCCCGGGCGGCGCCGGCGATCCGGCCCAACTACCTCACGGCCGGCGCGGACCGCCAGGTGGCGGCCGACGCGATCAAGCTCACGCGCCGCATTGCCGGCGCAGGAGCGCTCGCGCGCTTCGCGCCCGAGGAGTTCCTGCCCGGGCCGGCCGCGGCGAGCGACGCCGAACTGGCGCGCGCCGCCGGCGACATCGGCACGACGATCTTCCACCCGGTCGGCACCTGCCGGATGGGCGGCGACCCGATGGCGGTGGTGGACGACCGCCTGCGCGTGCGCGGCCTCGGCGGGCTGCGCGTCGTCGATGCCTCGATCATGCCGACGATCACCTCGGGCAACACGAATTCGCCGACGCTGATGATCGCCGAGAAGGGCGCCGGCATGATCCGCGAGGATGCCGCGGCGGCCTGAGCCGGCGCCGGCCACTTCCCGAGAATCGTTGCAAACCAATGCGATGCGCCACTCGTGCGCGTCTGGCACGCATTGACTCGCCGGAACCGCGCCCATAGAAGGTCGCGAACCCGCGCATGCGGGAGAAATCGGTTGCAAGACCGCGGCGCGCGCGGCGGCGACGGGAGGAGGCGCGGGTGAGCGCGGACATCGTCCTTCGCACCGAAGGGCTGACCAAGGAGTTCAAGGGCTTCGTCGCGGTCAAGAACGTGTCCTTGGCCGTGCGTCGCGGCACGATTCATGCGCTGATCGGCCCCAACGGCGCCGGCAAGACGACGTGCTTCAACCTGCTCACCAAGTTCCTCACGCCCACCGCCGGCCGCATCACCTATTCGGGGCAGGACATCACCTACGCCAGCCCGGCCGACATCGCGCGCATGGGCCTCGTGCGGTCGTTCCAGATTTCCGCGGTCTTCCCGCACCTCACCTCGCTCGAGAACGTGCGCGTGGCGCTCCAGCGCAAGATGGGAAACTCGTTCCACTTCTGGAAATCGGAGCGGCAGCTCCAGTCGCTCGACGGCAAGGCGGGCGAACTGCTCGAAGCCGTCGGCCTCGGCCAATATCGCGCCATCCCCGCGGTCGAACTGCCCTATGGGCGCAAGCGCGCGCTCGAGATCGCGACCACGCTGGCGCTCGAGCCCGACATGATGCTGCTCGACGAGCCGATGGCCGGCATGGGCCACGAAGACATCGAGCGCACGCAGGCGCTGATCCGCCGGGTCGCCAAGGACCGCACGGTGCTGATGGTCGAGCACAACATGAAGGTCGTGGCGAATCTCTCGGACACGATCACGGTGCTGGCGCGCGGCGAGGTTCTGGCCGAAGGCAGCTATGCCGAGGTCTCGCGCAATCCCGCCGTCGTCCAGGCCTATATGGGAAGCACGGGGCACGCGCATGGCTGAGCCCGCCCGCAAGATGGAGCCCGCGCCCGCGCCCGCCGGCGACGCGCTGCTTGCCGTGCGCGATCTGCATTCGTGGTACGGCGAATCGCACATTCTTCACGGCATGAATTTCGAGGTGAAGAAGGGCGAGCTCGTCACGCTGATCGGCCGCAACGGCGCCGGCAAGACGACGACGCTGAAGTCGATCATGGGCATCGTCGGCCAGCGCAAGGGCTCGATCGCTTTCGCTGGCCAGGAGCTCGTCGGCCTGCCCTCGCACCGCATCGCGCGGCTCGGCCTCGCCTTCTGCCCCGAGGAGCGCGGAATCTTCGCGAGCCTCAACGTCGCCGAAAACCTGCTGCTGCCGCCGATGATCCGGCCGGGCGGCATGAGCGTCGCCGAGATCCACACGCTGTTCCCGAACCTCAAAGAGCGCGAGAAGAGCCAGGGCACCAAGCTTTCGGGCGGCGAGCAGCAGATGCTCGCGATCGGCCGCATCCTGCGCACCGGCGCCGAGATGCTGCTGCTCGACGAGCCCACGGAAGGTCTGGCGCCGGTCATCATCGAGCAGATCGGCAACGCGATCCGCAAGATGAAGGAGAAGGGCTTCACGATTCTGCTGGTCGAGCAGAATTTCCGCTTCGCCGCCACGGTGGCGGACCGCTTCTACGTCGTCGAGCACGGACAGGTGATCGACATGATTCCGCGCGAGAAACTCGAGGCGCGCATGGGCGACGTGGAAAACTATCTCGGCGTCTGAGCAACCCAAATCAGGGAAGGAGCGACACGATGAAAACGAAACTGATGGCCGCCGCAGCCGCGGTGGCGCTCTCCATCGGCGGGGCGCAGGCCCAACAATGGAGCGACGGCACGATCAAGATCGGCGTGATGAACGACATGTCGGGCCTCTACGCCGATTTGACCGGCATCGGCTCGGTCATCGCCGCGCGGTTGGCGGTCGAGGACTTCAAGGCCGCCCAGAAGGGCATGAAGGTCGAGATCGTCGGCGCCGACCACCAGAACAAGCCCGACGTGGGCTCGGGCATCGTCAGGAAGTGGATCGACGAAGACAAGGTCGACGTCATCGTCGACGTGCCGACCTCGTCGGTGGCGCTCGCCGTCAACGAGATCGTGCGCGAGAAGAACAAGGTGTTCCTGATCTCGGGCGCCGCCGCGTCCGACCTCACCGGCGCCAAGTGCTCGCCCAACACGGTGCACTGGACCTACGACACCTGGGCGCTCGCCAACGGCACCGGCAAGGCGATCGTCAAGACCGGCGGCGACACCTGGTTCTTCCTCACCGCCGACTACGCGTTCGGCCACGCGCTCGAGCGCGATACGGCCGCGGTCGTCGAGAAGAACGGCGGCAAGGTCGTCGGCAAGGTGCGCCATCCGTTTCCGGGCCAGGACTTCTCCTCGTTCCTGCTCCAGGCGCAGAACTCGAAGGCCAAGATCATCGGACTCGCCAACGCCGGCGGCGACACGATCAACTCGATCAAGCAGGCCGCGGAATTCGGCATCGTCAAGGGCGGGCAGAACCTGGCCGGCCTCCTCGTCTTCATCTCCGACGTGAAGGCGATCGGGCTGCAGACGGCGCAGGGGCTGATCTTCACCGAGGCCTGGTACTGGGACACCAACGACGTCAACCGCAAGTTCGCCGAGCGTTTCTCGGCCGCGCATCCCAAGAAGGTCTATCCCAGCATGATCCATGCCGGCGTCTACTCGGCCGTCACGCACTACCTGAAGGCGCTCGAGCAGACCAAGAGCGACGCCGACGGCAAGGCGGTGGTGGCCAAGATGAAGTCGATGCCGACCGACGATCCGTTGTTCGGCAAGGGAACGATCCGCGAGGACGGCCGCAAGATCCACGACATGTACCTCTTCGAGGTGAAGAAGCCGGCCGAATCGAAGGGGCCGTGGGATCTTTACAAGCTGCGCGCCACGATCCCGGCCGCCGAGGCGTTCCGTCCGCTCGCCGAGGGCGGCTGCCCGCTGGTCAAGAAGTAGCACGGCCGGCGCCACCCCCATCCCGCGCCTTTCCCCGCCCGGAGCGGGGGAAGGCCGGATGGGGGTGACCGCGCCTACGGCCTCTCCAACGGCGCACCATGTTCGAGCTTCTCGGCGTTTCCCCGCAGGCGTTGTTCGGCCAGCTGCTGCTCGGCCTGATCAACGGCGCGTTCTACGCGATGCTGAGCCTCGGGCTCGCCGTCATTTTCGGCATGCTCAACGTCGTGAACTTCGCCCACGGCGCGCTCTACATGACCGGCGCCTTCGTCGCCTGGCTGCTGCTCGAGTTTCTCGGCGTCGGATATTGGCCCGCATTGCTGATCGCGCCGCTGGCGGTGGCGGTGCTCGGTATCGCCATCGAGCGCACGATGTTGCGCTGGCTCTACAAGCTCGATCACCTCTATGGCCTGCTGCTCACCTTCGGCCTCGCGCTGATCGTCGAGGGCCTGTTCCGCAACGAATACGGCTCGTCGGGCCAGCCCTATCAGATTCCCGAGACGCTGCAGGGCGGGCAGAACCTCGGCTTCATGTTCCTGCCCAACTACCGCGCCTGGGTCGTCGTCGCCTCGCTCGCGATCTGCCTCGGCACCTGGTACACGATCGAGCGTACCAAGCTCGGCGCCTATCTGCGCGCCGCCACCGAAAATCCGGCGCTCGTCCAGGCCTTCGGCATCAACGTGCCGCGGCTGCTCACCTTCACCTATGCCGGCGGCGTGGCGCTGGCAGCATTGGCCGGCGTCATGGCCGCTCCGATGGTGAACGTGAGCCCGCAGATGGGCTCGAGCCTCATCATCATCGTTTTCGCCGTCGTCGTGATCGGCGGCATGGGCTCGATCCTGGGCTCGATCGTCACGGGCTTCGGCCTCGGCGTCATCGAGGGGCTCACCAAGGTGTTCTTCCCCGAGGCGTCGAACACCGTCATCTTCGTCATCATGGCCATCGTGCTGTTGATAAAGCCGGCGGGCCTGTTCGGAAGGGCCGCCTGAGATGATCGCGCAAGCACCCGCCATCGCCGCGATCGGCACGCCGCGCCACCACTACGCCGCCTTTGCCGTCATGGTGGCGCTCGCCGCGCTCGCCCAGGGGGCGTTCGGCATCTATCCGGTCTTCCTCGCCAAGGTGCTGTGCTTCGCGCTGTTCGCCTGCGCGTTCAACCTGCTGATCGGCTTCGTTGGCCTGCTCTCGTTCGGCCACGCGGCGTTCTGGGGCTCGGCCGCCTACGCCAGCGCGCACGCGGCGGCCAAGTGGGGGCTGCCGCCCGAGCTCTGCATCCTGTTCGCGGCATTCGTCGCCGCCGCGCTCGGCGCGGTCATCGGCGGGTTCGCGATCCGGCGCCAGGGCATCTATTTCGCGATGATCACGCTCGCCTTCGCGCAGATGATCTTCTTCATCGCGCTGCAGGCGAAATTCACCGGCGGCGAGGACGGGCTCCAGATTCCGACGAACTACCGGCGCATCGCGTTCGGGTTCCTCAACCTGCGCGACAACGCCACGCTGTTCTGGTTCGTCCTCGGAATCTTCCTGATCGGCTTCCTCGTCATCTACCGCGTCATCCACTCGCCGTTCGGCCAGGTGCTGAAGGCGATCCGCGAAAACCAGCCGCGCGCGATTTCCCTGGGCTATCACGTCGACCGCTACAAGCTCGTGGCGTTCGTGCTTTCGGCGGCCCTCGCGGGCCTCGCCGGCGGCACGAAAGTGTTCGTCACCGGCAGCGCCGCCCTCACCGACGTGAACTGGCCGATGTCGGGCGAGGTCGTGCTGATGGCGCTGCTGGGCGGCATGGGTACGATCTTCGGGCCGGTGGCTGGCGCCGTCGTGCTGATCACGATCGAGGAATTCCTCGCCGAGCGCGCCGGCGCCTGGGTCAGCGTCATCCAGGGCGGCATTTTCGTGCTCTGCGTGCTCGCGTTCCGGCGCGGCATCGTCGGCGAGCTGGCGCGGCTCCTCAAGAAGCCGCTCTGAGCCGCAGCGCGCGCATGATCGTCAACATCCGCGATCTGCGCGAGGCCGCGCGGCGGCGGCTGCCGCGCTTCCTGTTCGACTACGTCGACGGCGCCGCCTACGACGAGAAGACGATGCGCTGGAACGAAGCGGCGTTCGACCGCTGGCGCTTCCGGCACCGCGTGCTCAACGACATGTCGGAGCGTAGGCTCGGCGCGAGCGTGCTCGGCGCAGATCAGGCGCTGCCGCTGATCCTCGCGCCGACCGGCTTCGCCGGCCTGCTGTGGCCGCGGGGCGAGATCGCGGCGGCGCGCGCGGCCGAGGCGGCGGGAATCCCGTTCTGCCTCAGCACGGCCTCGATCTGCTCGATCGAGGAGGTGCGCGCGGCCACCAAGGCGCCGTTCTGGTTCCAGCTCTACGTCACGAAAGACCGCGAAATCACGAAGAACCTGATCGCGCGCGCCGACGCGGCGGGCTGCTCGGCGCTGGTGCTGACGGTCGACATCGCGATGCGGGCGAACCGCGAGCGCGACGCGCGCAACCGATTCACCGCGCGCAGTGCGATCGGTCTCTCGAGCTGGATCGACATGGTGACGCATCCGGCCTGGAGCCTCGCGATGCTGAGGGGGCCGAAGGCGCAGTTCGGCAACCTCGCCTCGGTGCAGGCGGCCGGCGCAGGGATCATGAGCCAGGGCGAGTTCGTCGCGCGCAACATGGATTTCTCGCTCGACTGGAAAGACCTCGACTGGATCCGTGCGCAGTGGAAGCGGAAGCTCGTCGTCAAGGGCGTCGTCCACCCCGACGACGCCGCGCGCATCGTCGATGCCGGCGCCGACGCCGTCGTCGTCTCGAACCACGGCGGCCGCCAGCTCGATGGCGACGTGCCGACGCTCGACGCGCTGCCGGCGATCGTCGAGCGCGTCGGCACGCGGGTGGACGTGCTGTTCGACAGCGGCATCCGCCGCGGCCAGAGCGTCGTGAAGGCGCTGGCGCTCGGCGCCAAGGGCTGCCTCGTCGGCCGCGCGTTCCTCTACGGCCTCGCCAGCGCCGGAGAGACGGGTGTGGCGCAGGCGATCGCGATCCTCAAGGACGAGATCGACACGACGATCGCGCATATCGGCGTCGCCGACGTGCTCGACTTGGCGCGGAGGCGGGACGAGTTCTTGCTCGGCGCCTGAAGCGTAGGGGCGCGCTGCGCGCGCCCGGCCTCCACATACGAGACGTCCATCACATACGAGACGTCCATAGGGTAGGGGCGCACAGCCGTGCGCCCCCGTCAACGCGAGCTTGGTGTCGATCGGGCGCACAGCCGTGCGCCCCTACGATGTCAACGCCACGCTCGCGTGGGCAGGGCGCGCGCAGCGCGCCCCTACGCGATCGAGAACTTCCCCTAGTTCATCACCCGCGCCCCGCTGCCAAAACGCGCGGCCAGCGCGAGCACGATCGCGGCGAGCGCGATCTGCAGCATCGCCACCGCCGCCACGGTCGGCTCGATCTCCATCTGGATGTTGTCGAACATCTTCTTGGGCAGCGTCACGTTGGCGCCGCCCAGGAACATCGCGAGGACCACCTCGTCGAACGACGAGATGAAGGCGAGGAAGGCCGACGAGATCAGCGCCGGGCGGAGCTGCGGCAGCGTGATGCGCAGGATCGCGCCCAGCCGCGACGCGCCGAGGCCCATCGCCGCCTGCTCCTGCGCGGGATCGACCGTGCGCAGTGCGGCGCCCATGATCAGCACGACGAACGGCAGCGCGTGCACGGTGTGCGCGAGCGCGATGCCCTGCCACTGACCCGCGATCTTGAGCGCGGAGAAAAGTCCGTAGACGGCGACGGAGTAGACGATCGTCGGCACGGCGAGCGGCGCGGTCGCGATCTGGCTGGCCACCGCGCGGCCGGGATAGCGCCCGCGCACGATCGAGAACGCGAGCAGCGTGCCGAGCAGCGTCGCCAGGACGGTGACGGCGCCGGCGATCGCGAGGCTGCGCAGCGTGGCCGCGATCCAGGCGGGGTCGTCGAAATAGGCGCGATACCAGCGCAGCGAGAAGCCGGGCGGCGGGAAGCCGAGATAGTCCGCCGAGGTGAACGAGACCGGCAGGATCACGACGAGCGGCAGCATCAGGAACGCGAACACGAGCGCCGCCGCGGCATAGACCGCGCGACGCTGCGGCGTGGGGCGGCCTGCGCCTAGTGCCATCGCGTCTCTCCGCGCAGCACGCGCTGGAACGTGCCCTGGATCAGGAACGCCGCCGCCAGCAGCAACGCCGCGAGCGCGGCCGCGAACGGCCAGTCGAGGAACCGCCGCACCTGGTCCTCGATGAGCAGGCCGATCGTGACGACGCGCCCGCCGCCGAGAATGGCCGGCGTCACGAAAAAGCCGAGCGCGATCACGAACACGAGCACACTGCCGGCGAACGCGCCCGGCAGCGTGAGCGGGAAATAAATGCGGGTGAACACGCGCCACGGCGAGGCGCCGAGCCCCGACGCCGCCGCGGCGAGATCGCGGTCGATGCGCAGCATCACGGCGTAGATCGGGAACACCATGTAGGGCAGCAGCACGTGCACCATGCCGACGACGACGCCGGCCTCGTTGTTGAGCAGCGCCAGCGGCTCCGCGATCAGCCCGGTCTCGAGCAGCAGCCGGTTCACGACGCCGTTGCGGCCGAGCACGATCGTCCACGCATAGGTGCGCACCAGGATGCTCGACCAGAACGGCAGCAGCAGGCAGGCGAAGCCGAGCGCCGCCCAGCCGCGCGAGGCGGTGGCGAGGAAATAGGCCGCCGGATAGGCGAGCACGAGGCAGATCGCGGCCACGATCAGCGAGAGCTTCAGCGTCTCGAGCAGGACGCCGAGATAGAGCGCGTCGGCCGCCGCGCGCTCGAACGCGCGCAGGCTGCCGTCTTCGACGCTCAGCAGCAGCAGGCGCGCGACCGGGTAGAGGAACAGCACGCCGAGGAACGCCAGCGGCAGCGCCCCCGCGGCGAGCGGCCCCCAGCCTTGCCGGCGCGCGCTCATGCCCACAGCACCGCGGTCATGTCGGCGGCGCTCCAGCCGAGCTCGAGCCGCGCGCCGGGCGCGAGCCTCTCGCGCTCCGCGGGCCAGCGCAGCAGGATCTCGCCGCCGCGCTCGAGCGCCACGCGGTAGCGGATCGTCTCGCCGAGATAGGTCGCCTCGGCCACGGTGCCCGACACGCGGTTTTCCGCCGTATCGCCGGCGCCGAGGCGGCGCGGGCGCTCGGGACGCAGTACGAGCGCGAGGTCGGCGCCGTAATGCACCGCGCGGTCGCCCGGCGGCAGGCTCGCCAGCATCTCGCCGCCGGTCTCGAGCTTCACTTCCACGGTGCGCGCGTGGGCGGGGCCGCCGATCACGCCGGCGCGGCCGCGGAAGAGATTCGCCTCGCCGACGAATTCGGCGACGAAGCGGCTCGCCGGCCGGCGATAGAGATCCTCGGCCGTGCCGATCTGGGCGATGCGCCCCTCGTTCATCACCGCGATGCGGTCCGAGAGGGCGAGCGCCTCTTCCTGGTCGTGGGTCACGAACAGCGTCGTGATGCCGAGCCGCCGCTGCAGGCTCTTCATCTCGGCCTGCATCTGCGTGCGGAGCCTGCGATCGAGCGCGCCGAACGGCTCGTCGAGCAGCAGCAGCGCCGGATCGAACACGATCGCGCGCGCCAGCGCCACGCGCTGCTGCTGGCCGCCCGAAAGTTGCCGCGGCAGCCGATCGCCGTAGCCGGACAGGCCGACGAGGGCCAGGGCGGACGAGACTTTTTCGCGGATGCTCTGGCGCGCGTGGCCGCGCATCGCGAGCGGAAACGCGATGTTCTCGGCCGCGTTCATGTGCGGGAACAGGGCGTAGTGCTGGAACACCATGCCGATGTTGCGCTTGGCCGGCGAAAGCGCGGTGATGTCGCGGCCGTTCAGCGTCACGCGGCCCTTGTCCGGCGTCTCGAAGCCGGCGACGACCTTGAGCAGCGTCGTCTTGCCCGAGCCCGAGGGGCCGAGCAGGGCCAGAATCTCGCCGGCGCCGAGCGCGAGGTCGACGCCGGCCAGTGCCGCCGCGCCGGGGCCGAAACGGCGTTCGACGCCGGCCACGGCCAAGAGCGGCGGCGTCTCCGGCGTGCCCGCGTTTTCGGCCGTCGCTATTTCGCGATCACCCACTTCGCCCAGCGCTCTTCCATCGCGGCGCCGTTATCGGCCCACCAGCGCGCATCCTGCCAGAACTGGCGCGGCAGGTTCGCCGGATGGGTGGGAAGCTGGGGCGCGATCTTGGGATCGGTGAATTGAATCGAATCGAGGTTGAGGCCGGGATAGGTGGCGAAGTTCGCGTAGACGGCCTGGAGCTTCGCCTCGGTCATCACCGCGAACAGGCGCTGGCCCCAATAGGCGTCCTTGGCGCCTTTCGGGATCACGAACGCGCTCTCCTTGAGGCTGCCCTGGTTCCACTCGACGTGGATCGGCGCCCCCTTCGAGATCGCGGCGAAATAGCGCCCGTTCCAGGCCGTGCCGAGCACGACCTCCTTGTCGATCAGGAGCTGGGCCGATTGCGCGCCGGTCTTCCACCACACGGCGACGTGCTTCTTGATCTTGTCGAGGCTGCGATAGGCGCGCTCGACGTCGAGCGGATACAGCTTGTCGGGCGCCACGCCGTCGGCGAGCAGCGCGAATTCGAGGTTGTCGACCGGCCGGTTCTGCATCGCGCGCGGGCCGGGGAACTTCGCCGTGTCCCAGAAATCCTTCCAGTCCTTGGGGCCCCGGCCGGCCGGCCAGGCATCGGTGCGATAGCCCATCACGGTCGAATAGACCGCGCGCGAGAAGACGTATTTCCGCGTCCGCGCCTCGCCGGGGAAGCGCGAGCGGTCGACGATCTTGTCGTCGATCGGCTCCAGGAGCCCCATCTGCTCGGCGCGGATCGCCTCCTCGATGTCGAGCTCGGCGATCGTCCATTCCACGCTGCCGGCCTTCACCATCGCGGCCAGCTTCGCGAAATTGGGCGGGCTCGTCGCCACCACCTTGATGCCGGTGCGCTTCTCGAACTCCTCGAAGAACGCCTTCTTCGAGCCCGCCTCCTGCGCGCCGCCCGAGCCGTTGACGACGATCTCGGCCGGCTTCGGCGGCTCGTTCTGGGCCTTGACGGTGGCGTTGAGGAGGACGGTGATGGCGAAACAGACCAGCGCCATCCAAAGGCGGAACGGCATCGCGGATCCTCCCGGAAATTCCCCGGGGCGAAGCTATGCCGGAACGCGGCCGCGCTCAACGGTGCGCTTCCGGGCCGCTTGCCGCAGCGGGGGCGGCTCGCCTAGAACCCGGCCATGACAGCCGCTCCCCCGACCGCCGCAGCGCCGGACCACCGCGAGATTCGCGAAGCCGTCCGCGCGCTGTGCCAGCGCTTCCCCGGCGAATACTGGCGCAAGCTCGACCGCGAGCGGACCTATCCGGCCGAATTCGTGCGCGCGCTGACCGAGGCGGGCTATCTCGGCTGCCTCATCCCCGAAGAGTTCGGCGGCAGCGGCCTCGGCATCGGGGCGGCGGCGGCCATCCTCGAGGAGGTCCATGCGAGCGGCGGCAACGGCGCCGCCTGCCACGCCCAGATGTACACGATGGGCACGATCCTCCGGCACGGCAGCGCGGCGCAGAAGGCGCGCTTCCTGCCCGAGATCGCGGCCGGCCGCCTGCGCCTCCAGGCCTTCGGCGTCACCGAGCCCACGGCCGGAACCGACACCACCGCGATCCGCACCGCGGCGGTGAAGCAGGGCGATCGCTACGTCGTCAACGGCCAGAAGGTGTGGACGAGCCGCGCCGAGCACTCCGATCTCATGCTGCTGCTCGCGCGCACCGCGCCGCGCGACCCGGCGCGGAAGACCGACGGGCTGTCGGTCTTCCTCGTCGACATGCGCGCGGCGCTGGGCAAGGGCCTCACGATCCGCCCGATCCGTACGATGCTGAACCACGCCACGACCGAGGTGTTCTTCGACAACCTCGAAGTGCCGGCGGATTGCCTGATCGGCCGGGAAGGGGCGGGGTTCCGCTACATCCTCGACGGCATGAACGCGGAGCGCATCCTGATCGCGGCCGAGTGCGTCGGCGACGCGCGCTGGTTCGTCGCCAAGGCGCGCGACTACGCGAAGGAGCGCGTCGTGTTCGGGCGGCCGATCGGCCAGAACCAGGGCATCCAGTTCCCGATCGCGCGCGCCTACGCGCAGAGCCAGGCGGCGGCGCTGATGGTCGGGCGCGCGGCCGCGCTCTACGAGGCGGGCGCGCCCTGCGGCCCCGAGGCGAACATGGCGAAGATGCTCGCCTCGGAAGCCTCGTGGTTCGCGGCCGACACCTGCCTGCAGACGCATGGCGGCTTCGGCTTCGCCGAGGACTACGACGTCGAGCGGAAGTTCCGCGAGACGCGGCTCTATCAGGTGGCGCCGGTCTCGACCAACCTGATCCTCGCCTACATCGCCGAGCACGTGCTCGGCCTGCCGCGGTCGTACTGAGCGGGTCGGTCCGCGTCGCCGCGCCGTCGCGCGCGGTCGCGCCGCGAGACGGTTCTTTGCGGCGCCGGACTGCGATATGGTCGCGTCGAACTTGCCAAGAGGAACCGCAATGCTCGACGCCGACACCGTCGCCGCGCTCAGGACCTGCAGCGCCGCCACGCTCACGACGCAGCTCTTCAAGCGGGGCCTGCGCAACGTGTTCATGCAGGGGGTGCGGCCGCTCACGAGCGTGAAGACGCCGATGATCGGCGCGGCGTTCACGGTCCGCTACATTCCGGCGCGCGAGGACATCGACCATGTCGGCGTGTTCGCCGATCCCGAGCACCCGCAGCGGAAGGCGATCGAGACCGTGCCGGCGGGCCAGGTGCTCGTGTCCGACTGCCGGCGCGATGCGCGCGCGGCCTCGGGCGGCTCGATCCTGCTCACGCGCCTCAAAGTGCGCGGCGCCGCCGGCTTCGTCAGCGACGGCGGCCTGCGCGATTCGCCCGAGATCGCCGGCTTCGACCTGCCGGTCTATTGCGGCGGGCCGGCCGCGCCGCTGAACCTCGTGCTGCACCACGCGGTGGACATCAACGTCCCCGTCGGCTGCGGCGGCGTTCCGGTCTATCCCGGCGACGTGATCTTCGGCGATGGCGAAGGCGTCGTCGTGATTCCGAAGCACCTCGCCGCAGAAGTGGCGCGCGATGCCGCCGAGCAGGAACTGCTCGAAGCCTTCGTGCTCGAAGAGGTGCAGAAGGGCGCGCCGGTGATCGGCACCTATCCGCCGTCCCCCGCGGTGCAGGCCAAGTACAAAGAGTGGCGCGCGAAGCGGGGGAAGTGAGGGCGCTCTCGCCGTCCTTCGCCTCCCCCGCCTTGGGCGGAACGCGCCGGTTGGCGGCGCCTACAGCGCCACGATCTCCACCCAGTTCGGATTCGCTCCCATCGGGTAGCGCTTGAGCGGCTTGAGCGCGCCGCTGTCGCGGTCGATGGCATAGGCGGCGAGCGCGTTGGAGGCCTGGCCGGCGCTGAGCAGGAACCGTCCGGACGGATCGATCGCGAAGCCGCGCGGCTGCGTCTCGGTCGGCCAGTTGCCGATCCGGGACAGCGATCCGTCGGCGGCGTCGACGCGGAAGCCGGCGAGCGTGCTCGAAGTGCGCTCCGAAACGTAGAGGAAGCGGCCGTCGGGCGTCGTGTGGATGTCGGCCGCCCACGGCTTGCCGGAAAAGCTCGGCGGCAGGGCGCTCGCGAAGGCGAGCGGCGCCAGCGTGCCGTTCGCGGGCGTGTAGGCCAGGCTCACGATACTCGCATCGAGCTCGTTGACGAGGAAGGCGAGCCGGCCCTCGGGATGGAACACGATGTGGCGCGGGCCGGCGCCTTTCTGCGTCGAAAACTCGGGCGGCGCGTTCGGCGCAAGCCGCCCGCTCGCGCTGTCGAAGCGGAGCTGCATCACGTGATCGCCGCCGAGGCAGGGCACGAAGGCGAAGCGGTTGGCGGCGTCGGTGACGATGCAATGCGCGCTGGGCGCCGTGTTCAGCACCTGCACCGGCGTGGCCGAGACGCGGCCATCGGCGTCGATCGCCGACACGGCGGCGACGGCGCTCTGATAGGAGGCGCTCAGCAGGAAGCGGCCGCTGCGGTCGGTGGCGAGGTAGGGCATGCTCGCCGGCAGCGGCGAGGTCGCGATGTGCGCCAGCCTTCCGGTCTGGCCGTCGATGCGATAGCTGGCGACGCCGAACGGCTCGGAGCGCAGCGCCGCGAACAGGAAGCGGCGGTCCGGAGAAACCGCCAGCGGCATGACCATGCCCGGCGTCGCGATCCGTTCGATCTCGGCGAGCGCGCCGTCGTCGGCCACGCGCAGCACGACGATCTCGCGGCTGTCGGCATTGGAAACGTAGGCGATGGTCCTAGACATCGTTCCACCCTGAGTGAAGTGAAAAGGAGCCGGGGAGCCGGGGAGAAGGCCGATTTCACCACGAAGACACGAAGGCACGAAGGCTCAAGAATGCCCGCGGCGGCTACCGGCTTTGCGCGCGAATTCGCGCGCTTTCGTTCCTTCTTCGTGTCTTGATGCCTTCGTGGCGAGCCTTACTTGATTTCCTCCCCGGCTTCCCGGCTCTTGTTGTCTTTCTTGCGTTGTCGCGAAACGACGTGGGCAGGTCGGCGGAGCATTGCCGCACGGCGCGGATTTCGCCACAAGGGGCGGCATGAGTGAAATCTCACATGGCGGCGCGCGGCCGGTTCTCGCGATCGTCGATCCGATCCACCCCGAGGGCGTCGCGATCCTGCGCGCGGCGGGGGAGGTCGTGGAACTGTTCGCGCCCGGCACCGACGCCGAACGGGGATGGGCGCGGGCCGACGGGCTCGTGATCCGCACCTCGCCGCTGCCGGCCGCGCGCATCGCCGCCTGCCCGCGGCTCAAGGTGATCGGCAAGCACGGCGTCGGCGTCGACAACATCGACATCGCGGCGGCCACGCGCCACGGGATCGCGGTGTTCAACACCCCGGGCGCCAACGCGCTGGCCGTGGCGGAATGCGCCGTGGCGCTGATGCTCGCGGTCGTGAAGCGGCTTCGGGCCTGCCACGACCTCGTCGCCGGCGGGCGCTTCGCCGAGCGCGGCCCGCTGCGCGTCGGCGATCTCTCCGGCAAGACGCTGGGCCTCGTCGGCGGCGGCCGCATCGCCGGCGAAGTCGCGCGCATCTGCCGCCATGGCTTCGGCATGACGGTTCTCGTCTACGACCCCTATTCCGGCGAGGCGCGCGCCGCGGCGATGGGCGCCGAGAAGGTGCACGGCCTCGACGCGCTGCTGGCGCGGGCCGACATCGTCTCGATCCACACGCCGCTCACCGCCGAGACGCGCGGCCTGATCGGGCGCGGGCGCCTCGCGCACATGAAGCCGGGCGCAGTGCTCGTCAACACCGCGCGCGGCGGCATCGTCGACGAGGCGGCGCTGGCCGATGCGCTCGCGGCGGGGAAACTCGGCGGCGCCGGCCTCGACGTGTTCGAAGACGAGCCGCCGGCGCGCGGCAATCCGCTGCTCGCGCTGCCCAACGTCGTCCTCTCGCCGCACATGGCCGGCATCACCGAAGACAGCGCGCGGCGCATGGCCGTGGGGGCCGCGCAGGGCGTGGTCGACGCGCTGGCCGGCCGCAAGCCCGAGGCGATCCTCAATCCCGAGGCCTGGGACGGCCGGCGGCGGTGAGCCGGCGCATTTTGCGCTTGAACGGCGCCGGATTCCTGTCACCCATTCTCCGGACGCGAAAAACGAGGGGGCATCCATGAGGGTCGTCATCACCGGCGCGGCCGGCTTCGTCGGGCGCAAGCTGGCGTCGGCGCTGGCCAAGGCGGGCAGGCTCGACGGCGCGAAGATCACCGAGCTCGCGCTGTTCGACGTCGTCGAACCGCCGAAGCCCGAGGGCGCGGTCAGGATCACCACGCAGGTCGGCAACATCGCCGCGCGGCCGGACGTGGACGCGCTGATCGGCTCCGGCACCGGCGCGGTCTTCCATCTCGCCGCGATCGTCAGCGGCCAGGCCGAGGCCGAGTTCGACACCGGGATGGCGATCAACCTCGACGGCACGCGCTGGGTGCTCGAGGCCTGCCGCAAGCTGCCGAAGCCGATCAAGGTGGTGTTCACCAGCTCGGTCGCGGTCTACGGCGGCGACATCCCGACGCCGATCAAGGACGACATCAACCTCTTGCCGCAGACCTCCTACGGCACGCAGAAGGCGATCGGCGAGCTGCTCGTCAACGACTTCAGCCGCAAGGGCTTCCTCGACGGGCGCTCGCTGCGCCTGCCCACCGTCGTGGTGCGCGCCGGCAAGCCGAACCGCGCCGCCTCCACCTGGGCCAGCTCGATCATCCGCGAGCCGCTGCAGCAGGCGGAGACGGTGTGCCCCGTCTCGAAAAGCGTGCGCATGTGGTGCGCCTCGCCGCGCACGGTCGTGCAGTCGCTGATTCACGCCTACGAGCTGCCGGCCAAGGCCTATGGCGACAATCGCGGGCTGATGCTGCCGGGCTTCGTCGTCTCGGTCGCCGAGATGATGGAATCGCTGAGGCGCGTGGCCGGGCGGAAGGTGGCGGCGCGCGTCAAGTTCAAGAAGGATCCGGTCATCGCCGCGATCGTCGATCGCTGGCACGCGGATTTCGCGCCGAAGCGCGCGCTCAAGATGGGCTTCAAGCAGGACAAGTCGATGGACGACATCGTCCGCTGGTTCATCGAGGACGATCTCGCGCCCGAACACCGGGCGGCGCTCGGCTGAGAATTGACCCGGCCGCGCGCCGGGTGTCATTTTCGGGCAAGACCGAGGGAGGCAGGCCATGGACGACGCTCGTGCGCAGCGGCCCGATGCGGCGCTGATCGCCGCGCTCGAAGGCGCCGATATCCACCCGTTGTGGGACCGCTACAAGGCAATCACGCCGATCGCGCCGAGCGCCAAGGACGTGCCCTACCACTGGCGCTGGCGCGACATCGAGCCGCTCGCGCACCGGGCGGCGAAAGAGGTGCCGGTCGACGACATCGAGCGCCGCGCGATCATCATGGCGCACCCGGCCTTCGGCGGTGCCACCGTCTCGACCAGCAATCTCATCGGCGCGTTCACCGTGCTCGAGCCCGGCGACCGCGCGCGCCCGCACCGCCACACGGCTGCGGCGATCCGCTATGCCACGCGCGCCGAAGGGGCGGTGACGATCGTCAACGGCCGCCGCTGCGAGATGCACGAGGGCGATCTCGTGCTCACGCCGCCGATGTGCTGGCACGGGCACATCAACGAGGGCAAGGCGCGCACCTTCTGGTTCGATTCGGCCAACATGCCGCTCGTCTGCAATCTCGATGCGAGCTTCTTCGAGCCCGGCGCGCCGGGCGACAGCGCGTTCTGGGAGGTGGACGAGGGCGACGACCGGCTCTGGTCCGAGGCCGGGCTGGTGCCGGCGGGCGCCAAGCCCGACGGCGCGCAATCGCCGAAGTATCGCTATCCGGGCGAGGCGACCCGGCGCCTGCTCGCGGCGATGAAGCCGGGCGCGGACGGCGCGCGATGGCTGCGCTACGTCAATCCCGCCACCGGCGGCGCGGTGATGACGACGCTCGACTGCTACGCCGGGCGGCTCGCGAAGGGCGCGGCGACGCGCGCGCGGCGCGCGACCCACAACGCCGTGTGCCTGGTCGCGGCCGGCGAAGGCCGCTCGACGGTCGGCGACAAGACCTTCGCCTGGGCGCAGCACGACGTGTTCACGATCCCGCACTGGACCTGGGCCAGCCACACCGCGCTCTCGGGCGACGCCGATCTGTTCGTGGTCACCGACAAGGCCGTGTTCGAACGCCTCGATCTGGTGCGCGAGGAGATGCAGTAGGCTCGATCTTTCCTCTCCCGCGCAGCGGCAGAGAGAAGATTTGCCTGGCCATTATGGATACGTCGCCCACGCAAGCCGACATGTCGTCCAACGCCGAAGGCATCGGCGCTCCCGTCCGGCGCAAGGAAGACGCGCGGTTCCTGACCGGGCGCGGGCGGTTCGTGGCCGACCTCGTCTTTCCGGGCGAGCTGCACGCGGCTTTCGTGCGCTCGCCGCACCCGCATGCGCGCATCGCGAGGATCGACGCGAAAGCGGCGCGCCGTATGCCCGGCGTCGTCGCGGTGTTCGCCGGCGCCGACATGGCGGCCGACGGCATCGGCCCGATGAAGAGCCTGTGGCCGCTCAAGATGCCGGACGGCCGCATGATGAACGAGCCGCCGCGCTGGGCGCTCGCGCGCGGCGCGGTGCGCCACGTCGGCGAGGCCGTCGCCGTCGTCGTCGCCGAGACCCAGGCGGCGGCGGCCGACGCCGCCGAGCGACTGGCGGTCGATTACGCGCCGCTCGACGCGGTTGCCTCCGCGCGCGACGCGCTCGGCGCGGCGGCGATCCATCCCGAGGCGCCGGGCAATCTCTGTTTCCGCTACGCGCGCGGCGACGCCGCGGCGGCCGACGCGGCCTTCGCGCGCGCGGCGCACGTCACCAGGATCGAGCTCGTCAATCACCGCATCGCCGGAGCCGCGATCGAGCCGCGCGCCGTCGTCGGCGTTCCCGATCCGGCGGGCTTCACGCTCTATACGGCGACCCAGGTGCCGCACCATGTGCGCCGCCTCGTCGCCGAGCAGCTCGGCCTGGCCGAGGGCGCGATCCGCGTCGTCTCGCCCGACGTGGGCGGCGGCTTCGGCTACAAGGGCAAGCATTATCCCGAGGAAACCGTCGTCGCCTGGGCCGCGCGGCGGCTGGGCCGCCCGGTGAAATGGGTCGCGGGCCGCAACGAAAGCTTCCTGTCCGACAACCAGGCGCGCGATCACGCGACCCGCGCGGAGCTCGCGCTCGGCGCCGACGGCGCGTTCCTCGGCCTCAGGGTTTCGACGATCGCCAATCTCGGCGCCTACGTCTCGACCGTCGGCGCCGCGATTCCGAGCGCGATCTACAGCGGGCTGCTCGCCGGGCTCTACCGCACGCCGGCGATCTTCATCGAGGTCACCGGCGTGTTCACCAACACGCTGCCGACCGACGCCTATCGCGGCGCCGGCCGGCCCGAGGCCTGCTACGTGCTGGAACGGCTCGCCGACCGCGCCGCGCGCGAACTCGGCCTCGACCGCGCCGAGATCCGCCGCCGGAACTTCATTCCGCGCGCGGCGATGCCCTACAAGACGCCGATCGGCCCCACCTACGACAGCGGCGATTTCCCGTCGGTCTTCGCGCAGGCGCTGGCCGCCGCCGACTACGACGGCTTCGCGGCGCGCAGGCGCGAGAGCGAGGCGCGCGGCCGGCGGCGCGGCATCGGCCTCGCCTGCTACCTCGAATCCTCGGGCGTGGCGCCGTCGCGCCTCGCCGGCATGATGGGCGCGCGCGCCGGGTTCTTCGAAGCGGCCGAGATCAAGGTCGAGCCCGACGGCTCGCTGCGCGCGTTCCTCGGCACGCACAATCACGGCCAGGGCCACGCGACCAGCTTCGCGCAGATCCTGTCGGACCGGCTGGGCGTGCCGCTCGCGAAGATCGAGATCGTCGAGGGCGACACGGCCGCGGTACCCTACGGCACCGGCACGTTCGGCTCGCGCTCGATCGCGGTGGGCGGCTCGGCGCTCGACCGCGCGGCGATGAAGATCGTGGCCAAGGGCAAGAAGATCGCGGCCCATCTGCTCGAGGCCGCCGAGTCCGACATCGCGTTCGCGCAAGGCGCGTTCCGCGTCGCCGGCACGGATCGCGCGCTCGCCTTCGCCGAGATCGCGCGCGCGGCCTACGTTCCGCACAACTATCCGCTCGAGACGCTGGAGCCCGGCCTGGTCGAGAGCGCGTTCTACGATCCGCCGAACTTCGCGTTCAGCAACGGGGCGCATGTCTGCGAGGCCGAGGTCGATCCCGACACCGGCGTCGTCCGCCTGTTGCGCTACACGGCGGTCGACGACGTCGGCACGGTCATCAACCCGATCATCGTCGAGGGCCAGGTGCAGGGCGGGCTCGCGCAGGGCATCGGCCAGGCGCTGCTCGAACGCTGCGTCTACGAGGACGGCCAGCTCCTGTCTGCCTCGTTCCTCGACTACGCGATGCCGCGCGCCGACGATCTGCCGAACTTCGTCTCGCGGTTCGACCAGAGCCAGCCCTGCACCCACAATCCGCTCGGCGCCAAGGGCTGCGGCGAATCCGGCACGATCGGCGCGCCGGCGGCCGTGGTCAGCGCCGTGCTCGACGCGCTCGGCCTCGACGACCTCGAGATGCCGCTGACGCCCGAGCGCGTCTGGCGCGCGATCCGGGCGGCGCCGCGGCGCTAGGCGGCCCCGGCCCTCACTTCCCATCCGCCGCAAGGGCGGCGGCTGGGCCCCTTCTCTCCCACTGCGTGGGAGAGAGAAGCAAGCACCGTCGCATTCTTCCTTCTCTCTCCCGCGCCGCGGGAGAGAAGGGGCCCATTCGCGTCTTCGCGAATGGGAAGTGAGGGCTCGGCCTCGCGCTTTTGTCATCGGCGGCTGTCGACGCCCACGATGACAGCGGCACGAAAACTGCATTAGGCTTCGTAACGCCAGCCGAGGACGGGCTCATGCACCGAGCGCTTCCCTCCCGCCGCCGTTTCGCGCAGCTCTTGAGCGCCGCGGGCGCCGCGCTCGCGCTGTGCGCCGCCGCCTCCGCCGCCTTCGCCAGCTGCGCCCCGGTCGCCGGCGCGCCGCGCGCCTGGCCGGCCGCGGTCGTGCCCGAGGCGCCGCCCAGCGCCGGCAGCGTCGAGCTCACCTTTCTCGGCCACGCGACGTTCCTGCTGCGCACGGCCGGCGGCGTCACCGCGATCATGGACTACACGGACTACGTTCCGGCGCCGATCACGCCGGACATCGCGACGATGAACATCGCGCATCCGACGCACTACAGCCTCAACCCCGATCCGGGCATCAAGCACGTCCTGCGCGGCTGGAAAGAGGAAGGGATCGCAGAACACAATCTGCTGTTCAAGGATCTCCGCGTCTTCAACGTGCCGACGAACATCCGCGAGTGGGGCACCGGCGGCACGCGCTATGCCGGCAATTCCATCTTCGTGTTCGAAGCGGCGGGCCTCTGCATCGCGCATCTTTCCCACCTGCATCACACGCTGACCGAGGAGCACCTGAAGCAGCTCGGCCCGATCGACGTGGCGCTGGTGCCGATCGACGGGCTCTACACGATGCCGCAGTCGCGCGCGGTCGAGGTCGTCGAGCAGATCAAGCCCAAGGTCGTGATCCCGCAGCACGTGTTCACGCCGATCGCGGTCGAGCAGTTCATCGCGATCCTCGGCGCGAAATGGCCGGTGCAGCGCGCCGAGTCGGCGACCGCGGTGCTGTCGCGCGGCACGATGCCCGACCGCCAGTTGCTCGTGCTGAAGGCGCCGTATCGATGAGGCGGCAGGGCGGACAGGCCGGATGAAGCGCGCTTTCGGCGTTTTCCTTGCCGGCGCCGCCGCGCTGCTCGCGGCCGCCGGCACCGCGTTCGCGATGTGCGCGCCGGTGGCGGAGGGGCCGCGGGCCCGCGCGTGGCCGGCCGTCGACCTGCCGGCCGAACTTCCGCCCAGGGGCAGCGTCGAAATTTCCTATGTCGGCCATTCCACGTTTCTGATCCGCACGCCGGGCGGCGTTTCGGCCGCGACCGACTACAACGACCACGTCCGCCCGCCGGTGACGCCGACGATCGCCACGATGAACCGCGCGCACAGCACGCATTTCAGCCACGCGCCCGATCCCGGCATCAAGCACGTGCTGCCCGGCTGGAAGGAGGGCGGCGTCGCCGAGCACAACCTCGCCGAAGGCGACATGAAGGTGTTCAACGTCCCCACCAACATCCGCAATTGGGAAGACCGGACGACGGATTACGGCGGCAATTCGATCTTCGTGTTCGAGGCGGGCGGGCTGTGCATCGCGCATCTCGGGCACCTCCACCATACGCTGACGCAAGAGCATCTGCGGCGCATGGGCCCGATCGACATCGTGATGATCGCCGTCGACGGCTCGGTGACGCTGACGCAGGAAGGCGCGCTCGAAGTGGTCGAGCAGATTAAGCCCAAGGTCGTGATCCCGATGCATTTCTTCAGCGAGGTGACGCTCGAGCGCTTCGCCACGCTGTTCGCCGGCCGCTATCCCGCGAAGCGCAGCGAGAGCCCGACCGTGATCCTCTCGCGCGCCAGCCTGCCGGACCGCCAGCTGTTGATGCTGCCGGGGCATTGATACTTCCGACGAAGAGGCGAGAGTCCATGGCTCGTGTATGGCTCGGGTTCCTGGCGGCGGCGGCGGCCCTCGTCGCGGCGGCGGCCGATGCGTTCGCGCTGTGCGCGCCGGTCGCCGACGCGCCGGCCGCCCGCGTGTTCCGCGCGTCGATCATTCCCGAGGGCCTGCCGCCGCGCGGCAGCGTCGAGGTCACCTATATCGGCCACTCGACGTTCCTGATCCGCACTGCCGAGGGCATCACGGCCGCGACCGACTACAACGACTACTACCGGGCGCCGATCGTGCCGACGATCGCGACGATGAACCGCGCGCACCCCAACCACTACAGCAGCGCGCCAGAGCCCGGCATCAAGCACGTGCTGCGCGGCTGGCGCGAAGGCGGCTATGCGGCGCACGACGTCGGCGAGCGCGACCTCCGCGTCTTCAACATCCCGACCAACATCCGCAACTGGGGCTCGGGCGCGACCGACTACGCCGGCAACTCGATGTTCGTGTTCGAGACGGCGGGCCTGTGCATCGCCCATCTCGGCCATCTGCATCACACGCTGACGGACGAGCACCTGAAGCGGCTCGGCCCGATCGACATCGTGCTGATCGCCGTCGACGGCGCGGTCACGATCAGCCAGGAAGGCGCCGCGACGGTGATCGACCAGATCAAGCCCAAGGTCGTGATCCCGATGCACTATTGGGGCTACGGCTCGCTCGACCGCTTCATCGCGCTGTTCGCGAAGAACTATCCGGTGAAGCGCGCCGAAAGCCGCAGCGCGGTGTTCTCGCGCGCGACCTTGCCCGACAAGCAGCTGCTGGTTCTCGAAGCCCGATAGGGCGGCGGGCCGCCCCCGCGCCGCCGGAGCCCCGGCTAATACTGGCCGCGCGGCTCCAACCCGAGCGCGTGCTGGCCGTACATCGAGCTGACCGCGTCCCAGCTCAGGCTCACATGCTTCGCGACCGCGTTGGTGTCGCGCCAGACGCGCTGGATGCGGTTGCTCAGATAGAGGCCGGCCCCGCCGCAGCAGGAATAGACGGCCTCGGCGGCTTGCGCCGCGAGCCGCGCGGCGAAGCCGTGGTCGCGCCGGTTGCGGATGCGCATCGCGACCGAGACGGGCTGGCCGGCCGCGGCCAGCGCCGACACCTCGTTCACGTCGCGCAGCAGCAGCAGGCGTGCCGCATCGACCGACGCGGTCGCCTCGGCGAGGCGGCTCTGCACCTGGAAGAACTCGGCCATCGAATGGCCGGCGCCGGCCACGGCGCCCTTGGTCTTGCGCACGCGCGCCATGTCGAGGAACTCGTCGATCGCGTCCTCGGCCATGCCGATGCCGGTGGAGGCGAGGCAGGCCGGGAACGCGGCGAGGAACGGGATGCGGTAGAGCGCGTTGCGATGCGCGGCGGCGCCGGGCGCGGTGCCCGACGAGAGCTGCGCGAACGGCAGCACGCGGTGCATCGGCACGAACGCGTCGTCGATGCGGATGTTCTTGCTGCCGGTCCCGGCGAGGCCGACCGTGTGCCAATTGTCCTCGATCGCGTAGTCGGAGCGCGGCAGCAGCACGAAGCCGGCGCCGGGCTTGCCGCCGGGCTCGGCGGGCGGAAAGTGGACGCCGGCCACGTGCCAGCCGGCGTGGTCGCAGCCGCTCGCGAAGCCCCACAGGCCGCTGATGCGGTACCCGCCCGGCACGGCGCGCGCGGTTGCCGAGGGCGCGTAGGAGCCCGAGACGATCGTGTCGGTGTCGTTCCCCCAGATCTCCGCCTGCACCTCGAGCGGGAACTGCGCGGCGAGCCATTGGTGGATGCCGCCGATCATGTAGACCCATCCGGTCGAGCCGCAGCCGCGCGAAATCTCGACGATGGCGGCGATCAGCGCCGCGAAATCCAGCTCGTAGCCGCCGAAGCGGCGCGGCTGCAGGATGCGGAACAGGCCGGCCGCCCGCAGCTCCCGCATCGTCTCGTCCGGCACCGTGCGCGCGTCCTCGCACGCCTGGGCGCGGGCGCGCAGCGCGCCGCGCATTGCGGCGGCGCGCGCGGCGAG
>JAEULD010000114.1 GCA_016792765.1 Candidatus Odyssella sp.
CGTCGTCTATCCCGAGCGCATGCGCGCCAATCTCGACGCGCAGGGCGGGCTCTGGAATTCGCAGCGCGTGCTGCTGGCGCTGACGCAGAAGGGCATGAGCCGCGAGGACGCCTACGCCGCCGTGCAGCGCAACGCGATGAAAGCCTGGGAAGGCCAGGGCAGTTTCGCCGATTTCCTCGCCGCCGATCCGGCCATCGCGAAGCATCTCGGCGTCGCCGAGATCAAAGGCCTGTTCGGCCTCGAGCACCACCTGCGCCACGTCGACGCGATCTTCAAGCGCGTGTTCGGATAGACCGTCGCCGCGCTCGCGCCGATCCCGGCCTCGGTGCTGCTATGGCCGAACCGATCGATGTGACGGAGCCCCTCCCCCGGCGGGCGTCAACAAACGTCAACATTCGCCAACAAACGTAAACATCGGCGCCGACAAGCGTGGCGCCGGCACGCCCCGGTGCCTCATGGGCCGCGCGCGGCGCGATGATGAGGAATGCCCGGGAAAGACGAGTTTCGCCGCGACACTGGCTTTTCTCATCATCCCTTGGCCTTTCTCATCATTTTCAGCCTCGCGGATCGCTTTTTCTCATCATCCCGAGCCCCCGCACGCGCCAAGCGCTGGGAGGCAGGCGGCCAGCAGATTCCATCTGCTGCCGCTCCCGTCGCCCGGCGGCCTACTTGCGCAAGGTTCACATGTCCAAACAGCGCAAGCGGCGCACACGAGCGCGCCATCCGAGGCACAATTCGGCACCTCGCTCCATCTAGTACAAATAGGGAACAAATTCAAGGCCGGGGGACGCTCTGAGTTTCTGCGCGCAGGATGGAAACGGCCGCCAACGTCGTAGGGGCGGGTCTCCGACCCGCCCGCCATTCCACCGGCAGAGGGCCGGCGCGCAAGCGAAGCATCGAAGCCGTGCACCCGCGCCCGCGCACGCCGCGCGTCGGCACGGGCGGGTCGGGGACCCGCCCCTACGATGTTTTCGGCAGGAACCTTCGCGCGACAAGACTCGAGATCGGGACGACGCAGCACGGCGCCGCCGCCCCGCGCCTCAATACATGTTCACGAGCACGCGGAATTTCTGCGTTGCCAAGACCTCGCCGTCGTGGACGACCTCGAAGGTCCAGTCGCCCTCGGCGATCTCGTAAGTGTGCTCGAACGCGAAGAAATAGCCGATCTCGCGCTCTCCGGGCCGCGTGGCGGTGTCGTAGGTCGTCTCCGTGCCGCTGCGCCCCGTGGGCGCCGTGATCCTGGGATGGCGGATCCGCATCGTCACGGTCTTGCCGAGCAGCGCCGGATCGTTGACCCGCACGCGGATGCCGAAGATGCGCCCCAACTGGCCGGCGACGACCTCCGTCTTCTCGAGCAGGCGCGTCTCCGCCCGCCAGCGCTGCCCGCCGATCTGGTCCGGCGCCGGCACGTGCGTCATCGGCCCGGCGGCGTAGATGCCGTGCTCGACGATGTCGACGCGCGACGTCTGCGCGGCGGCCGGCGCCGCCACGGCGAGGATCAGGAACAGTGCGATGCGCCCGAGCAGCGGTTTCATCGGCGGCCTCGCCCTCAATTCATCGGAACGACGACCTTGATCGCCTTTTCGGCGATCACCTCGCCGCGGAACAGGACCTGGAAGCGCCAGAGCCCCTCGGCCATCTCCCAGCCATGGTCGAAACGGTAGGCGTTGAGCACGATCTGGCCGGCCTGCGCGATCGCGACGTCGCGCTCGATCGTCGTCGCCGTCTCGCCGGTGGCCGGGTTGGTGAGCGGCGGCACGATGCGGCGCAGCGTCAGCGTCTGCCCGACCAGGGCCGGATCGGCGACGCGGAACTGGAAGCCGAACATGCGGCCGGGCTGCGCGTCGATCTCGTCGGCCTGGCGCAGCAGCGCGACGCCCGAGACGATCACGCGCTCGCGGCTGACGTGCCGCGGCTCCGGCTCGACGCGGTCGACGCGATGCTGGTAGATGCCGTAGTCGAGGATCGCGATGCGCTGGCGGTCGCCGTCGCCGGCGAGCGCAGGCGCCGCCGCGAGCAGCAGCAGCGCGAGCGCCGCAAGCGCGCGCATCGCCGGGCCCGGAGGCTGCCGTTTCGCCGTCATGCGCTTGCCCCGATCCGGCGCCGCCGTCAGTTCATCGGCAGGATGACCTTGAACTTCTTCTCGGCCAGCACCTTGCCGTCGTGGAGCACCTGGAAGGTCCACTCGCCTTCCGCGCGCTCCCAGTCGTAGTCGAAGCCGTAGGCGTTCAGGAACAGCGTGTCGGGCCCGGCGACGACCGAGCCTTCGACCACCGTCGCCGACCGGCCGGTCTGGGGATTGGTGAGCTTCGGCACGAGCTTGCGAGTCACCAGCGTCTGCCCGTAGAGCGCCGGATCGGTGACGCGGAACTGGAAGCCGAACATGCGGCTCTTCTGCGCGTCGACGATCTCGGTCTTCTCGCGCAGGCGCACATTGGCCACCGTCGTGCGCTCGCCGGCCACGTCCTTGGGCTCGGGAACGACCGCCGTCACCGTATGGTCGTAGATGCCGTAATCGACGATCTCGACGCCGCGGTCGCTGGCCGCGGCCGTCTGCGCCGCCGCCGCGAGGAACAGCGCGGCCGCCAGCCGGGGCAGTCCGCGCGCGATAAGCCGGTTCGTCATGGATGTGCCCTGCCCGCCTAGTTCATCGGGATGATGACTTTGAACTTCTTCTCGCCGATCACCTTGCCGTTGTGCAGGATCTGGAAGGTCCAGATGCCCTCGGCCATCTCCCAGTCGTAGTCGAAGCGGTAGCCGTCGTAGACGCTCTCGCCGGTGGCGGTGAACGGGCGGTCCTGCGTCGTCATCGTCCGCTTGCTCTCGGGATTGGTGAGCGGCGGGAACTTCGTGCGCAGCGTCAGCGTCTGGCCGTGCAGCGCCGGATCGACGATGCGGAAGCGGAAGCCGAAGCTGCGCCCGAGCTGCGCGTCGATCTCCTCGGTCTGGCGCTGCAGGCGGATGTTGGAGACGATGTTGCGCGTGCCGCTCACGTCGTCGGGCGCCGGCACGCTGCCGTCCACCGACAGGTCGTAGAAGCCGTAATCCTGGATCTCGACCTGGCCGGAGGCGGCCGCCGGCGCGGCGAGCGCCAGCGCCAGGATCGCGAGCGGCGCGAGCGCCCGCGCGAGCCAGACTTGGAAGCGATGAACGTGTCGCATGGTCGTCCCTTGTGCTGGGGATCGGCTCCCGCTTGCAGTCCCGCGTGCGCTCAGTTGAGCGGCACGACGATCTTGAACGTCTTCTCGGCGATGACCCGCCCCTTATATACGATCTGTTTGGTCCAGACGCCCTCGGCGATTTCCCACCCGTGGTCGAAGGTGTAGCCGAAATAGACGTTGTCGCGCATCGGCACCGCCCAGTCGTATTCGCTCACCGTCATCGTTCGTCCGGTCCGGGGATTCGTGATCGGCGGATGGGTCGTGCGGATCGTCAGCATCGCCGGCCCGGGCGGGAAGTTTTCGAGCCGGAGATCGATGCCGAAGGAGTTGCCGAGCTGGCCGACGATCTCGTCGGTCTGCTGCACGAGGCGGTGCGCGGACACCGATTGCAGCTCGCCCGAGGCGGTGCGCTCGCCCTTCTCGATCGCGCCGGTGCGCTGGGTCTCGAAGCGGCCGTAGGCGAGGATCGTGGCGCGCGGCTCGGCGGCCGCCGCGGCGGACGCGCCCGCCACCACCAGAAGCGCGATCAAGAGGGCACGACGCAGCATCGATCCACCTAGTTGAGCGGGACGACGATCTTGAACGTCTTCTCGGCGACGACCTTGCCCTCGTGCAGCACCTGGATCGTCCAGTCGCCTTCGGCGATCTCCCATGTCTCGTCGAACGAGAAGCAGAAATAGGCGCTGTCGGTCGTCGCCGAGGTCCAGTCGTATTCGCTGACCGACGTCGTCTTGCCGGATTTGGGGTTGGTCAGCGGCGGATGGGCGGTGCGGATCGTCAGCGCCGCGACGCCGGCGGGGAAATTCTCGAGCTTCAGCTCGATGCCGAACGTGTTGCCGAGCTGGCCCACGATCACGTCGCTGCGTTCCAGCAGCCGGTGCCCGTCGACCGGCTGCACGATGCCCGAGGCGGTGCGCTCGGCCTTCTCGGGCTCGCCGGCGAGCTGAGTCTCGTAGCGGCCGAACGTCAGGATCGTGGCGCGCGGCTCGGCGGAGGCGGCGGGTGCGGCGGCAACGAGAGCGAGGATCAAGAGGATCGCTCGCGTCCATCCTTCGAGGCGGCGCCAAACGGGGCCGCACCTCAGGATGAGGCTTATTTTGCTGCAACAAATAGCCTCATCCTGAGGTGCCGCCGCTCTTGCGGCGGCCTCGAAGGATGGACGCGAGCGAAGCGTCGCCACAACTGCAGCTTCCACTTGAGATCACTCCGATCTAGTTGAGCGGAACGACGACCTTGAACGTCTTCTCGGCGATGACCTTGCCGTCGTGGACGAGCTGCTTCGTCCAGACGCCTTCGGCGATCTCCCAGCGGTAGTCGAACGTGAATCCGAAATAGACCTTGCTGCGCCCGGCCACCGGCCAGTCGTACTCGCTCACCGTCATCGTCTTGCCGGTGTCGGCGTTGGTGAGCGGCGGGTGGATCGTGCGCACGACGAGGTTGACCGGGCCCGGCGGCAGGCCCTCGAGGTCCACTTCGAAGCCGAACGTGTTGCCGAGCAGGCCCACGATCTGGTCGGTCTGCTCGATCAGGCGGCGCGTCTCCACCGGCTTCACCTCGCCGGCCACGGTGCGCTCGGCCTTTTCGGGCCGCCCGGTCTCGACGATCTCGTAGCGCCCGTAGGAGACGATCTTGCCGCGCGGCTCGGCGGCGGCGTTCTCGGCGAGGGCCGCCCCCGCGCCCGCGATCAGAAGCGCGGCGAGGAAGCCCCGGGCGGCGAAGCGTTTCATGGCGGCGCCCCTTCTCAGTTCATCGGGACGATGACGCGGAACTTCTGCTCGCCGATGACGCGGCCCTGGTAGAGGATCTGGAACGACCACTCGCCCTCGGCGATCTCGTAGCTGGCGTCGAAGCTGTAGCCCGTGTAGCGCTCGCCGCCGTCGGTCACGGTCTGCTCGCGCTCGCCGTAATTCATGCTCTTGCCGGTGTCGGGATGGGTGAGGCGCGGATGGCGCGTGCGGATCGTGACCGTGGCGCCGTCGGGGACGCCGTGCACGCGGTAGCGGAAGCCGAAGCTGGTGCCGAGCTGGCCCATCACCTCGCGCGTCGCCTGGAGCAGGCGGACGTTGGCGACGACGTTCATCTTGCCGCTGACCGAGATCGGCATCGGCACGGTGGTGCGCGTGCCGGTGGCGTAGATGCCGTGATCGAGAATCTCGACCCGCGGCTGCTCGGCCTGCGCCCGCGCCGGAGCGAGGGCCGGCAAGGCCAGGAGCGCGAACGCGACGGCGGCGAAAGGTCGGAGCATGTCGGGGAACCGGGTTTCCGATGCCAGTATACGCTGAATATGGCCGTTGTATGGAACGGGCTATGAACGAGATCACACGCCCCGCACGGCGGCGCCAAGCGCTTGAAATGCACGCATTTTAACCGCGTCGCGGCGGCGACATTGACACCCGCCCCGCGCGCCACCTAACTCCTCGCCGACCCGCCCGCCGCAAGCGCATCCTCATGGCCGCCACGCTCAATCTCGCCCTCGCCCAGATCGACACGACCGTGGGCGACATCGCGGGCAATCTCGACCGCATCCGCGCCGCCCGCGCCGAGGCCAGGGGCCAGGGCGCCGATCTCGTCGTCTTTCCCGAACTCACGATCTCCGGCTATCCGCCCGAAGACCTCGTGCTGAAGCCGCTGTTCCAGGACCGCGCCGCCGCCGCGGTGGAAACGCTGGCGGCCGAGACGAAAGACGGCGGCCCGGCGATGATCGTGGGCGCGCCGTGGCGCGAGAACGGCCAACTCTACAACGCCGCGTTCCTGCTCGACGCCGGGCTCGTCGCGGCCAAGCGCTTCAAGCACGACCTGCCGAACTACGGCGTGTTCGACGAGAAGCGCGTGTTCGCGGCGGCGCCGCCGCCGGGGCCGGTGAATTTCCGCGGCGTGCGGCTCGGCCTCATGATCTGCGAGGACATGTGGCGGCCGGACGTGACCGAGACGCTGCAGGAATCGGGCGCCGAGATCCTGATCGTGCCGAACGGCAGCCCCTACGAGAGCGACAAGCTCGACGAGCGCATCAACCTCGCCGTGCAGCGCGTGGTCGAATCCGATCTGCCGCTGGTCTACGTGAACCAGATCTGCGGGCAGGACGAACTGGTGTTCGACGGCGCGTCGTTCGTGCTGAACGCGGACCGCCGCCTCGCCGTGCAGGCGCCGTCGTGGCGCGAGCACGTGACGACGACGCGCTGGACGCGCGGCAGCAACGGCGCCTGGGCCTGCGCGCCCGGCGAGGTGCATCCGCAGCCGCAGCGGCTCGAGGCGATCTACGGCGCGATGATGCTGGGCTTGCGCGACTACGTGCGGAAGAACCGCTTCCCCGGTGTGGCGCTCGGGCTTTCGGGCGGCATCGATTCGGCGATCTCGGCGGCGGTGGCCGTGGACGCGCTCGGGGCCGAGAAGG
>JAEULD010000120.1 GCA_016792765.1 Candidatus Odyssella sp.
CGAACTGCAAGCGGCGGGCGACGCGCTTCTCGCGCAGGCCGATCCGCCGGGGCACGGCGAGCGCGTGCCGTTCGAGACGAGCGGCTCGACGGGCGCGCCGGTCAAGGGCGTCCATTCCCGGCTGGCGCTGACGCTCTGGAATTCGATCGTGCTGCGCGACCATCTCTGGCATCGTCGCGATCTCGGCCTGAGATTCGCGGCGATCCGGCGGACCAAACCGCAGCGCGTGGGGCCGGAGGGGAAGACCGTGGCGGGCTGGTCGGCCAGCCTGGCGGCGGCGTTCGTGAACGGCCCGGCCTTTCTTTTCGACACCAACCAGCCCGCGGCAGCGCAGGCGACGTGGCTGCTCGAGACCGATCCCGACTATCTGCACACCCAGCCGTCGATCCTGCACGCGATCGTGCAGGAAGCGATGGCCCGGGGCCGAAAGCCGCGCGCGCTGCGCTCGATCTCGACCTTCGGCGAGATGCTCCCGGCCGCGACGCGGGCGCTGGTGCGCGCGGAATGGGGCCTGCCGGTCGAAGACATCTACAGCTCCGTCGAGGTCGGCTTCATCGCGCTGCAGTGCCCGGCGTTCGAACACTACCATGTCCAGTCGGAGATGAATCTCGTCGAGGTGCTCGACGCCGAGGGCAAACCCTGCAGGCCGGGGCAGGTGGGCGAAATCGTCGTCACGCCGCTGCACAATTTCGCGATGCCGCTGCTGCGCTATGCGATCGGCGACTTTGCCGAGGTCGGGCCGCCGTGCCCGTGCGGCCGCGGCCTGCCGGTGCTCGCGCGCATCGTCGGGCGAGCCCGGAACGTGATGCGCCGCGCCGACGGTTCGGTCGTGCGCCCGCCCGTCGACGATCTCTTCAAGTCGCTCGCGACGGGCATTCTCCAGTACCAGGTCGTCGAGACGTCCCCGCGCAGGCTCGAAATCCGCGTCGTTTCCGACGCGGAGATCGCGGCCGCCGACGTGGCCGCGATCCTGGCCAATGCCGCGAAGGTCTTCGGCCCGGGTTTCGCCGCCAGCGTGGCCAGGGTCGCGTCCATCCCGCGCGGCGAAGGGGGCAAATACGAGGATTTCGTTTCCCTGCCCGAAGCCGCCCGCCAGGCGCCATGACCGTCGCGTCCCAAGACTTCCGCTCGAACGTGCCGGGACTGACCTGGCCAGCGCTTCCCGACCTCGTCGGCGCCGGCGCCCTTGCGCTGCAGTATCAACTGCAGGAAAGCGAGCAGGCGCCGCCCGCCCGGATTCGCGCGCGGCAATTCCGGCAGATCGCAGCTCTTCTCGACCACAGCTTCGCGCGGATTCCCTTCTACCGCGCGCGCCTGGAGCGCGCCGGATACGCGCCGGGCATGTCCGTCGACGAGGCGTTCTGGCGCCGATTGCCGATCCTGACGCGGCAAGAGGCTCAAGATGCAGGCGCAGCGCTTTGCGCGCGCGAAATGCCGGGCTGGCACGGCGAGCAGTACGCGTTTTCGTCGGGCGGCTCCACAGGCCGGCCGGTGAACGGCGTGCAGACGGAACTGCATCGCCTGTATTTCGACGCCGTCACGCTTCGCAACCATCTCTGGCACCGGCGCGACCTGACGGCGCGGCTCGCCGTGATCCGCTTCGGCGGCGAGGTCGCCCTCGCGAACGGCCGTGCCAGCGCGCCCGGCTGGAACCGGCCAGCGGCTTCCGCGTTCCGCAACGGCCCGAGCGAGCTGTGCGACCTCCATCGCCCGATCGCGGAGCAGCTGGCGTGGCTCGCCGAGACCGGGGCCGACTATCTCCTCACCTATCCGAGCCTGCTGCGCGAGCTCGTGCTCGAAGCGGCGCGCCGCGGCGTGTCGCTGCCGCGGCTGCGCGGCGTCGTCACGTTCGGCGAGGTTCTCGACGCCGCAACGCGCGCCCTGGTGCGCGAGCGATGGCGGCTGGCCATCGGCGATACCTACAGCGCCACCGAAACCGGCTATCTCGCGCTGCAATGCCCCGGCTTCGAGCGCTATCACGTGCAGGCCGAGACCTGCCTGGTCGAGATCCTCGACGACGCCGGCGCTCCCTGCGCGCCCGGCGAGACCGGCCGGGTCGTCGCGACGCCGTTGCACAATTTCGCGATGCCGCTGCTGCGTTACGACGTCGGCGACTACGCCGAAGCCGGCCAAGCATGCCCGTGCGGGCGCACCCTGCCGGTTCTCAATCGGATTCTCGGCCGCGCGCGCAACACCTTCCGCCGGCGCGACGGATCGCGCTTCTGGCCTGCCGGAATCTCTCTGTCCGAGGATCCCGTGCGCCAATTCCAGATCGTCGAAACCGCGCCCTGGCAGGCCGAAGCGCGCCTCGTGACGACGCGGCCGCTCGCGGCCGCCGAGCGCGCCAAGGCCGCCGCCGAGATCGCCGGCGCCCTGCTGGGAGAGTATGCGGTCCGCATCGTCGAGGTCGGGGCGATCGCGCGCAGCCCGAGCGGCAAGTACGAGGATTTCGTAGCCTTGCCGCCATCGCCGGCGGGCGCGCCATGAGCGGGCTTCCGCCGCTTCGGTCCGAACTGCCGGGCGTCGCCTGGCCGGCGCTGCCGAACGTGGTGGCCGCGCGGATGCTGGCGCTGAACTACCAGTTCCAGGAGACCGAGCGGATGCCGCCCGCGGACATCCGCCGCCGGCAGTTCCGCCAGCTCGCGGCGCTCGCGGACCATTGCCATCGCGCGGCGCCGCGCCAGGCCGAGCGGCTCGCCGCCGCCGGGCACCGGCCGGGTGCGCCGCTCGACGCGGCGACATGGCGCCGGATCGCGCCGCTGACGCGCCGCGACCTGCAGACGCTCGGCGCCGCGCTGCACGCGACGAGCGCGCCGGCCGAACACGGCGCCGCCGGGCCGTTCGCCACCAGCGGCTCCACCGGCGCGCCGGTCGCGGGCGTGCAGACCGCGCTGTGCACGCTGTATTTCGAGGCGATCTCGCTGCGCGACCATCTCTGGCACCGGCGCGATTTCCGCGGAACCATGGCCGCGATCCGGCACATCAAGAAGTCGGGCGCGGCCGGCGACTCGGTGGTCATCCCGAACTGGAATCTGAGCGCGGGCGCGGTGTTCGGCACCGGCGCATGCCATCTGTTCGACGTCTTCCGCCCGGTCGCCGAGCAGGCGGACTGGCTCTTGCGCCTCGATCCCGACTACCTGCTCACCTATCCCACGATGCTGCGGGAGCATGTGCAGGAAACGGTGCGCCGCGGCGCGCGCCCGCGGCGGCTGAAGGGCGTGACTGCCTTCGGCGAGCAGATCGGCGACGGCCTGCGCGATCTCGTCCGCTCCGCCTGGGGCGTGGAGGTGTGCGATCTCTACAGCGCGACCGAGGTCGGCTACATGGCGCTCCAGTGCCCGGAACGCCCCCACTATCACGTCCAGGCCGAAAGCTGCTTCGTCGAAATCCTCGACGAAGGAGGCCGCGACTGCGGGCCGGGCGAGACCGGCCGCGTCGTCGTCACGCCGCTGCACAATTTCGCCATGCCGCTGCTGCGTTACGACATCGGCGATTTCGCGACCGTGGGCGATCCGTGCCCGTGCGGCCGCAGCCTGCCCGTGCTCACCCGCATCGTCGGCCGGGTGAGCCAGACCCTGCGCCGGCCCGACGGCGCCATCGTGATGCCTGGCTTCCAGGACGTTTTCCTCGAGCCGGGCTCGCCGGTGCGCCAGTTCCAGGCGGTCGAGACCGCGCCGCAGCGGATCGAGCTGCGCCTCGTTCCCGCCCGCGCCCTCGCTGCGGCCGAGGAAGCGGATATCGTCCGGCGCACCGGCGAGGCGTTCGGCCCGGACTATCGCGTCGAAATCCGCTACGTCGAACGGATCCCGCGCAGCGCCGGCGGCAAACACGAGGACTTCATCACCATGGTACCGCGATGACCGGCCCGGATTCCCGCGAGAACGAAGCGGCGCCAGTGCCCGCCGCCCTGCCGCCGTTCGGCGGCATCGTCGGCGCCGAGATGCAGACGACGGTCGCCGGCGCCGTCTGGCCGGCGCTGCCGTCGCCGTTCGCGATGAACATCCTCTCGCTGCTGTTCCAGTTCGAGTATTCGCAGTGGCTGCCCGCCGAGGATCTGCGCGCGAACCAGTTCCGCCAGCTCGATCTGCTGCTGCGCCACGCCGTCGAGACGGTGCCGCATTACCGCGAAACCCTGCTCGGCGCGGGATACAGGCCCGGCACGCCGCTCGACGCCGAAACCTGGTCGCGCCTGCCGGTGCTCGAGCGACGGACGCTCCAGGAGAAAGGGCCGGCGCTGCGCGCATCGAGCTATCCCAAGGAGCACGGCGCCGCCGCCGAGCATCGCAGCTCGGGGTCCACCGGCATGCCGATCGCGGTCACCAAGACCGATCTCTGCGATCTGCTGTGGGAGGTCGAGACGCTGCGCGATCACGTCTGGCACCGGCGCGATCTCTCGGGCTCGCTGGCGGCGATCCGGCCGCGCACCCGGCCGGAGGAGGATCGCCCCGACGGCATCGAGACGAACATGTGGAACGCCGGCATCAACGCCGTCTATCGCACGGGGCCGGGCATGCTGTTCAGCGGCTCGCGGCCCCTCTCCGAGCAGCTCGCGTGGCTGAAGCGCAAGCAGCCGGTCTACCTGCAGACCAATCCGAGCTGCCTGCGCGAGCTGCTGCGCGCGTTCGATTCGCGCGGCGAGCGCCTCGAGCGGCTGAAGGGCGTCATCACCTACAGCGAGCTCGTGCCGCCCGGACTGCGCGAGGAGAC
>JAEULD010000126.1 GCA_016792765.1 Candidatus Odyssella sp.
CCCTCGGTCTCGACGTTGGCGAGGATCATGTCGCCGACGCGGAGCATTTCCGAGGCGCTGTTGAAATAACCGGCCGTGTCCACCGCCGCCGCGGCGTCGGGCGTGGTGTAGTGCCAGAGCGTGAAGCCGTTGGCATAGGCCAGCACGGAGAGGTTCTTCGAGAGATAGGCCATTGTTCAGGTCCTCACGATTCGAGGCAGCGCATCGTCACGACGCCGTCGGCGTCGATGAGGGCGGCGCCCTGGCTCATCATGTTGGAGACGAAGTGCGCGGCGCGGTCGCCGTGCCACGAGATGTCGGACTTCACGTTGCAGCCCGAGGCGTGGCCGATCGCGGTCTTGTGGTACCAGTGGCAGAACCGCACGTTGCCGGTCTTGGTCAGGCCCGAGAACGGCATGAAGAGGGTGCCGAGCCATTTCTTGGCCTGGGCGCCCTGCCAGGGCAGCTCGTCCTTGCCGACATAGTCGGCATTGGCGAACTCCTCGATGTCGAGAAGCTGGCTCCACTGCTTCCAGCCGACGATGGCGCAGCGCTGGCCGTCGTCGGGCACGTCCTTGCCGCCGAGCAGCTCGAACGCGGCGAGGATCTTCGCCTTGGTGAGCCCGTCGGTGTCGGTCAGCGCATAGTTCGTCGACTGGTTGAGGCTGGAAACGATGAGCTCGTCGGTCTTGCGGCCGAGAGCGTAGGCGCCAGCGTCGATGATCGTGCGGCGCTCGTCGTGCTGGCCCTTGATCTCGTCGAGCTTGTCGACCCAGTCGCCGGCGTAATAGTCGAGCAGCGTGCATTCGACCGGGTCGTGCGCGAGGTTCATCACCGGCACCTGGCCGTGGCGCGACTTGGTCGCGGCCGTGCCCTTGCCGACCTTCTGGAAGACGACCGTGGCGCCCGTGACGTTGTCGCGGTTGCGCACGGTCTTGCGGAGCTTGGAGCCGAGCCGCTGATAGGCGGCGTGCACCTCCGTCTCGTACTGCTTGACGAAGGCGCGATCGATCGTCGTGGACATGGAATCTCCGTCCGTTCGATTGCGGGGATGGGGAGTGGGAGGGGCTGCCGGCGGTTGTCGCGCCGGAACATGCGGCGGGCGAACCCGCCCGCCTGCGCGGCCGCATCGTGCAGCTGGAAAACAGCGCCGGGCCGCGGGCACGGAGGCCGGGTTGTCCGACGCGCGATGATCGAAACGCGGTCTCGCCCGGCGCTTCGCGGCGGGCAGACTCGTGGCGTTTGCGAAGCCCTATGTAGCGGACGGCTGCAGGTCTGTCAAGAACAAAACAAGAAAATTGTGGCGGCCTGCCGTGCGGATGACTCGCCGCGCGGCGGCGGCTACGGTTGCGCCGCCTGCGCGACGAGGTGCGTGCCGCAATGTCCGGAAATCTGAGCCGCCAGCTCCGCTATGCGAAGGAACCGGTGCGGAGCCGGGGCGGCGCCGTTGCCGCGCAGAACCAGAAGGCCGCGGACGTGGGCGCGTCGATCCTCGCGGCCGGCGGCAACGCGGCCGATGCCGCGATCGCCACGGCATTCGCGCTGGCGGCGCTGGAGCCGTGGATGAGCGGGCTCGGCGGCGTCGGTTTCATGATGGTGTGGGACGCGAAGAAGCGCCGCGCGCACACGGTCGATTTCGGCGCGATCAGCGCCGGGTCGCTCGATCCCGCCGATTATCCGCTCACCGGCCGCACCGGCGCCGATCTCTTCGGCTGGCCCGAGGTGATCGAGAACCGCAACGTGCTCGGCTATCCCGCCATCGCCGTGCCGGGCCAGCCCGACGGCATGCGCCTCGCGCACGAAACCTTCGCGACGAAACCGTGGGCCGAGCTGCTGGCGCCGGCCGTCGCACTCGCCGAAACCGGCATCGAGGCGGATTGGTGGGCGACGCTCATCGTCGCGACCGCGGCGGCCGATCTCGCGCGGTTTCCGGCGGCGCGCGACTGGTTCCTGCCCGGCGGCCTCGTCCCGGTCGCGGATTGGAGCGGCGCGCTGCCGCGGCTCGAGAATTCCGCGCTCGCCGAAACGATGCGGGTGCTCGCGGCGAACGGCGCGCGCGAATTCTACGAAGGAGCCGTCGCCGCGAAGCTCGCGGCCGATCTCGCGCGCGGCGGCAAGGCGTCGCGCATCGTCGCGGCGGATCTCGCGGCCTATCGCGCGCGCCTTGCCGAGCCGCTCGCGATCGCGCGCGGCGGAAAGCGCCTGTTCGTGCCCGACGGCCTGACGGCGGGGCCGACGCTCGCCGACGCGCTCGCGCGCACCGCGGGAAAGCTGGGCCGCACGCCCGACGCCGCAGCTTTCCTCGCCTATGCCGGGTCGCTCGGTGCCGCCTATGCGACGCGGCTCGAGACGATGGGCGAGGGCAAGGCTGCCGCGGAATGCACGACGCATCTCTCGGTCGTCGACCGCGACGGCAACATGGTGGCGCTCACGCAGACGCTGCTCTCGCTGTTCGGGTCGAAGGTCGTGCTGCCGGAAACCGGCGTGCTGATGAACAACGGCATCAACTGGTTCGATCCGCGCCCGGGCCGGCCGAATTCGATCGGCCCCGGCAGGCGCCCGCTCTCCAACATGCTGCCGCTCGTGGCGCTCGACGGAGACAGGCCGTGGCTCGCGCTCGGCGCGTCGGGCGGGCGGCGCATTCTGCCGGCGGTGATGCAGCTCGTTTCGTTCCAGGCCGATTTCGGCCTCTCGCTCGAGCAGGCCTTCGCGCGCCCGCGCATCGATGCCAGCGTCGCCGGCCAAGTCGTGGTCGATCCGCAGATGGAGCCGGCGATCAAGGAAGCGCTCGCCGCGCGCGCGGCCGGGGGCATTGCCGTCGTCGAACGCCGGCGCGATCCCTATCCGCTGGCCTATGCCTGTCCCATTGCCGTCGCGATCGATGGCGCGACCGGCGAGCGCATCGCGATGACCGAAATCGCCCAGCCCTGGTCCGGCGCGGCCGCGGGCTGATCGCGGACAGCGGATAAAGGAAGGATCACCACGAAGACACGAAGAACACGAAGAATTACCCGGGCGTACCCTTGGCGCATTTCCTCACTTGCGTCTTGGCGCCTTCGTGCCTTCGTGGTGAATCTTTCCCCGTCTCCCGCGCCCGGTTGGCAACGATGAGAACGCGATGACCACGCAATTTCCTGCGAAAGACTCGCTCACGATCGGCTTCGCGCACGTCGCCTATCGGCTCGCGGAGCGATTCGCGCTGCGCAACACCGGCATCCGCCATTTCGAGGTGCGCTCGGTCGATGAACTCGCAGCGCGCATCGGCGAGGCGGACGCGCTCGTGGTGTCCGGCTTCTGGCGCAACGAATTCGCGGCCAGGGCGCCCAGGCTACGCTTCATCCAGTCGATCAGCGCCGGCACCGATCAATACGGCCGCGACGCGCTGAAGGCGCACGGCATCCGCCTCGCGAGCGCGCAGGGCGTCAACGAGCGGGCGGTGGCCGAGCACGCGATGGCGCTGATCCTGGCACTCGCGCGCCGCATTCCCGAGGCGCGCGACAATCAGGCGAAGCGCCACTGGCGCGGGATGGTGTCGGACCTCGCGCGCCGCGAGGAGGAGATCGGCGGGAAAACGCTGCTCATTGTCGGCCTCGGGCGGATCGGCCAGCGCCTCGCCAAGCTCGCGAAGGCGTTCGATCTGCGCGTCGTCGGCACCAAGCGCGATCCCTCCACCGGCCCCGGCGCCGCCGACGAGGTGCACGGCAACGAGCGGCTGCTCGCGCTCTTGCCGCAGGCCGACATCGTGGCGCTCACCTGTCCGCTCACGCCCGAAACCGAGGGCCTCATCGGCGCGAAGGCGCTGGCCACGATGAAGCCGGGCGCGCATCTCGTCAACGTCGCGCGCGGCAGGTGCGTCGACGAAGCGGCGCTCACGGCCGCGCTCGAGGGCGGCTCGCTCGCGGCCGCCGCGCTCGATTGCGTGCGCGAGGAGCCGCTGCCGATGCACTCGCCGCTCTGGCTGTTCCCCAACGTGCTCATCACCCCGCACAGCGCCGGCGAAACGCGCCGCTACGAAGACAACGTCATCGATCTGCTGATGGAGAATCTGGGCCGCCTTTGGCGCGGCGAGGCGGCCTTGCGCAATCAGATCCTGTGAACGATCGGCGCCGCTCATCGCCGGCGAGGAAGCGCGGCTCGCCCGCGCGCATCATGTGATGGAGCGCCGCAATGTCGGGCGTGGCGGAGAGCGTCTCGAACAGCGCGGGCGGCAGGTGCCGTTCGCCCCAGCCCTTCACCTGGCGCGCGATCGGGTCATTATCGCAACGTTCCGCACGATCTACTTCCCTTAGCCCTTCGGCTTCTTATTTGCACGCATTGTCGAGGGATATCCGCGTCCGCCGATTGCAGCGAGAGCTGCGATTTCCGGAGGCAAGCCCAACTCTTCCAGAGCGGCCTGTAGCATCTGACCGAGCGGCCCGCTGTTGACGTCGGTATTCCTGGCGAGGTTGCCGCGCGCGAAGCTGGATAGATCGTGGCCCAGCAAGTGAAGCACGGCGGAAATTCGCCGGTCATCGCTCGGCATCGCCTTGCTGTCCGGCGATATGCCAGCACCAATCAGGCTCCGCAGATGGCCGTTGTAGAGCGCAAAGAATGCGGAATCGCGGATCGGTCCGTTTTCATCCTGCAAGCCGTCGATGACGACGTCATAGTCGCCCGGCTCGGCGATCAGCAGACGTGCAATCGCGCGCAGGCGAGCGGGATCGTAGGCAAACTCGCGAGCGACCTCGTCGAAAGCCGGATCGTCGAGATACTTCAGCAGCGCAAAGCCGCGCTTGATGCGACTAGGGTGGCCGGGCTTCTGATCTGGATCGTAGTCGCGATCGAGCTTGTCGGCATCGGCGTCGACATTGCGCCGCAACTGCTTGCGCCGCGCCAGGCGCTCCTCGTCGGTCGGTTCGGCTGCGTGTGCTTCCTTCCGTATCGCGTCCGGTGGATCGCGCGGATCTTGCGCAGGGACGGCATGTTCCGATTCCGTGGGCGCAGCCGGCCGCTTAGCAGACGTATCGGGCGCCGCGCTCTGAGCCTCGGGGCGCTGCGGTCCCGAGAGCTCGGCCTTGAACCGTTCGGCGCGCGGCGCGGCCAGTTGTGCCTGTTCGTTGAGCCATCGGTCAGCGGCGGCTTTCCCATGGGCCGATTCGATATGGCGGTATCCGGCGGCGAGCCCGGTGCGCTC
>JAEULD010000127.1 GCA_016792765.1 Candidatus Odyssella sp.
CGGCTCGATGGTGAAGAACATGCCCTCGCGCAATTCGAGGTCTTCGCCCGGCCGGCCGTAATGCAGCACCGAGGGCGCGTCGTGGAACACCGTGCCGAGCCCGTGCCCGCAGAAATCCTCGACCACGGCGAAGCGGTTGCCCTCGACATAGGCCTGGATCGCGTGGCCGATGTCGCCGAGCGTGGCGCCGGGCTTCACGGCCTTGATGCCGCGCATCATCGCCTCGTAGGTCACGTCGATGAGCTTCCGCGCGCGCACGCCGACGTCGCCGACCGTGAACATGCGGCTGGTGTCGCCGTGCCAGCCGTCGAGGATGACGGTGATGTCGATGTTGAGGATGTCGCCCGCGGCCAGCGCTTTGCGCTCGTCGGGGATGCCGTGGCAGACGACGTGGTTCACCGAGGTGCAGATGCTCTTGGGGAAGCCGCGATAGCCGAGCGGCGCCGGAATCGCCCCGTGCTGGACGATGAAGTCGTGGCACAGCCGGTCGAGTTCGCCGGTGGTGACGCCGGGGCGCACGTACGGATCGACGAAATCGAGCGTCGCCGCCGCCAAGTGACCGGCCCGGCGCATGCCTTCGAATTCGCGCGCATCGTGCAGCTTGACCTGCTGCGTCCGGCGGCGCCGGCGGTCTGATATTTCGGCGATCTGCATCGGGTCGGGGTCGCTCGTCTCGGGCTCCGGGCCGTTAGGTAGCGATTGGCTCCGCCCGCGGCAAGGGGGCGGCGGCCGGGCGGCGGCGTTCAGGCCTGCGCGCGCTCCTCCAGGGGCGGCGGGCGGCGCGCGGCGGGGAAGGTGATCGAGACGCGCGTGCCGATGCCGGGCCGGCTGTCGATCGCCATCGCCGCCTGATGCAGCTCGGCGAACGACCGCACGAGCGGCAGGCCGAGGCCGGTGCCCTGGTGGCGGCGGCTCATCGGGCCCGAGATCTGGCCGAACGGCTCGAGCGCCTTCGGGATCTCGTGCGCGGCCATGCCGATGCCGGTGTCGGCGACGGCGAGCGTGAGCCCGCCCTCCGCCGCGTCGGCGATCGAGGCCGTGACGGTGCCGCCCGCGGCCGTGAACTTGATCGCGTTGGAGACGAGGTTCAGCAGGATCTGGCGGATCGCGCGCGCGTCGCCGGTGAGGGCGGTGTGGCGCGCCGTGGAGTCGAGCGCCATCGCCAGCCCCGCGCGCTGCGCGCGCTCGCGCATCATGTGGAGCGACTCCTCGGCGAGCGCGCGCAGGTCGAGCCGCTCCTCCGCGATCTCCATGCGGCCGGCCTCGATCTTCGCGAGGTCGAGCAGGTCGCCGATGATCTCGAGCAGGTGCTGGCCGCTCGCGGCGATGTCGCCGGCATATTCGGCGTAGCGCGCGGCGATCGGCCCGAACAGCCGCGCCGCGATCGCCTCGGAATAGCCGATGATGGCGTTGAGCGGCGTGCGCAGCTCGTGGCTCATGTTGGCGAGGAAGTCGGACTTGGCGCGGCTCGCGGCCTCGGCCGCGTCCCGTGCGGCGAGCGCGTGCTGCTCGGCCCGGCGCAGCTCCGTCACGTCGGTGAACGTGGCGACGATGGCGTCGTCCGGCGCCCGGCTCGCGCGCATCTCGACGATGCGTCCGCCGGGGCGCTCGATCTCTTCGCGGAACGGAACGCCGTGGCGGTAGACGGCGATGCGGTCCGCCACCTGGCGCTCGACGTCGACCGGGCCGTAGTCGCCGCGCGCCGCGCTGAGCCGCACCACGTCGGCGAGCAGCGGCTTGGTCGCCAGCAGCTCGCCGGGCAGGTCCATGATCCGCAGCAGCATCGGATTGTGGGCGACGATGCGCAGATCGCGGTCGAGCAGCATCAGCCCCTGCGCCATGTTGTCGAGGATCGCGCGCAGCGCCGTGGCCGTGGCGGCGGTTTCTTTCTCGCGCCGGCGCCGCTCGCTCACGTCGGTGAAGGTGAGGACGAGCCAATCGTCGGGCGTCGTGTTGCAGCGCAGCTCGAGCGCCTGCCGGTCCGGCCGCTCGATCTCGCGGTGGAACGGCATGCGCTGCTCGAACAGGCCGACGCGGCGCGCGATCTGCTCGTCGACGGCGCCGGGTCCGTAGTCGCCGCGCAGCGCCTGAAAGCGGATGATCGAGGCCAGCGGCGGGCTCGCGCGCAGCAGCTCCTCGGGCAGATCGAACAGCGCGCGGAACACCGGATTGTAGGCGACGACGCAGAGGCCCGCGTCGAGCACCAGCAGGCCCTGCGACATGTTGTCGATGATGACCTGGAGCGCCTGGGCGGACCCGGCGGCGGCCGGCGGGGGACGATGCGGTTTCGTCATGGCCCCGTCAGCATAGCGCGCTTGCAATCGGGAGCGGTGCCGCGATTTATGGTTTCCATCGCGTTAACGCGGCCCGCCCGCATCGGCGCCGATTGCCCCGGCGCGGCGGCGGGCTATGCTCGCATCGCCCCGCAACGGAGTTTTCATGAGCGCCGCCTCGCCGACCAAGTCCGAATACACCGCCTGCCTCGTCATCATCGGCAACGAGATCCTGTCGGGCCGGACGCAGGACGCGAACCTGCAATACCTCGCCAAGAAGCTCGGCGAATGGGGCGTGCGCCTCAAGGAAGTGCGCGTGATCCCCGATATCGAGGAGACGATCGTCGGCACGGTGAATGCAGTGCGCGCGGCGTTCGACTACGTCTTCACCACCGGCGGCATCGGCCCGACCCACGACGACATCACCGCCGAGGCCATCGCCAAGGCGATCGGCGTGAAGCTCGTCGTGCACCGCGAGACGTTCCGCAAGATGGAGGCGGTCTACAAGCCCGGCGAGTTCAACGCCGCGCGGCAGAAGATGTGCTACATCCCCGAGGGCGGCACGGTGATCGAGAACGCGGTCAGCATCGCGCCCGGCTTCCAGATCGGCAACGTGTTCGTGCTCGCCGGCGTGCCCTCGATCATGCGCGCGATGACCGACACGCTGCGCAACCGCCTCGTCGGCGGCGCGCCGATCCTGTCGCGCACGGTCAGCGTCCATCTCGCCGAGGGCGTCATCGCCGACGGCTTCGCGGCGCTGCAGAACAAGTATCCGGCGATCGACATGGGCAGCTATCCGTTCTATCGCGCCGGGCGCTTCGGCACGAGCCTCGTGCTGCGCGGCACCGATCCCGCGAGCCTCGAGCGGGCGCATGGCGAACTCGTCGCGCTCGTGCGCGGGCTCGGCGCCGAGCCGGTGCCGGAACCCGCGGAAGAAGGGAAGAAGGCGTGAACACGCAAACCTGGCTGCCCTATGTGTGGGGCGCGTTGGGCGGATTCGGCGTGCTCGCCGCCTTTTACGGGCTCCGCCGCGTGACCGACAAATCGCTGCCCGAGAGCCACCGCAAGGCGGGCCTGTGGCTGGTCAACGCCGGCGTGATCGCGGTGGGCGCCTCGCTGGCCCTCGCGATCTGGGTGAAGTAGGCGGACCCATGGCCGGGGCACGTCCGGCCGAGCGGGGCGCGCGCTTTGGCCGGGGCGCCGGCGGGCCTATGATTTAACCTCTTGGTCACCGGACGGCCCGAAGAATTGGCCGTCTCCGGCGCGGGCCGGAGCGCTTCGGGCAGGAGGCCGCTCGATGAACGCGACGGAAGTGAACGCCTTCGTCTCGGCCTACGGCGAGTTCGTGCGCACGCCGATCGAGGCGCCGCGCAGCGGGGCGCTGTTCTGGACGTTCGATCTGCTCGCCGACGCGGCCGAGAACGACCCCGAGCTGTGCTGGCGCCTCATCGAGGCGGTCGTGGCGCGCGATTCGGACGAGCAGGTTCTGGCCGCGCTCGCCGCCGGTCCGATGGAGGATCTGCTCGCCCGCCACGGGCCGGCCTTCATCGAGCGGATCGAAACCAGGGCCGCGCAGAACCCGCTGTTCCGCCACCTCCTCGCCGGCGTGTGGCGCAACGCCATCCCGCAGGAGATCTGGGACCGAGTCGTCGCCGCGCGCGGGCCGGATCTCGGCAAAGTGTGATCCAGTTCACACCGCCCGTCCGCCGAGTCGTGCCCTAATCGCGCGTCACCCGCGCGCCACAAGGCGGCGCGGGTGAGACCGAACGCCGCTGCGCGCCGGGGTCGCGTGTCGGGGGCGTCCGGATTGGGTTTTGATCGGGGCGCCTGCGTTCGACACTTTCCAGGGTGACACGCATGAGCGATGACGACCGCCGCCCGCCGGCCCTGACGCCGGCCCGCCTGCGCGCGATGGCCGAGTGGTTCCGCGAATTCGCGGCGCTCGCTTCGGCCGAGCAGCGGCGCTGGCAGCTCGATCTCGCCGCGTTTTACGAACGGCTCGCGCTGGAGCGCGAGGCGGCCCAGGCGCCCGGCGCCGCGCCCTGACCGGCCGGTTCGGGCGCCGGCCCAGGGGGCCGTCACGGCCGTTCCCCGTCGCGGGCCGTCGCCGCGCCGGCGCAGGCATCGGCGCTTTCTCAACTTGCCGTGACCGCGGTCCCGCGCCCCCGGCGGCGGGGATTGGGGGAGCCGCGGTGCCGTATGACAATCCGCGCATCCGTGGCCCTCGCAAACTCCCCACTGGGGGCGTGACGAGACCCGCGCGGTGCGGTAAAATACCTAGCTGGTGGCAATCGCCCCCAAAACACCCCTCGTGAGGACCTCAATGAAGAAATTCGTTCTACCGCTCGCCGCGGCGATGATCGTCGCCATCGCGGGCACCGCCCATGCGGGCAAGATCTACTTCACCGCCTACAAGGACGGTAAGCAGGCCGCGATCAAGGCCGATCCGAAGGCCAAGACGCCGGCCGCCGGCGCGCAGATCGAAGTCGTGACGCAGGCCGCGTACGACAAGATGTCGGCCACGAAGAAGAAGAGCTACTCCGCCACCGAGATGTGCGGCGAGAAGTACTACGTGACCAAGCGCGGCTCGGACTGGATGAAGGCGCACGAAGCCGCCAAGCACGAGATCCAGGTCCGCGACAACGTGAAGCGCGGCCAGTACAAGGTCGTGTGCCCGAAGGAAGCCGCGGCGCCGCCGGCCAAGAAGACGCAGTAGGCGTTTTCCGCCAGCACTGACGCAGGGCCCCGCCGCCGAGGCGGGGCCTTTCGTTTTTCCGCGCGAACGGCGAGGATCGGCCGCGGACGCGCCCCAACCGGAAGAGCCACGACCCTCGTGATGCGACGCAGCACCGTCTGGCTGATCGGCATTCTGGGCACGCTCGCCCTCTGGGGCGCCGCGGTCGCCTACAAGGCGCGCCCGATCGAGCGGCAGATCGCGGTCACGGCCGTCGCCGAACTGAAGCGCCGCGGGCTCGACACCCGTTTCGACGCGCTCGCGATCCGCATCGACGGGCGCGATCTGACGCTCGTCGGCTCCGCGCTCTCGCCCGAAGACCGCGCCGGCGCGGTGGCCGCGGCGGCGGCGGTGCCCGGCGTCCGCCGCGTGACCGATCACATCACCGTCGCGCCGCTGCTGAAGCCGTTCGTCTTCCGCGCGGCACGCGCGGCCGACGGCACCGTGACCCTGTCGGGCGGCGCGCCCGCGCCCGACGCCCTCGAGAAAATCGCGCTGCTCGCCCGCGGTCTGTACGGCGCCAAGCTCGACCTGCAGCTTCGCATCGCGCGCGGCGGACCGGACGGCGACTGGTTCGCCGCCGCGAAGCTCGCGGTCGAGCTGGCCGCGCTGCTCGAGCGGGGCGAGGCCGCCGTCACCGATCGGCGCCTCGGCGTCGCGGGGCGCGTCGCCGACGACGGCGCGCTCGATGCGGTCGCCGCGGCGCTCGCGCGCGCCATGCCGCCCGGCTATTCCGCGACGACGGAGCTGCTGACGCGCCTCGACGAAGAGCTCGCCGGCCCGCCGATCGAGGCGGAGGCGGCGTGTCAGGCGCTGGTCGACAAGGTGACGGTCGGGCGGCCGATCCGCTTCGCGCCCGGCGCGGCCGCGGTGGAGGCGCCGCCGCGCCTGCTGGAGCGGCTGGCGCTGGCGGTTCGCCGCTGCCCGGCGCTCTTCATCCTGATTCACGCGAGCAGCGACACCCATGCCGGCGACCCCGCCGCCAATCTGCGCCTCGGCGACGCGCGTGCGGCCGCGATCGCGGCCGAGCTCGAGAAGCGCGGCACGGTGCGCGCGCGGATGACGGCGCTGGGGCGCATCCGCGCCGATCCGCGCCAGCGGGCGCCGGGGCCCGAGGTCGAATTCCGCATCAGCGCCTCGGCCGTGCCGCTGGTGCGGCCCTATGTCTGGCGCTTCGAGAAGCTCGCCGGCGGCAACGGCGCGCTGACCGGGCACCATCCGTCGCGCGCGGCGCAGGCGGCGCTGGCCGAGGCCGCGCGGCCGGCCGTGCGCGGCGAACTCCGCGACGCGACGCAGCTCGCGGAGGGCGCGCCGCCCGGCGACTGGCTGGCCGCCGCGCGCGCCGCGATCGCCGCGTTGGCAGGCCTCGAGCGCGGGGCCGCGACCCTCGCCGACGCGGAGCTGGCGCTCGACGGCGTCGCCCGCGACGACGACGCGCGCGCCGCGGTCGAGGCGCTGCTGTCCGAACGCATGCCCAAGGAGTTCCGCGCGAAGACCGCGCTCTCGACCGAGCTCGACGAGACGCTGAAGGGCGAGCCGCTCGCCCTCGCGGCGCCGTGCCAGGCGCTGGTCGACGCGGTCATGCGCACGGGCGGGCCCGAATTCGTGTTCGACGGGCCGGCCCTGTTCGGCCATCAGCGGCGGCTGTTCGAGCGCCTCGCCGCGGCGGCGCGGCGGTGCCCGGCCCTGACGCTCGAGATCGGCGCGCACAGCAGCGGGATCGGCGACCCCGACGCGGCGCGCGCGCTGTCGGAGCGATGGGCCGAGGCGGTGGCCGAGGCGCTGGTGCGCGCCGGCGCCGAGCGCGGGCGCCTGCGCACCGTGGGTTTCGGCAATTCCCGCCCGCTCGCCGACGGCGAGACCGAGGCCGGGCGCTTGCGCAACCGGCGCATCGTGTTCAGGATCGTTCCTTAATCCCGCCGATCGCAGATCATGGCCTGGCTGCTCTCCGAGATCTTCGTTTTCGTCGCCGCCGGCGTGGTGTTCGGCGGCGTGATGGGCCTCGGCCTCGCGGCCCTGGCGGAAAAGCGGCGCGCCGCCGCCGTCTCCGATCGCGAGCGGCAGGGCGCTTCCGACCAGCTGCTCGCCGCCGAGCGCGGACGCCGCACCGCCGAGGCGAAGGCGGTCGCCCGCGCGGCAGCCGAAGCGGCGGCACGCGGCGATCTCGAATCGCGCCTCGTCGAAATGGAAGCGGCGGCCGCCGACTACCGCGCCCGTGCCGAGGCGGCGGAGCGGCGCCTGCATCTGGCGGCCTCGCCGGCCGGGGCGCTGATCCCAGCGGCGGAGGCGCCGGCCTCGCTCGCCGCGCCCGACGCCGCGGCCGAGGCCGAAGCGCTGCGCGCCGCGCTGGCGCAACGCGGGCGCGAAGTGGAATCCCTCGCCGCGCAGTTGGCGGCGGCCGAGCGCGTCCGCGCGCGCAGCGAGAGCGATCTCGCGGTCGCGCAGGCGCGCGCCGAGGAGGCGCTGCGCGCGGCGACCGGCCTCGGGCGCGCCGGGCCGGAGCAGGGCGAGACGGAGTCGCCGGGCGAACGCCCGCCGGGGCTGCCCGGTCCGCGCGACGGGCGCGCCGACGATCTGCGCCGCATCCGCGGCATCGGCCCGCGGAACGAGGGCGTGCTCAATTCGCTCGGCATCTATCACTATGCGCAGATCGCGGCCCTCACCCCGGCGCAGGTGACGTGGCTCGACAACTACCTGAAGTTCCATGGCCGCATCGCGCGCGACGACTGGATCGGCCAGGCCAGCGCGCTGCTCGGCGCCGGGTCCGGTCCGGGCGACAAGGTGCATCCCCAGGATGTGGGCGCGTAACGCGCGCCGGCCCGCCATCGGCCGCCGCGCCGCGCGGCCGCGCGCGCGTTAGGGCGCCATGCGGCCGCGCAACGCCGAGGCATTGCCGGAGGGCCAGGAACTCGCAGGCTTCCGCATCGAGCGCGTGCTGCGCACGACGGGCTTCGCGATCGCGTATCGCGCCGCCGAGCCCGGCGGCCGCACGCTGGCGCTGCGCGAATACTTCCCGGCGCCCTGGGCGCGGCGCGGGGAAGACGGACGCGCCGTGGTGCCGAAGCCGGGCGCCGAGGCGGCGTTCGCCGCCGGCCTCGCGCGCTTTCGCGCCGAGGCCGATGCGCTGCGCGGCTTCCACCATCCGGGCCTCGCGCAGGCCCTCGACTATGTCGAGGCGCACGGCACCGGCTACCTGGTTTCGGAGTTCGTCGCCGGCGAAACGCTGGCGGCGCGGCTCGCGCGGGCCGGCACGCTGCCCGAGGACGCGATGCCGGATCTGCTCGCGCCGCTGCTCGCCGGACTCGAGGCGCTGCACGGCGCCGGCCTCGTGCATGGCGACGTGCAGCCCGACACGATCGTCTTGCGCGACGACGACGCGCTTCCGATGCTGCTCGATCTCGCCGCCACGCGCCACGCGCTCGCGCGCGCGGCCCACGACGACGAGGATGCGGCGACCTGGGGCTACGGCGCGCCCGACGAATATCCGGAGGAGGCCGCCGGCGAGGAGGGGCCGTGGACCGACGTCTACGGCGTCGGCGCCACGCTCTATCGCTGCGTCTCCGGCGTGCGCCCGATCGGCGCGCGCGAGCGGCTGCGCGAAATCGGGGCCGGCGCGCCGGATCCGCTGATTCCGGCCGCGCGCGCGGCCGGCGGGCGCTATTCGGCGCCGCTGCTCGACGCGATCGACGCCGCGCTGCGCCTCGACGCGGCGGCCCGCCCGCGCTCGATCGCGGCGCTGCGCGCGCTGCTCGGGCCGGCGGCGGGCCGCGCGGCGTGGCGGCCGCTGGCGCCCGGCCTGCGCTCGGCGCTCGCGAGCTTCGTGCCGGCGGCGGGACGCCGCCGCGTCTATGCGGCGCTCGCCGGCGTCGCCGCGGTGGCGCTGCTCGCGATCCACTACCTGACCGCGCCGGAAGGCGGCGAGCGCGGAACGCCGGTCGCCTATCCGCCGCCCGGCGACGCCGCGCTCGCGGCCCGCCCCGGCGCCGTGTTCCGCGACTGCGCGGACTGCCCCGCGCTGGTCGTGGTGCCCGCCGGACGCTTCGCGATGGGGGCGCCCGACGGCGACACCGAGGCCACGGCGCACGAGCGGCCGCAGCGCGCGGTCACCATCGCGCGCCCGTTCGCGCTCGGGCGCACCGAAGTGACGGCCGCCGAATACGCGGCCTGCGCCGCCGATGGCGGATGCCCGAACCGCGGCGAACACGCGCCCTGGGGCGCCGGGCGATTCCCGGCGGTCAAGGTGGAGTGGCGCGACGCCAGGGCCTATGCCGCCTGGCTCGCGAAGAAGACCGGCAAGGACTACCGCCTGCCGAGCGAAGCGGAATGGGAATATGCGGCGCGCGCGGGAAGCGCGCGGCGCTACGTCTGGGGCGACGGACCGGGCCGCAACCGCGCGAACTGCGACGGCTGCGGCAGCGCGTGGGACAACCGCCAGGCGGCGCCGGTCGGAAGCTTCCCGGCCAACGGCTTCGGCCTCCACGACATGCTCGGCAACGTCTGGGAGTGGACCGAGGATTGCTGGTCGCCGACGCTGGCCGACGTGCCGGCCGACGGCGGCGCGCGCCCGGCCGCGGCGCCGTGCGCCGGCCGCGTCCTGCGCGGCGGCTCGTTCGACCTGCCGCCCGCGCGCATCCGCGTCACCAGCCGCAGCAGCTCGGATGCCGAGGTGGGCGAGATCTTCATCGGCTTCCGCGTCGCGCGCGGTCTCGCGCCCGAGCGCTGACGCCGCCGCGCTTCCCCCTCCGCCGGTTCCGCTCTACCTTCGCGCCGCGCCCGCTTGGCGGAACCGGTAGACGCAAGGGACTTAAAATCCCTTATCCTCACGGGTGTGTGGGTTCGAGTCCCACAGCGGGCACCATTTCGAAATAATTGGTGTTATTTTTCATGTTTTGGCGCGCTATCGGGCGGCTATTTGTTTCTACTTTCGACAGGCGGGTAAGCACTGGGTAAGCAAAGGGGCGAAAATGCCCGGGCTTGGCGGCCCGCTGGCGCGGGCATGCTTCGAACCGTCTTATGCGGCGCGCCGAATTTGATCCAACGTTGAGCCTAGGCAATTCTTTCTATAGATATTTCAGCACTTCGTTTTTCGAACGCCACACGTTGAGGGGGACAGAGTAGTGACAATCCACCGGATGTCGCGCCGTGCCGTCGGAGTGGCCACCGCCGCAGCGGTCGCTGCCGCGGTGTTGCCCGCGGGCCGCGCAGTAGCCCAGGCACAGTCTTTCATGGTGTTCTTTGACCGCGACGAGATGATGGCTCCAGCGAGTGCGCGTCGGCTCGTCAACGCCATCAAGAGCCGCATTTCCAAGGGTGCCACGGTAACCCTCACCGGCCATTGCGACGCCGCCGAACGCGATCCCGACAAGCTATCGCTGGCCCGTGCGATGGAGGTGCATGGCATGCTTGTCGGCATGGGCGTTGCCCCGGAGACGAAGTTCCAAATCGTCGCCAAGGGCGCCGGGTCCCCTTTTGCCGGCACCGAACCGAACAAGTTCGATCCTCGCAACAGCCGCGTCGAAGTCGCCATCAAATAGGTGCATCGGGTGCGCTTCGAGCACGTCGCGATCGCGAGTTCGGAGACAAGAGCAACTAAGGGGTCAGGGGCTTTGGGATCGGCGTCATTGCACCGCCCCGACGCCGCCGCGTTGGTGAAGCGCCCCCGCTTTGGCGGCGCGGCCTTGCGAAATTTCGGGCGCTCATGTTTCGGTCGCCATGCGCTCACGAGCGCCGATATCCGACGACGCAGCGTTGACGCTCGGCGAACAGAATTCGAGCCAGGAACTCTCGATCCCATGAACCCCGCTTCCGACTTCGACGAAACGATCCAGATCGCGCTGCGGCGCGACGAGGCCATCGTGCTGCAGGCGTTCCTGGCGCGCGAACTCTGGCGCGCCGAGCCCGGCAACCTGCAGCGGTGCTTCGGGCATCCGGCCGAGGAATACGCCCTCGAGGGGCTGCTCCACGAGCTCGCCCCGCGGTTGACCGAGACCGGCGGGCCCGACGGCGAGGCGCTGCAGCGGGCGGCGGTCGAGCACCTGATGGCCCGCTTTCGCTAGGGGCCCTTTCGCCGCCGCGTCATCGCGCCTTCCACGCGCGGACCAGCGACTGGGCCGCCGCCAGCTGCTGCGCCGGCATGCGCGCCGCGACGCGATCGCGCGCCGCTTCCGCCGCGGCGCGCAGCTCGGCCAGGGCCGGGCCGAAACGCTCGGCGGCGAGGCTGAACCACACGAACGCCTCGGCGTCGTCCTGCGGCAGCGCGGTGCCGCGTTCGTGGATTCCGCCGAGCGCGTATTGCGCGTTGGGCTCGCCCTGGTCCGCGGATTTCCGGTACCACGCCAGCGCCAGCGTCCAATCCCGCGCGACGCCCTGGCCGGCGTAATGCATGTTGCCGAGCCAGTATTGCGCCTCGGCGTGCCCCTGCTCGGCGGCCTTGCGATACCAGGCCGCCGCTTCGGCGAGGTCCTTCTCGATGCCGGCGCCTGCGTAATAGCGCGTCGCGAGCGCATATTGGGCGCGGGCATCTCCCGCCTGTGCGGCCCTGCGGTAGAGCGCGGTCGCGGCCGCGTCGTCCTTCGCCACGCCGAGGCCCCGTTCGAGCATCGCGGCGAGTATGCTCTGGGCCGTCGCCTTTCCCTGATCGGCGGCCTTGCGATACCACTGCGCGGCCTCGGCGAAATCGCGCGCGACGCCGAGCCCGTTGTAGTAGAGCGATCCCAGCGCGTACTGCGCGTCCGCATTGCCCTGGACGGCGGATCGCCGGAACCAGACGCCCGCCTCGGCGTAGTCGAGCGGCAGCCCGAGGCCCGTGAACAGCAGCAGGCCGAGGTGGTATTGGGCCGCGGCGTGGCCGCGCTCGGCCGCCTTGCGGTACCAGCCCGCCGCTTCGGCGAGGTCCTGGCGGCCGGCCGGCGCGTTCTCGAGCAGCCGCCCGATCTCGAACTGGGCGCCGCCATGCCCCTGACCCGCGGCCTTGCGATACCAGTATTCGGCCTCGCCGGAATCTTGGGGAACCCCGCGTCCTTCCGCGTAGATCGCGCCCATCGCGGCCTGCGCGTCGGCAAAGCCGCCATAGGCCGAGGAGCGCAGCCACCGCAGCGCTTCGCCCTCGTCTTTCTCGACGCCGAGGCCCTGCGCATACAACCGCCCCAATTGGAATTGCGCGGGGGCGTGCTGCTGCCCGGCGGCGCGGCGATACCAGGCCGCCGCTTTCGCCGCGTCTTTCGGCACGCCGTTGCCGGTCAGATGGAGCGATCCCAGCGCGTGCTGGGCGTCGGCATGTCCCTGTTCCGCGGCCTTCGCGAACCAGGCGAGCGCCGCGGCGAGATCGGGCGCCGCGCCGATGCCGCTGTAATGGAGCGAGCCGAGCGCGAACTGCGCGGGCGCGTGGCCCTGCGATGCGGCATTGCGGAACAGCGCGGCCGCCTTGGCGTAGTCGCGCGCCACGCCGAGCCCGTCGCGGTGGAGGATGCCGAGTTCGTGCTGCGCCGCGGCCGTTCCGGTGGCGGCGAGCGGCGCGAGGAGCCGAAGCGCGGTCTTGTAGTCTCCGGTCCGCGCGGCGGAAACGCCGTCCTCGAGCGGCCCGGCGGCCGCCGCCGCGGCCAGCATCAGCGCGGCGCCGTTCGCGCCGATCAACGCCTTCAGCCTGAATCCGCGGATGGGCATCGACGGCCTTGGTCGCGCTGCGGTCAATCGGGAGCGGGGTTGGTGCGTGCCGCCGGCACGCGCGCATGCATACCGCGCCGCACCGCCGGCGACAACCGGGCCTTGTGCGCCGCCCGCGCGGCGCCGCCCGGCGTCACTTGCTCTCGGCCGTGTAGACGCCGTCCCAGTCGGGCGCGGGCGGGTGGCTCCGGAAGTGGGCGATGCGGCGCTCGTAGAGCGCGCACGGCCCCGCGAGTTCCGCTCCGCCGGCGGCGGCGACGCGCGCCAGCGCGGCCGCGGCCGCATCCCAGTCGCGGGCGCGATAGGCCGCGAGCATCGCCTCCTGGTCGCGCGCGAGCGCCTGGAAATCGGGCGTGGCCGCGCGCTCCGGGCGCCCGAGCAGCAGGTAGATGCGGGCCGGCACCGTCTTGCCCTTGACGCGGATAAGGTCCACCTCGAGCGTCGCGAATTCGGGCGCGAGCTTGCGCGTCTCCTCGCCGATCAGCACGCGCACGCCGTAGAATTTCGTCTGGCCCTCGAGCCGCGCCGCGAGGTTCACGCCGTCGCCGAGCACCGAATAGTCGAAGCGCTGCACCGACCCCATGTTGCCGACGCAGCATTCGGCGGAATTGAGCGCGACGCCGATGGCGATGTCGGCGTGCGGCTTGCCCGCCGCGGCCGCCTCGGCCGCCAGCTCGCCGTTGAGCACGGCGAGGCGGTCGAGCATGTCGAGCGCGGCGTGGCAGGCGTTCGCCGCGTGGAGGGGGTCGTCGAGCGGCGCGTTCCAGAAGGCCATGATCGCGTCGCCGATGTATTTGTCGACCGTGCCCTTGCGGCCCATGATCGCGTCGGTCATCGGCGTGAGATAGCGGTTCATGAACGCGGTGAGCCCGGCGGCGTCGAACCGCTCCGAGATCTCGGTGAAGCCGCGCACGTCGGAGAACAGGAGCGTCATCGGGCGGATCTCGCCGCCGAGGTTCAGCCGCTCGGGATGGCGCGCGATCTCGTCGACGATGTTGGGCGCGAGATAGCGCGTGAACGCGCCGCGCACCCATTTCTTCTGCTCCTCCTCGTGCAGATAGTTGAAATAGCTGAGCGCGCTGAAGACGATCATCGAGCACGCGAGCGGGAAGGTGAGGTCGAACAGCATGCCGAAGTTGGAGTAGAGCAGCCACGCCGCGCCCACGACGATGCCGACCACGAATGCGCCGCTCAGCATCGTGCGTGCCGCGCCGAGGCGCGGCAGCACGAAAATGAGCAGCAGCGAGAGCAGCGCGGCGGTGAAGAACTCGACCGCGTCCGCGTAGTACGGCCGCGTGATGTGGTCCGCGAACAGGATGTTCTCGATGAGCTGCGCGTGGACCTCGACGCCCGGCATCGCGCCGGTCAGCGGCGTCGCGCGGATGTCGAGCAATCCCACCGCCGAGGTGCCGACGAGCACGAGCCTTCCCTCGAGCCGGTCGCGCGGCAGGCTGCCGTCGAGGACGTGGCGCACGGAGACGTAGCGCTTGGGGTCGTGCGGCGAGAAGTGAACCCAGATGCGCCCGCGCTGGTCGGTCGGAACGGCGATGCTCGGCATGCCCGGCCCCGAGAAGACGACGTTCTCGATGCCGTCGGGCCCGGCGCGCACGACCAGCGTGCTGCCGCCGGTCGCGATCCGGATCAGCTCGATGGCCAGCGACGTGTAGATCCGGCCGCCGATGTTGTAGACGGCCGGCACGCGGCGGATGACGCCGTCGAATTCCGGGTTGGGATTGACGAGGCCGGTGCCGCTCGCCGCCTTCTGGAGGACGTCGATGCTGGCGAGCAGCGACGTCGCGGCGACGAAGTGGCTCTTCGCGTCGACGCCCGGCGGCGCGCGCACGGCCACCGGCGGCGGCCGCACGGTCGGCGGCGCGGCGGTGCCCCGCAGCATCGAGGCGCCGAGCACGGCCCGCGTTCCCGCGAGCGCCGCCGCGAACTTCTCGTCGTTGCCGGAGAGGCCTTGCAGCGCGTCGCGCACCGGGGTGGGCAGCTCCGGCATGCCTTCGGCGTAGCGCTTCGGCGACAGCCGGTCGGGCTCGGCGAACACGACGTCGAAGCCGATCGCGGCGACGCCGTATTCCGCAAGCTTTTCGGTCATCCGCGCGAGCAAGGTGCGCGGCCAGGGCCACTGGCCGTACTGCGCGAGGCTCTCGTCGTCGATGTCGACGATGACGACCGGCCGCTCGGCGACCGTGGACGGCTTCAGGCTCTGATAGGTGTCGAAGCCCTTGACCCGGATGAATTGGATCAGGCTCGGGTCCCAGATCCGCACCAGGCAGAGCAGGACCAGCAACAGCAGGGCGCCCAGGCGGCCGAACAGCGCCTGGCGCAACGAGCGGATCAAACGCATGCCCGGCACTTCGTCCCAATCCCCCGGCGCGGCCGCGGCGTCGCAGCGCCCGCCGGCCATGCCCCTACTGTAATCACGATCGGCCGGCCGATGCCTCAAGAATCTTGCGGCCGCGGCCGCCGCAGGCGGCGATCCCCGCCCCGCCGGCATTTGACCGATCTGCGGCGCGCCGATAGCTTCCGCTTCGGGAGAGGGTTGGGGGCATCTCATGAGCATCTCGCGCGACCGCGAGGTCGATTTCGGCATCATTCAGAAGCTCGGCGGCGTCGCCCGGCACTATCCGGCCGGCGCGACGATCATGCGCGAGGGCGAGCCGCGCTCGCACATGTTCTATCTGAACAAGGGCAAGGCCGCGGTCGTCGTGAAGGGGCGCGAGGTCGAGGCGGTCGAGGGCGGCGGCATCTTCGGCGAGATGGCCATGATCGATTACGGGCCGCGCAGCGCCAGCGTCGTCGCCAAGACCGATTGCGAGGCCGTCGAGATCGACGAGAAGCTGTTCCTGCTGCTGGTGCGGCAGACGCCGTTCTTCGCGATCGACGTGATGCGCACGCTGGTCCGGCGCCTGCGCGCGATGAACGATTTGCTCGGCGCGGGCTGAGCCGCACCGCGCCGCCGCGGGCTTCGGCCGATCGCCGGCGGGCGACGGAGGGTGGGGGAGGCACCGGTGTCATGCGCGACACGATCCGTCATCCGCTCCTGCGGGACTTCTACGACCATTGGGAGGCGCTGCGCGCGGTCCGCGCCTTGCCGCGGCGCGCGGATTTCGATCCGTTCCGGATGCCGCGGCTGCTGCCGTTCCTGATCGTGAACGAGGTGGAGCGCGGCGCGGGCGGCAAGCTGCGCTTCCGCGTCCGGCTCGAAGGCGAGGGCGTCGTGGAGGCGCGCGGCCGCTCCGCCAAGGGCCGCTATGTCGACGAGCCCGGCGTGATCGTGCTGGGCAACGGCGTGATCGAAGCCTACGAGCGCATGATCGCGGACCGCCGGCCCTGGTACGCGGAGGGCACGTTCCGGCCCGACGCGCTGCGCTCGGGTTCGCTGCACCGCCTCGCCTTGCCGTTCGCCGGCGACGACCCGGAGCGGGTGGATTTCATCATCGTGGGCTTCGTGCACGACCTGCCGCCGATGCCGGGGCGGCGCTGACGCGCGCCGCTTTCGCGGCGGCGGCAGGCTTGATACGGTCGCGCCGCACAGAACCGTCAGACGGCCGCCCATGCCTTCCAGCACCGACGTGGCGATCATCGGCGGCGGCGCCATCGGCAGCGCCGTCGCGTATTTCCTGCTCAGCGATCCCGCGTGGAAGGGGCGCGTCACCGTCGTCGAGCGCGATCCGACGTACCGGCGCGCGTCGTCGGCGCTGTCGGCGAGCTCGATCCGCCAGCAGTTCTCGACGCCCGAGAACATCCGCATGTCGCGCTTCGGCTTCGCGTTCCTCGCGGAGGTCGGCCGCCATCTCGCGGTGGGCGGCGAGGCGCCGGAGATCGGCCTCACGACGCGCGGCTACCTCTATCTCGCGACCCCGGGCCACGCGGCGGCGCTGCGCGAAAACCACGCGATCCAGCGCGCCGAGCGCGCGGAGATCGCCCTGCTTTCGCCGGCCGAGCTCGCGGCCCGCTTTCCCTGGATGTCGTTCGACGGCGTGGCGCTGGGCTCGCTCGGCCTGGCGGGCGAGGGATGGTTCGACGGCTACGGCCTGATGCAGGCGTTCCGCCGCAAGGCGAAGTCGCTCGGCGCCGTCTACCTCGACGCCGAGGCGGCCGCGATCCGCACGGACCGCAGCCGCGTGACCGCCGTCCGGCTTGCGAACGGCGACGAGATCGCCTGCGGCGCGCTCGTCAACGCCGCCGGGCCGTGGGCGCGCGCGGTGGCGGCCATGGCCGGGATTCCGCTGCCGGTCGAGGCGCGGCGGCGCTGCATCTTCGTGTTCGACGCGCGGCGCACGTTCCCCGATTGCCCGCTGGTGATCGATCCGTCCGGCGTCTTCTTCCGCGCCGAGGGCGCCTATTTCATCGCCGGAACCTCGCCGCCCAAGGACGAGGACCTCCACGAGCTGCCGCTCGAGGTCGATCATCGCCTGTTCGACGACGTGCTGTGGCCGGCGCTGGCGGCGCGCGTGCCCGCGTTCGAGGCGATCAAGCCGGTCAACGCCTGGGCCGGCTATTACGAGTACAATACCTTCGACCAGAACGCCGTGCTCGGCCCGCATCCCGAGATCGCGAATTTCTTTTTCGCGAACGGATTCAGCGGCCACGGCATCCAGCAATCGCCGGCCGCCGGCCGCGCGGTCGCCGAGCTGATCGCGCACGGGCGCTTCGCGAGCCTCGATCTCTCGATCTTCGGCTATGCGCGCATCGCGGCGGGCCGGCCCGTCGTCGAGAAGAACGTGATCGGATAGGGCGGCGCCGGGCTAAGCCGGCAGCGGCGCCGTGCGCGCCGCCGCGTGCCGCAGGAGCCAGCGTGCCGACGCGTGGGCCGCGCGGATCGCGGCGAATCCCGCCGCCCACAGCGCGAACAGCGCGGCCGGAAACGCCCACCCGGCGATCGGCACGCGCGTGGCCCCGATCTCGGCGCGCGTCGGCAAGACCGCGGCGACGACCGGCGGGGCGCCGCCCGCCTGGAGCCCGGCCGCCGGCGCGAGATCGGCAATGCGGATCGGAACCGTCGCATCCTGGCGCGCGACATGGATCGAATGCGCTACGGCGAAAGCGCCGAGCACGGCCAGCAGCGCCGCCACCAGCGGCGCGATCAGCAGGCGGCGCGCGAACACCGCCACGGCCACGGCACCCACGGCGACCGCGCCGGCGAGCGCCAGGCCCTCCGAGATCAGCGCCAGCGGAACCGCAACCGCGAGGACGAGCGCGAAAACGCCGAGGCCGAGCGCGAACTGGCGAAGCAGGCCGGGCCGGGCGGCCG
>JAEULD010000142.1 GCA_016792765.1 Candidatus Odyssella sp.
CGCACCTATCTCAACGCGGTGGAAACCTTCGCGCCGTTCGCGGCGCTGGTGCTGGTGGCGCACGTCGCCGGCAAGGCCAACGCGATGACGGCGTTCTGGGCCATGGCCTTCTTCTGGCTGCGCGTGATCCACGCGGTCGTCTATCTCGCCGCGATCCCCTATGTGCGCACGCTGGCGTTCGTCCTGGGCTTCGTCTGCGTCGCGGGGCTGTTCTGGGAGGTCGTGAAGTAGCGCGACGGGCAGGGCCGGCGGCGCGATCGCCGGGACCGGGCCGGAGTCGCAGCTCGAACGGGCGCTCCGGCGCGACGTCGCCGGCGCGGCGCGTTTTCGCTTGGCACTGTCTCGGTTCGAAATTCGCCCCGGAGCAGCGGCGACCGAATGCGCCGTAGGGGCGGGTCCCCGACCCGCCCGTGCCGACGCGCGGCGGAATCCGCCGGAAGCGCACCGTGGCAACGACAGGCAAATGCCGGCCGGCGGCTCCGCCTGCGGAAACACGGGCGGGTCGGGGACCCGCCCCTACGTCTTCGATGCGGAGCGAAACTTCGAACTCAGACAGTGTCTGGCGCTTGATTTTGTTCTTGTAATGTGCTAGTCATTCTCCACGGCCCGGATCGGGCGCGCGGCGGTGCCGGCGCGGCGAAACGGGCGGCGCCCGAGGACGATGGGCGCGTTCCTCCGGAAGACGTTGTCCGCGGCCCGCGTTCGGCGCCGGACATGATGAGAAAAGCCAGGCCGGAGGCCCGACAAGAGCCGAGAAAAGATGAGAAACGACAAGACTTGATGAGAAAAGCCAATTCAGCGGCGGAACTCGTCATTCCTTGTCTTTTCTCGTCATGGCCCGGCCTCCCGCGCGCCGCCGCGTCCGGCGCGGCATGTCCCGCATTCGCTTCCCCTTATGGCGCCCCGCGCCGGCGCATGCCTAAAGTCGCCGCCCAGCGGCCCGCGCTTCGGGGCGACACGCGCCCGGCGGCCGCGCACCTTGGAACACGCGGAACACGAGGGGCATGGCCAGGACGAACGAGACGATCATCATCGCCGGGGCGGGGATCGGCGGGCTCACGGCGGCGTGCTGCCTGCTGCAGGCCGGGCGCGACGTCGAGATCTACGAGCGCGCGCCGGCGCTCGGCGAGATCGGCGCCGGCATCCAGCAGAGCGCCAACGCCACGCACGTGATGCGCCACCTGGGCGTGCTCGACCGGCTGCGCGCGGTCGCCTACCTGCCGCCGGTGACCGAGTTCCGCCTGTTCGACAGCGGCGAGGTGCTGCAGGCCCTGTCGCTCGCGGCCACGCACGAGGCGCGGCACGGCGCGCCCTATCTCCAGCTCCATCGCGCCGACTTCCACGCGATCCTCGTCGAGCGGCTCGAGGCCTTGAAGCCCGATTGCGTCCGTCTCGACGCCGAGGTGACGGGCTATGCCGAAACCGACGACGCGGTGACGGTGCGCCTCGCCGACGGTCGCACGGTGGAGGGCGCGCTGCTCGTCGGCGCCGACGGCATCAAGTCGGCGGTGCGCCGCCAGATCGCCGGCGAGAACAAGCCGGAATACACCGGCGATTCGGCCTGGCGCCTCACCGTGCCGGTCGAGCGGCTGCCGCGCGGCTTCCTCGACGGCAAGTCGTCGATCTGGGTCGGGCCCGACAAGCACGCGGTGGTCTATTTCCTGCGCGGCGGCACGCTGCTGAATTTCGTCGCCGCGATCGAGCTCGACGAATGGATCGAGGAATCGTGGACGCAGAAGCGCCCGTGGGCCGAGCTCAAGGCCGAGCTGGCCGGCTGGCATCCCGACATCCAGACCATCGTCGACACGGTCGACCGCGACGAATGCTATCGCTGGGCGCTCAACGCGCATCCGCATCTCGACCGCTGGCACACGCGCCGCGCCGTGCTGCTGGGCGATGCCGCGCACCCGACGTTGCCCTATCTCGCGCAGGGCGCCGCGATGGCGGTGGAAGACGCGGCGGTGCTCGCGCGTTCGCTTTCGGCATCGCGCACGGTGGAGGCGGCGCTCGCGCTCTACGCGCGCAACCGCATGCCGCGCACCCGCCGCATCGTCGACGAATCGCGCGACAATCGCCGGCTGTTCCACCTGAAATCGGTCGACGAGCTGCGCGCCGCCTTCGCCCGGCGCAACATGGACCGCGAGCGCTCGAACTGGCTCTACAGCTACAACCCGCTCGACGTGCCGCTCGCCTAGCGCCGGCGCGGCCTCAGAACAGCAGCGGCTTGCGCGCCTTGTCGCGCTGCACGCCGTCGAAGGCGATCAGCAGCGTCATGCCGAGGCCGAACAGCAGCAGCGCGGCCGGCAGATCGAGCAGCTTCTCCGCCATGTCGCCGAACCAGCCCTGGAAATGGAGGCGCATCTGGAACAGTCCGTCGCCGCCGAGGTTGGTCCAGAACTGCTCGAGCGACGTGGCCGCGAACTGCCCGCCGTTGAGCGCGCGCGCGGCGTCGAGCGCCAAGAGCGCCACGCCCAGAACGAAAGCCAGCGCTCCCAGCGAGCGCAACAGCGCCATGCAAAGCCTCCTGCGACAGAAGCCGGGGCGGCCGCGCGTCGGGGAAACGCCGGCAGCCGCCGTGCCGGAAGGTTAGCGCGCGGGCGCGTGCGAAACGCTAACCGGCGCGGTTAAGCGGAGGTGAACCCGCGCCGCTCAGCGCCGGCGCCGGAGCGCGCGCGCGGCCAGCAGCAGCGCGAGGCCGAGCGCCGCGAACGCGCCGGCCACGGCCGCCGGCGGCCAGGCGAGCATTTCCTGGAGCACGAGCTGCCACAGCCAGTCGAGGCCGAGCTTGCGCTCGACGCCCACCTGGAACAGCTGGAGGCTGAGCAGGTGCAGCTCGCGCCACACCTGGCCGAGCGGTTTGGCCAACGGCGCGCCGCCGCGCGCGTAGCTCGCGGCCTCCGCCGCCAACGCGGCGGCGGCGGCGAGCAGCGCGAGGATGCCGAGCAGGGCGAGGACGGCGCGGACGAGGCGCATGGGCTCCCAGGATGTGGCCGGGCGCGGGCCGGCGGCCGCGGCTTCCTAGCACGGCGGCGGGGGTTGGCGCATGGCCCCGGCATTGTTATATCAAGCGCGCCGCCGGCCCCCGGCTCCAGCCGCACGCTCCGGGCCGCGGTCTTCCTGGTTTCGCGGATGGGTGGCCGAGTGGTCTAAGGCGCACGCCTGGAGAGCGTGTATACGTCAAAAGCGTATCGTGGGTTCGAATCCCACCCCATCCGCCAGCC
>JAEULD010000168.1 GCA_016792765.1 Candidatus Odyssella sp.
TCGCTGGACGTCTTGAAGAACATGAAGCCGGTCGCCCCGACCAGCGCGATGACCACGAGCAAGGTGACGGGACGATAGTTCAGCGAGCCGGAGACCCAGCGCTCGTAACCGTTGGCGAAGCGGTCGAAGAAATGGTCGACCGCGGCCTGGAACCGGCTGTGGACGCCCGATTTCAGGATGCGGGCCGACATCATCGGCGTGATCGTCAAGGCGACCAGGCCGGAGATGACGACCGCACCCGCGAGGGTGAAGGCGAATTCCCGGAAGAGCGAGCCGGTCAGGCCGCCGGTGAACATCAGCGGCGCGAAGACGGCCGCGAGCGTGATCGTCATGGCGACGACCGACGTCGTGATCTCGGCCATGCCCTTGAAGGCCGCCTGCATCGGCGACATGCCTTCCTCCATGTGGCGGTGGATGTTCTCGACCACCACGATGGCGTCGTCGACGACGAGGCCGATCGCCAGCACCATCGCCAGCAGCGTGAGCAGGTTGATCGAATAGCCGAGCACGAGCAGCAGGAACAGCACGCCCACGAGCGAGAGCGGAATCGTGACGATCGGGATGATCGTGGAGCGGATGTTGCCGAGGAACAGGAAGATGACGATGATGACGATGACCGCCGCCTCGACGATCGTCGCGATCACCTCGTCGATCGAGGCCTGGATGAACTTGGTGGCGTCGTAGGCGATGTTCGCCTTCAGGCCCGCCGGCAATTGCGCCTGGATGTCGGGCATCGCCTTGCGCACCGCGTCGATGACGGTGAGCGGGTTGGCCGTGGGCGCGGTGTAGACGCCGACGAACACGGCCTTCAAGCCGTTGAACATCGACGACGAGACGACGCTCTGCGGCCCGAGCTCCACCTTGGCGACGTCGCGCAGGCGGACGAGGCTCCTGCCCTTGGCGAGCACGACGAGCTGCTCGAAGCCGTCGACGCTGGACGGGCTCGTGTCGGCGTTGATCGTGACGCGGATGAAATCGCCCTTCACCTCGCCGGGCGCGGAGGTGAAGTTGTTGGCCTGGAGCGCGGCCTGGATGTCGGTGGCGGTGACGCCGAGCGCCGCCATCCTGGCCGGATCGAGCCAGATGCGCATCGCGAAGTTCTGGCCGCCCAGGATCTGCGCCTGCGAGACGCCGTCGATCGTCTGGAGGCGCGGCTGGATCACGCGCACGAGGTAGTCGGTGATCTGCGCCGACGTCAGCACGTCGCTGTTGAAGCCGATGTACATGAGCGCGAACGCGTCGCCCGTCGTCTTCACGACGATCGGGTCGTTGGCCGCGCGCGGCAGCACGTTCCTCACCTGGTTGGTCTTCGCGAGCACCTCGGTCAGCGCCCGGTCGCCGTCGGCGTTGAGCCGCAGCGTGAGCTTCACGACGCTGACGCCCTGCGTGCTCGACGACGTGATGTAGTCGATGCCCTCGGTGCTGGCCACCGCCTGCTGGATCGGGATCGTGACGAAGCCCTGCATCAGGTCGGCGTTGGCGCCGGGGTAGGTGGTCGTGATCTCGATCGTGGTGTTGGTGAGCTTCGGATACTGCCGGATCGGCAGCGAGAAGAACGCCTGGATGCCGAGCAGCAGGATCAGCAGGCTCACCACCGTCGAGAGGACGGGCCGCTTGATGAAGATGTCGGTGAAGGCGCGGCGCGCGCCCTCGACCGCGGCGGCGACCCCGCTCATGGCTTCGGCCTTTCCTGCGGCGGGACGAGCGCGGGCCGGTCGTCGAGCTGCACCGTGCCGCCGGGCATGAGGCGCGTCTGGCCCGAGGTGACGACGCGTTCGCCGTCCTTGACGCCTTCGGAGAGGCCGACCTGGCCGGCGCGCCGCTCGGCGACGCGCACGAAGCGCCGTTCGGTGGTGAGCACGGGCTTGCCGTCGGCGGCCAATACGGGCTTGCCGTCCTTGTCTTTCTTCGCGACGACGACGTAGACCGAATCGCCGTAGAGGCTGAACGAAACCGCGGTTTCGGGCACCGCCACGACCGGGCGCTCTTCCGAGAGCTTCACGGTGAGGCGCGCGAACTGGCCGGGCACCAGCAGCCCGTCCTTGTTGGCGAGCGTGGCCTGGACGAGCAGGTTGCGCGTGGCGTCGTCGACCTTGGCGTCGAGCGAGGTGATCTTGCCCTCGAACACCCGGCCGGCGAGGCCTTCCACCGTTACCGTCACCGCCTGATCCACCTTCAAGCGCGGGATCTCGCGCTCGGGCAGCGTGAAGTTCACGAAGATCGGATCGACCGACTGCAGCGTGACGATGGCGGCGCCGGCCGCGAGATACTGGCCGAGATTGACCTGGCGGATGCCGAGCCGGCCGGCGAACGGCGCCACGATGGTTTTCTGGTTGATCTGCGCGCGGATCAGCTCCACCTGCGCCGCGGACTGGTCGCGCTGCGCGATCGCGGTGTCGAGATTGGCCTGGGCCATGTTGCCGCGCTCGGCCAGCTCGCGCGCGCGGATGAGGTTCAGCTCCTTGAGGCGCATGTCGGCCGTGGCCGCCTGGAGCTGCGCGCGCTCGGTGGAATCGTCGAGCTTCAGGATCGTCTCGCCGGCCTTCACCCACCTGCCCGATTCGAACAGGATCGCGTCGACGCGGCCCGCGATCTGCGGCGCCAGCGTCACGCCGCGCTGCGCCTCGATCGTGCCGATCGCCGGCAATTCGCCGCGCCAGGACTCGGCCTTCGCCAGCACGGTGGTGACCGGAACCGGCGGCTGCGCCTGGAGCTTCGCCACGAAGCCGGCGATGAACATCGGCTTCAGCACGTAGTTGAACGCGGCCAGCCCGCCGAACAGCACGACGAGCGCGACGATGGTGACGACGTACCAGCGCTTCTTCGCGCGCTGGCGGGGCGCCTTGATCCTCGATTGGGGGTCGCTCACTTGATCCCTCGTTGGATGAACCGTCGGTTCCGGTCTTTTCTCGGTCCGCCGGCTTTGCCGGTCGGTTCGGCGCCGCGGCGCCGGCTTCTTTTTCTTCAGGCCGCGCGTTGCGGGCGCGCGAGCGCCGCGATCAGGTAACGAACGACGCGCTTCGCATCTTCCTCGAGGTCCTTGTGCGCGAACTGCGCGATGATCGCCGGATGCAGAACGCCGGTGCAGGCCGTGCACAGCGCGCGCGCCGCGTCCATCGGCTCGGTGCCGGGCGCGAACTCGCCGCGCGCGACGCCGTCGGCGACCAGCGCGGCGATCATTTCGTGCAGCGCCGCGATGTGGCGCTCGACGGCGGCCCAGTTCTCCTCCATCCCCGCCGCCACCATGTCGTGCATGCGCCGCTCGGAGACGCAGCGCATCTTGTTGTAGCGGTGCAGCTCGACGACGAAGCGCTCGATCCGTTCGGCCGCCGGACGGTCTTCGGCCGTCAGCGCGCGCAGCAGGCCGTGCACCTCGGCGAAGTGCTTCTCGCAGATCGCCTCGTTGATCGCCGCCTTGGAGGCGAAGAAGCGGTAGATGTTGGCCGGCGACATGCCGAGCGCGCGCGCGATATCGGCCACCGCCGTCTTGGCGTAGCCCACGCGCCGGAACTGCTCCTCGGCCGCGTCGAGGATGCGCGCAACCGTCTTGTCGGTGCTCTGGGGGCGCCGGGAGGACATGCTGGAGGCCGTGTTCTTGAAAGCTGACGATTTCTATCAGTCGTCAGCATTAACCGTCAAACGGTATTGCTGCGACGCAATATCAATTCGAGATTCTGATATTTCAATAGCTTATCGCGAGGCACGCGGCCCCGAACGGTGCTTTACGCCTCGTCGACGTCCAGCGCATAGCCCGCCGAGCGCACGGTGCGGATCACGTCGGGCTCGCCTTCGGCGTTGATGGCCTTTCGCAAGCGGCGGATGTGGACGTCGACCGTGCGCGGCTCGACGTAGACGTCGTGGCCCCAGACCGCGTCGAGCAATTGCTCGCGCGCGAAGACGCGGCCGGGATGCTCGAGGAAATGGCGCAGCAGGCGGAACTCGGTGGGGCCGAGATGGATCGCGCGGCCATTGCGCGCGACGCGGTGGGCGGCGAGATCCATGCGGATGCCGGCATAGTCGAGCGCCTCCTCGGCCGTGGACGGCCGCGCCCGGCGCAGCACGGCGCGCACGCGCGCCACCAGCTCGGCCGGCGAGAACGGCTTGGTGACGTAATCGTCGGCGCCGCTGTCGAGGCCGCGCACGCGGTCGGCCTCCTCGCCGCGCGCGGTGAGCATGATCACCGGAACGTCGCGCGTCTCGGCCTTGCGGCGGATCTGGCGGCAGACCTCGAGCCCCGAGGTGGAGGGCAGCATCCAGTCGAGCACGACGAGATCGGGCCGGCGCTCGGCGATCGCGGTCAGCGCCTCGTCGCCGTCGAGCGCGGTCGCCACCTCGTAGCCGGCGGCCTCGAAATTGTAGCGCAGCAGCGTGACCAGCGCCGGTTCGTCCTCGACGACGAGGACCAGCGGCTTCAGCGCCGCGCGGTCGGCGGCGGCGCCGGCCGCGCCCTCACTGCGGCGCTTGCTTGGCGGGGGATGCAACATTCAGATCGTCCTTTCCGCCCTTGGGGCGCTCGCCGCCCGGCTGGCGCCCGGTGACGAGGAAATAGACGTTCTCGGCGATGTTCGTGCAGTGGTCGCCGATGCGCTCGAGGTTCTTGGCGATGAACAGCAGATGCGTGCACGGCGTGATGTTGCGCGCATCCTCCATCATGTAGGTGAGCAGCTCGCGGAACAGGCTGTTGTAGAGATCGTCGATCGTCTCGTCGCGGTTCCACACCTCGAGCGCCTTCTCGGCGTCGCTGGCGTTGTAGGCGTCGAGCACGTCCTTGAGCATCGCGAGGGCCGCGCGGCCGATGCGCGGGATGCTGTGCACCGGCTGCACCGAGGGCAGCTCGTTGAGCGCGATCGCGCGCTTGGCGACGTTCTTCGCGTAATCGGCGACGCGCTCGATCGCGGCCGCGACCTTGAGCGCCGCCAGGATCTGGCGGAGATCGTTGGCCATCGGCTGGCGCAGCGCGAGCAGGCGGATCACCTGCGCGTCGGCCTCGCGCTCGAGGTCGTCCACCTTCGCGTCCGACTGGACGGTGCGCATCGCCAGCGAGCTGTCCTGCTCCGAGATCGCGGCGAGCGCGTTGGCGAGCTGCTCCTCGGCGAGGCCGCCCATGCGCGCGATGACGAGATGCAGGTGGCGCAGCTCGTCGTCGAAGGACTTGACGATGTGTTTCTGTTGCATGGCCTCGATGTCCCGGGCGCTCAGCCGAACCGGCCGGTGATGTAGCCCTGGGTCCGGTTGTCCTTGGGCGCGGTGAAGATCTGCTCGGTGTCGCCGTATTCGATCAGCCTGCCGAGGTGGAAGAACGCGGTCTTCTGCGAGACGCGCGCGGCCTGCTGCATCGAATGGGTGACGATGATCAGCGTGTATTGCTGGCGCAGCTCGTCCATCAGCTCCTCGATGCGCGCGGTGGCGATCGGGTCGAGCGCGGAGCACGGCTCGTCCATCAGGATCACCTCGGGGCTGACCGCGATCGCGCGCGCGATGCACAGGCGCTGCTGCTGGCCGCCCGAAAGGCCGGTGCCGGGCTCGTCGAGCCGGTCTTTCACCTCGTTCCAGAGCCCGGCCTTCTCGAGGCTGGTCTGGACGACGGCCTCGATCTCGCTCTTGCTCGCGACGAGGCCGTGGATCTTCGGCCCGTAGGCGACGTTCTCGGCGATCGACTTCGGGAACGGATTCGGCTTCTGGAACACCATGCCGACGCGGGCGCGCAGCTGCACCACGTCGATGTCGCGCGAATAGATGTCTTCGCCGTCGAGGCGCAGGTCGCCGCTGACGCGGCAGATGTCGATCGTGTCGTTCATGCGGTTGAAGCAGCGCAGGAACGTGGACTTGCCGCAGCCGGACGGGCCGATGAAGGCCGTGATCTGGTTGGGCAGTATGTCGACGTCGACGTCGAACAGCGCCTGCTTCGTGCCGTAGAACACGTTGCAGCGGCGCGAGGTGAGTTTCGGCGTGTTGGCGAGCACCATGGCTTCGGCGGCGGCGGCGGGGACGACGGGCGGGACGGTATCCATGATGCACCCCTTACCAGCGGCGTTCAAACTTGCGGCGGAGATAGACGGCGAGCGCGTTCATCATCACGAGGAAGACGAGCAGCACGAGGATCGCCGCCGCCGTCTTCTCCTGGAAGCCGCGCTCGGGCTTGTCGGCCCAGATGAAGACCTGCGCCGGCAGCGCGGTGGCCGGATCGAGCGGCGAGACCGGCGGTGCGGCGATGAACGCCTTCATGCCGATCATCAGCAGCGGCGCGGTTTCGCCGAGCGCGTGCGCCATGCCGATGATCGTGCCGGTGAGGATGCCGGGCATGGCGAGCGGCAGCACGTGATGCAGGATGACCTGCATCTTCGAGGCGCCGAGGCCGTAGGCGGCCTCGCGGATCGAGGGCGGCACCGACTTGAACGAGGCGCGCGTGGCGATGATGATCGTGGGCAGCACGAGCAGGCTCAGCACCATGCCGCCCACCAGCGGCGCCGAGCGCGGCAGGCCGAAGAAGTTGAGGAACACGGCGAGGCCGAGCAGGCCGAACACGATCGACGGCACCGCGGCGAGGTTGTTGATGTTCACCTCGATGAGGTCGGTGAGCCGGTTCTTGGGCGCGTATTCCTCGAGATAGATCGCGGCGGCGACGCCGATCGGGAAGCACAGCAGCAGCGTGACCAGCATGGTGTAGGCCGAGCCGGTGAGCGCGCCCAGGATGCCGGCGAGCTCGGGCTCGTTCGAATCGCCGAGCGAGAAGAAGCGCCAGTTGAATCCGGTGTGTACCGCGCCGGCCTTGGCGAGCGCATCCAGCCACTGGAACTGCCTGTCCTTCACCACGCGATCCTGCTCGGGCGCGCCGCGGCGGATATGGCCCTTCCACGCCATGTCGATGTCGGAGTGCGCCGGGAGAGCGATCGTGACCGTCTTGCCGACGAGCGCCGGATCGGCGAGCACCCGATCGCGCAGGATCGCGTCGGAGCCGGCGCTGATCATCTTCGCGGCCAGCCGCTCGTCGTCGCGCCCCGAGACGCCGAGCTTCCGGAACAGCGCGTCTTCGACGATCGCCTGGAAGTTCGCCTCGCGGATCGCCGCGGCGCCCTTGCCGTCGGGATCGATCTCGTCCTTGGGCAGCGCGACCTCGAGCGTGATGTTCGTCTGCAGGAACGCGCTCCAGCCCTGCCCTGCGACCGAGACCAGCAGCAGCGCCAGCATCGACACCGCGAAAACGATCGCCGCGATGCCGTAGGCCTGGAAGCGCCGCTCGGCGCGGCGGCGGCGGCGAATGCCGCGCGCCACCAGCGCGCGCTGGCGCTCCGAGGGAATGAAGGCCGGGCGCGCGTCAGTCATATTTTTCCCGGTATTTCTGCACGACGCGGAGCGCGATGACGTTGAGCCCGAGCGTGACCACGAACAGAACGAGGCCGAGCGCGAACGCCGAGAGCGTCTTGGCGCTGTCGAACTCCTGATCGCCGACCAGCAGCGTCACGATCTGGACCGTCACGGTCGTCACGTTGTCGAGCGGGTTGGCGGTGAGCTTGGCCGAGAGCCCCGCGGCCATCACGACGATCATCGTCTCGCCGACCGCGCGCGAGACGCCGAGCAGCAGCGCGCCGACGATGCCGGGCAGCGCCGCCGGGATCACCACGTGGCGCACCGCCTCGGAGCGCGTGGCGCCGAGGCCGTAGGCGCCGTCGCGCAGCGACTGGGGCACGGCGTTGATGACGTCGTCGGCCAACGACGAGACGTAGGGGATGATCATCACGCCCATGACCAGGCCGGCGGCGAGCGCGCTTTCCGAGGCCGTGTCGAGGCCGAGCGAGAGGCCGAGATCGCGGATGAACGGCGCCACGGTGAGCGCCGCGAAGAAGCCGTAGACGACGGTGGGAATGCCGGCCAGCACCTCCATCACCGGCTTGACCCAGTTGCGCACGCGCGGCGAGGCGTATTCCGAGAGGTAGATCGCCGCGAACAGCCCGACCGGACCGGCGACGAGCATCGCGATCGCGGTGATGAGCAGCGTGCCGGTGAAGACGGGCACGGCGCCGAAGCTGCCGGAGGAGCCGACCTGGTCGGCGCGCAGCGCTTCCTGCGGGCTCCAGCGCAGGCCGAACAGGAACTCGCCCACCGGCACGCGGTCGAAGAAGCGCAGCGCCTCGAACAGCAGCGAGAGGATGATCCCGATCGTGGCGAACACCGCGATCGTCGAGCACACGATGAGGAACCAGCGCGCCGCCCGCTCCACGGCGTTGCGCGCGCGCATGGCCGGATCGATGCGGCGATAGGCGACGAACGTGCCGAGACTCGTCAGCAACAGCATCGCGGCGACGAGCATCCAGCGGCTCAGCTCCGCGAGGCGCTTGTAGTGCTCGGCGGCGGCGGCGACGGCGGCGTCGGGCTGCGCGCGGACCACGTTGCCGGTGGCGATGTTGCGGATGTCGGCCATCAGCAGCGCCTTGCGGTCGGGCGCCAGCGCGCGCAGCGGATCGGGCAGCGCGGCCTGCACGAGATGGTCGATGACCGAGTTCTGCGCGGCGATCCAGACGAGGAACAGGATCAGCGCGGGGACGCCGGCCCAGACCGCGATGTAGAAGCCGTAATAGCTCGGCAGCGAGTGCAGCGCGCGCAGCGAGCCGCCCGAGGCGACGATGGCGCGGCGGCGGCCGAGGTAGAATCCGGCGCAGGACAGGATCAGCAGCGTCGCCAGGATGACCGGATAGTCCATGCCCCGCCTCCGAGCGCCCGCCGCTCGGGTTTTCGTTCGGACGTCGATCGGCAGAAGTCCGGCCGCTCCCGCGGATGCGGGAGCGGCCGCCGTTTCGTCACATGCTGAGGTTCGTCATCGTCTTGGCCGCGTCGTTCACTTTCTTGAACTCGTCGTCGGGCAGCGGCACGAGGCCCTTGCCGACGAGGTAGCCGCGCTTGCCCATCGCGCGGGAAGCGGTGTACTCGGCGACAAACTCCGCGATGCCCGGCACCACGCCGACATGCGCCTTCTTCACGTAGACGTACATGTCGCGCGCGATCGGATACTTGCCGCTCGAGATCGTGTCGAAGGTGGGCTCGATGCCGTTGATCGTGTGGCCGTAGAGCTTGTCCTTGTTCTGATCGAGGAAGCTGAAGCCGAAGACGCCGACCGCATTGGGATTGGCGACGAGCTTCTGCACGATCACGTTGTCGTTCTCGCCGGCCTCGACGTAGGCGCCGTCTTCGCGAATGCTCTGGCAGACGGCCTTGTGCTTCTTGGCGTCGGACTTGGCGAGCGCCTTCAGCGACGGGAAGCTGTCGCACCCGGCCTCGAGCGCCAGCTCGTTGAACGAGTCGCGCGTGCCCGAGGTGGGCGGCGGGCCGAGCACTTCGATCTTGACGGCCGGGAACGACGCGTCGATGTCCTTCCAGGTCTTGTTCGGATTCGGGATCAGCTTGCCGCCGTCCTTGTTGCCTTCCGGCACTTCCTTGGCGAGCGCGAGCCAGAGCTGGCCCAGCGTCAGGTTGAACTTCGGCCCCGTCTTGGACTGGGCGATCGCAATGCCGTCGAAGCCCACCTTGATCTCGAAGATGTCTTTCACGCCGTTCTTGCCGCACTCGTCGAACTCGCTCTTCTTCATGCGGCGCGAGGCGTTGGTGAGATCGGGATGCTGCGTGCCGACGCCGGCGCAGAACAGCTTCATGCCGCCGCCGGTGCCGGTCGATTCGACCACCGGCGCCTTGAACTTGCCGGCCTTGGCGAAGCGCTCGGCCACCGTGGTCGTGAACGGATAGACCGTCGACGAGCCGACGATGCGAATCTGGTCGCGCGATTGCGCATGGGCCTGGCCGACCAGGGCGGCCGCGCACAGCGCGGCCATCGTCACGGCTTTCTTCACCTCGCACCTCCTCGACATGATGGCGGGCGCCGGCGTCTCCGGCCCCCGGGAATTGGACGATGCCGGCGAACCCTGCATGTCCGGTCCGGCCGTGCAGCGGCAAGCTAGTGAGGGCGGGCAACAGTCTTATGACCGTTGCATGTCAGTTTTGTTGCAGCGCCTGCGGCATGATGGCCGGCGGCCTAACCCGCGGGCGCTATTGGCAAAAACACCGTGAACCGGCTGCCCTGGCCGAGCTTGCTGTCGATCGCGAGGCGGCCGCCGTGGCGGTTGAGGATGTGTTTCACGATCGCGAGGCCGAGGCCGGTTCCGCCCAATTGGCGCGAGCGGCCGCGGTCGACGCGATAAAACCGCTCGGTGAGGCGCGAGAGGTGCTCGGCCGGAATGCCCTCGCCCTGATCGATGACGGCCACCTCCGCCGCCTCGGCCGCGCGCGGATCGCGCGCCGCGGCCAGCCGGTCGCCGCTCGCGCGCGCGACCGAGATCACGACGGCGGTTCCCTCGCGGCCGTATTTCACCGCGTTGTCGAGCAGGTTCTGGAACACCTGGATGAGCTGATCGCGCTCGCCGGTGACGGCGAGGCGGTCGTCGGCGGCGACGCGGCGCTCGATGCGGAACGTGATGCGCCGCTTCATCGCCTGCACCTGCAGCGCCTCCATGAGGTTCTGGAGGATCGGCAGCAGCTCGACGCGGCCCGTGGGCGGCTGGTGCTCCTCGAGCTCGATGCGCGAGAGCGACATGATGTCGTCGACCAGCCGGCGCATGCGCGCGGCCTGCTCCTGCATGATCTCGAGGAATCGCTGGCGCGCCTCGGCGTCGCCGGCCGCGGGGCCGCGCAGCGTCTCGATGAAGCCGATCAGCGAGGCGAGCGGCGTCTTCAGCTCGTGGCTGACGTT
>JAEULD010000171.1 GCA_016792765.1 Candidatus Odyssella sp.
TCGCCCTGGATTTCGAGCAGGTCGGCGATGTCTTCGAAGGCCTGCGCGATGCCGGCATTGGCCAGCGGCTGCCCGGCCGGGCGCGCCGCGCGCGGTGTTCTGGGTCGTACAGCGCCGGTTCTCGCCTTCGCCCGGTTCTTCGCCATTCCGCCGCTCCGCGCCGAGACCGCTTGGTCCCGCCAGCGGACCCCCAAACGCCGCCGGGATCAAGCCGGTTGCCGGCAAAATAATTGATATGTTAAAGATCGCGCCCGAGCGACCTTCGGGAGGACCGCCCATGACCGCGCGCAGCGCACCGCCGTTCCGAGCCGACCATGTCGGCAGCCTGTTGCGGCCGAAGGCGCTGATGGAAGCGCGTCAGAAGGTGGCCGACGGCGCGATGAGCCGCGTCGAGCTGGCGAAAGTGGAAGATGCGTGCATCCGCGAGGCCGTGGCGATGCAGGAGAGCCTCGGCTTCAAGGCCGTGACCGACGGCGAGTTCCGCCGCACCTATTGGCACGTCGATTTCCTCGTCGGCATCGGCGGCATCCGCGAGAAGCTGGAGCCCGGCGAGCAGCCGACCTTCAAGGCGACCGGCTGGCGGCCGCCGGTGCTCGAGGTGGCCGGCACGGTGAAGCACACCCAGCCGATCATGGGCCCGGGCTTCGACTATCTGAAATCCGTGACGAAAGCGCTGCCGAAGGTGTGCATTCCCGCGCCCGGCGTCGCGCATTTTCGCGGCGGGCGCGCGGCCGTGGACCGCAAGGCCTATCCGGAGATGGGCGCGTTCTGGGACGACCTTGCCGCCGCGTATCGCGCCGAAGTGGCCGATCTCGCCAAGCGCGGCTGCCGCTATCTGCAGTTCGACGAAGTGTTCTTCGCCTACCTCTGCGATCCGAAACTGCGCGACATGGCGAAGGCGCGCGGCGACGACCCGGACGAGCTGGCGCGGACCTACGCGAAGGCGATCAACGATTCGATCCGCGACCGCCCGCGGGACATGACCGTGGCGATGCATGTCTGCCGCGGCAATGCGAAGGGCACCTGGGTGGCCGAGGGCGGCTACGGCGCCGTCGCCGAGGCGATGTTCTCGACCAGGGTGGACGCGTTCTTCCTCGAGTACGACGACGAGCGCTCGGGCGGCTTCGAGCCGCTGAAGCTGGTGCCGAAGGGCAAGAAGGTGGTGCTCGGCCTCGTCACCTCGAAGCGCCCGGCGATGGAGGCGAAGGACGAGCTGAAGCGCCGCATCGACGAGGCCGCGAAATACGTGCCGTTCGAGAACCTCGCGCTCAGCCCGCAATGCGGCTTCTCGAGCACGATCGACGGCAACCCGCTGACGCAGGACGAGCAGAAGGCGAAACTGCGCCTGTGCGTCGAAGTCGCGAACGAGGTGTGGGGCGGAGTGTGATGGCGGTGGCCTCGTAGGGGCGGGTCCCCGACCCGCCCGCCTTCGCCACCGCGTACACGATGTCGGCGCAGATCATGCGGCGCGGTAGTCGGGCGGGTCGGGGACCCGCCCCTACGTTCGTTCAATCTTGCCCGACGATCTCCAGCGCCGCCTCCTTGCACGCGCGCCAGGCGGGATCGGCGGGATCGATGACCTCGAAATGCCCCGTGCCCGGCAGGCGCACGAGGCGCGCGGGATCGCCGGCGGCGCGCGCGGCGGCGACATAGCGTTCGCTCTGGCGGATCGGCACCGTGTCGTCGGCGTCGCCATGCACGCAGATCACCGGCACGCCGGCCGGCAGCAGCGCGATCGGCGAGGCCACGGCGATCCGCTCCGGCACGCTTGCGGCCCTAGCGCCGAGAAACGCGTCGATGGCGCCGTCGCCGAGGCGCTGTTCCGCGCCGTCGGCGACATCGAGCACGCCGGCCTGCGGCACCGCGCCTTTCAGGCGAACGCGCGGCGCGGCGCCGGGCGCGCCCGACGGCAGGCGGTGGCGCGAGGCGAGCCACCCGGCAAGATGGCCGCCGGCCGAATGTCCGACAGCGACCACGCGCGTAAGATCGAGCCGCCCGTCGGCCGCCCGCTGCGCCGATCCGGCCAGCGCGTCGAGCGCGGCGGCGACATCCTCGAGCGTCGCCGGGAATCCGCCACCGCCGCCGACGCGGCGATACTCGATATTCCACGCGGCGACCGGGTGATTCGCCGCGATATCGCGCGCCAGCGGCACGCCGAGCTCCGCCGTGTAGCGCTCGCGCCAGAAGCCGCCATGGACGATCGCGATCACCGGCACCTTACCGGCGCCGCGCGGCAGAAAGAGCTCGCCCCACTGGCTCGCATGCGCGCCATAGGCGATGCGCGCCGGCGGCGCGGCGAGCGCGGGCGAGGACATTGCAGCGGCGGCGGCGGCGAGCGCGGTGCGGCGGGTCATCATGCGTGAATACACTCAGCGGGTCGTAGGGCGCCACCGCGCCGATCGAATGCGTGGGCAGTGCGGTGGGCGCCCACCGGATAAGGGCGCGGTGGCGTTGCGCGGCAATGGCGTTCTTGCATCGCGCGGCGCGCGGGTTCTAAATCGCCTGCAACATCATCACCGCCCTTTCTCGGGAGAAACGCCATGTCCGCACGCGCCAAGCCGCCGTTCCGCGCCGACCATGTCGGCAGCCTGCTCCGCCCCAAGGAGATCCTCGAAGCGCGCGACAAGGTTGCGAAAGGGCAGATGAGCGCCGCCGAGCTGCGCAAGGTGGAAGACAAGCACATCCGGGACGCGGTGGCGCTGCAGGAGAGCGTCGGCCTCAAGGCCGTGACCGACGGCGAGTATCGCCGCGGCATGTGGCACATCGACTTTCTCGAGCAGATCGGCGGCGTCGAGATGCGCGAGGGCACGACGCCGATGACGTTCCAGGGTGTCTCGTTCCGTCCGCCGACGCCGCACATCACCGGCAAGGTGCACCACAAGAAGTCGATCATGGGGCCGGATTTCAGCTATCTCAAATCCGTCACCAAGGCGGTGCCGAAGGTGTGCTACCCGTCGCCCTCGCTGCTGCATTTCCGCGGCGGGCGCGGCGCCATCTCGAAGGACGCCTATCCCGACCTCGCGCCGTTCTGGACGGACCTCGCCAAGGCCTACAACGACGAGATGATGAGCCTCGCCAAGCTCGGCTGCCGCTACATCCAGATCGACGAGACGGACTTCGCCTATCTCTGCGATCCGAAATTCCGCGACATGGCGAAGAAGCTCGGCGAGGACCCCGACAAGCTGCCGCATACCTATGCGAAGCTGATCAACGAATCGGTGAAGGGCCGCCCGGCCGACATGGCCGTGTGCATCCACATCTGCCGCGGCAATTTCGCCGGCACCTGGCTGGCGCAGGGCGGCTACGAGCCGGTGGCGGACGCGCTGTTCAACGAGATCGACGTCGAGGGCTATTTCCTCGAATACGACGACCAGCGCTCGGGCGGCTTCGAGCCGCTGCGCTTCGTGCCGAAGGGCAAGAAAGTGGTGGTGCTCGGCCTCATCACGTCGAAGCGCCCGCTGCTCGAATCGAAGGACGAATTGAAGGCGCGCATCAACGAGGCCGCGAAGTACGTGCCGCTCGAGCAGCTCGCGATCAGCCCGCAATGCGGCTTCGCGAGTTCGCACCACGGCAATCCGGTCACGCCCGACGACCAGAAGCGCAAGCTCGAACTCGTCGTCAGCATCGCGCGCGA